>JAUWNS010000124.1 GCA_030612485.1 Candidatus Bipolaricaulota bacterium
AATGACTTACTGACAGTCACAGCTGCCAAGGCGGTTGGGATAACTCTCTCTTGTTCGCTCATCTATGGCTCTCCGAGGCTCGTAGTTGAGAATAAGACCTTGTAAGCACTGTCTTTTCTCTCCTCTATTCTACTCCCACCCATGCTCTCGCACAGGTCATTATTGACCGCCCTTCGGATTCCCGCGCGTTTCTTGCGTTGCTTTCCCTTCCTCGTTATACTGAAAAAAGGCAGCAAGGAAAGGGATCGGAGGGCGCTTGGATTCCAGATATATTATCGATAAGCATTTCCTGCGGCAGCACACGTATCGCTTTCTCCTTTACCTTCTTCTGCTCGTCAGTTGTGCGATTATGCTCCTTCCCTTCTTCTGGATGGTGACGACCTCGTTCAAGGAAGAGAGTGAGGTCCTGCGCATGCCTCCCCAGTGGTTTCCCAAGGATTGGCTGTGGCGCAACTATATCAAAGCGTGGAATGTCGCACCGTTCGGTCGTTACTTCTTCAATAGCTTCTTCATGGCGATCACCACGACGATTGGCGAGGTGATCACCACCATCCTGGCTGCGTATGCGTTTGCCAAGATGCGTTTCTTCGGGAAGAACGTCCTCTTCGCTATCCTGCTGGCAACATTGATGATCCCCGGGCAGATGCTTCTCATCCCGAACTACGTGACGATCACCAGATTAGGTTGGTTCGATCGGTACGAGGCATTGATCATCCCCTGGCTGGCATCGGTCTTTGGGATCTTTCTGTTGCGGCAGTTCTTCCGGTCGATTCCGGATGAGTTACAGGACGCGGCACGAATCGACGGCTGTTCGCGCCTTAGGTTCCTGTGGCAGATCGTGGTTCCGCTCTCCAAACCGGCTATCATGACCGTTGCTCTGCTTAAGTTCTTGGGGAGCTGGAACGCCTTCCTGTGGGTGTTGATCATGACCAACAGCGACAAGATGCGCACGGTTCCGGTGGGGTTGACCCTATTCAGTTCAGAGGTAGGGACTGCCTACGAGCAACTGATGGCAGCCTCGGTACTGGCGATCATACCGGTTCTCATCCTCTTCTTCTTCACCCAGAAACAGTTCATTCAGGGGGTGGCGAGGACGGGGATCAAATAGTCAACTACAGTATGAGGAGGTGGTCGAGGAAGAAAGTTACGGCGTCGGTAACAGCACCTTTACGCACCATGTTAAAAAAAGGAGGCAACGAAATGAAGAGTTGGAAGATTGGTGTTTTTGGATTGGTGGTTGTGCTTCTATTTGGGTTGTTCGCGGTCGCTGATGATCCGGTGACGATCACGTTCTGGCACGCGATGAGCTCGCGGCATCAACCGAACCTGCAGAAGCTGGTCGATGATTTCATGGTCGAGTACCCGCACATCACGGTCGAAGCCATCTACCAGGGAGGCTACGGAGACCTGCAACAGAAGATCAACGCGTCTGTCGTGGCGGGGAACGTCCCCACGATCACCCAAGCGTATGAGAACTGGGTGACCCCAATCGTTGAGGTCCTCTATCCGATCGGCCCGGGTATGACAGATGAGGAGAAAGCGGACATTATCGACGGTCTGGTCGCTAGCAACACCTACAACGGGATCCTCTACACCGTTCCGTTCAACAAGTCGATCATGGTCTTCTACTATCGGAAGGACCTCGTCCCCACCCCGCCTGCAACCTGGGAGGAGTACCTGCAGATGGCGAAGGACTTGACCGCCGATACGAACAACGATGGGACGATCGACCAGTTCGGGACCGGGTTCCGCCCGGCGGCGAACCCCGAGCAGTTCTTGAATTTCCTTGCGGAGGCCGGTGGCTCGATCCTGAACGAGGACTGGACCGAGGTTACTATCAATAACGAGGCCGGCCTTGTGGCGATGGAGTACGCGGCTAGTCTCGCCCCGTACTCGCTCATCACGAGTTCATACATGAGCGACGCCTTCCAGGCGAATCAGGTGTGTATGTTCATCGACACCTCGGCTGGCTACTACTACAACAACAAAGCGGCAGAGACGGCCGGCTTCGAGATGGGCGTTGCCCGTGTCCCAATGGGGCCGGTAAACCAGCAGTCGATGATCCAGGGGACAAACCTCGCTGTCTTCGATATAAACCAGACGCAGGCCCAGAAGGACGCAGCTGTCCTTCTCGCCCGCTTCCTACTCCGGGCGGAAAACACCGTCTTTTGGGCGCAAAAGGGTGGCTATCAGCCTGTAACCAAGTCAGCTTACCTAACGGAAGAGTGGGAGAATTGGGTGGCGACACACGAGTATCAGCAGGCGATGTCCGCGCAGATGCTCGACGGATTCGCACAGATACTCCAGGCGTACTATGGTGATATACGTTATATTATCGCCACCATATTCGAGGAGGTCATGATGGGGGAGGCGACTCCGAAGGAGGCACTGGACAACGGAGCAGCCGAGATCGAACCGCTGCTAGAATAGGGAAGGATTCATCGGTCCGAGGGGTTACCCCCTCGGACCGCTCATTCTTGAAAGGAGACTACGATCGACGGACGAAGTTCTAAAAGTAGATTCCGCTTTGTCATCCCAGAGGAGTGGAAGCGCGTCTCGTACTGGCGGGAAACAGGGGAGGCCTACCTCTACCTACTACCCGCACTCGTCATTCTAAGCGTCTTTGTCTTCTATCCCTTCTTCTCCGCATTTCGCCTGAGCACTTTTAAGTGGAATGTTGTCCGACCTCCAGGTACATTCGTCGGCTGGGGAAACTACAACTACATCTTTCACGACAAGTACTTCTGGAGGGCTCTCTGGCACACGTTCTATTACGTGGGAATCAACGTCCCAGTGACGCTCTTCCTCGCCCTGCTGGTGGCGAACCTCCTCAACAAAGGCTTGAGATTCCTTACGTTTGCCCGTACTTCCTATTTTCTTGCCTATATCACCCCGCTAGTCGCCGTCTCCATGGTCTGGCGGTGGCTCTACAACTGGCAGTACGGACTCTTGAATTACTTTCTGGGGTTCTTCGGTATCGACCTGATCAACTGGCTCGCTGACAAGCGGTTTGCCATGCCCGCGGTGATCATCATGAGCATCTGGCGTTACGTCGGGTACGAGGCGATCATCCTTCTTGCTGGGTTGCAAAGTATCGATAAGATGTACTACGAGGCGGCGCGGATCGACGGCGCCTCCGGTTTCCAGGTATGGAGGAAGGTAACTGTTCCCCTTCTGACTCCACAGATATTCTTTGTCTTCGTCATCTCGCTGATCGGCTCGTTCAAGGTCTTCACCGAGATCTTCGTCCTGTTCAGCGGGACACCTGGGCCGCTGAAGAGCGCCGAGACACTCGTCTACTACATCATGCGGCAGGGATTCTTTGTGGGAAACCACCTCGGGCGGGCGGCCGCCGCATCGGTGGTCCTGTTTGGGATTATCTTCATCTTTACGTTGTTCCAGCTACAGATCACGCAGAAACGGGTGCACTACCAATGAGATTTCGTACGGCCTACATCGCATTTGTCCTTGTTCTCTTCTGCCTCATCCCTGCTTTTGCCGAGGATCGTCCGAACCCCTCTTTCGCCACTCTCGAGGCAAAGGTATACAAGGTCTTTGACGGGGACACGATCTCTATCAAAGGGGGAGAGAAGGTTCGCTTATTGGGGATCGATACCCCGGAGATCGGCGAGCCGTTCTCTGCCGAGGCGAAGCGCTTCACACGCGATCTTGTTCAGTATCAGATGGTCCGCTTGGAATTCGATATGAGGGAACGCGATACGTATAGCAGGCTCCTCGCCTTTGTGTATGTGGAGACGGACGACGGCTGGGTTATGGTCAACGCCGAGCTTGTGCGCGCCGGCCTGGCGAGACTCCTCTTCATCCCCCCCAACGACCGCTATAGGAACTACTTCGAGCAAGTACTCCACGAGGCGATGGTCCGTCATCAGGGGATGTGGGGAAAGTTCTCCGACGTATTGACACTGCAACAGATCGAGGCCGACCCGGTGACTTACGTGACCGAGGTCGTCTCCGTGCGCTTCCTCGTCTCTCGGGTCTTGGTGGCCGAGAGCGAGATCACCCTGTACGCCGATGATAGCCGTTTTTCGTTCCATGCGCTCGTCTTGTGCGACTCTTTCTCTGCGTTCACCGAGGCCGGTCGCGGCACGTGGAACGATTACGAAGGGAAGACGGTAATCATCACCGGAACGCTAGAGTGCAAGGACGTCCGGAAGGGCCTGAGTATCACTCTCACCTGGCCGGATCAGATCGTCATCGAACCATAATAGAAGCGTTGCCTCTGCCTTCTCGCTGTATTTAAAGAAATATGGTTCCTTGTCGTCTCGAGTGGGTAGCTGAAGATACGGTACGTAACAGAGTGCCGCTCGCAAAGACGTGAAAGAGCGATGCGTAATGAGTGAAGGGTAATGAGAAAGAGCAAGAGCATTTTCTCGCGAAGACGCAGAGACGCAGAGAACAGCAGGAAGAGGAGAAAAGAACAAGGATCAAAGGCATGTCTTAGCGATCTTGGCGTCTTGAGTGAGTGCAACGAACGGGCGAGAGAACAGCGTTCTATCATTTGCGGTCAGGAGTCCATTACCCACGTCAAACAGTAAAGAGCCAAGAATATGCCTCTCTCTTTGTGCCCGACTTGTATAAAGTGGTAGAATAGGAGTACGCTGAAATGATTTGGGAGGGGGATATGAGCAAGTTCATAGATCGACTACTGGAGGGGCGGCCTGGGCCTGACGAAGAGAGGCAGCCGTTACGTATGCAGAATCTGCCCGGGGGACTAGGTTGGCTCGTGATCATCGTTGTCATCGGCGTTTACCTGCTGACCGGAATCTATACGGTCGGCTCGTCCGAGGTGGGATTGGTCAAGCGATTCGGGCGCTATACCGCTACTGTCAACCCGGGGCTGCACTACCACCTGCCCGCGCCGATCGAGAGCGTGAGCATCGTGAACGTACTGCAGGTGCGCAAGGAGGAGATCGGCTTTCGCACCATCTCCCCAGCGCCCAATCCGCGCTATCAAACGGTTGAGACAGAAGCCCTGATGCTCACGGGAGACGGGAATATTGCGCACGTGGAGATGGTCGTGCAGTACCGCGTTAAGGACGCACAGCTCTTTGCGTTCAACGTGATAGATGCGAGTGCGCTCGTCAAGCAGGGAGCAGAGGCCGTCCTGCGCGAGCAGGTAGCGACAAAGACGCTCGATCAGACACTGACCGAACAGCGAGACGTCATCGCGGCGAATACGATGGTCTCGCTGCAGGTGCTGCTTGACAGTTATGGAACGGGGATCGTGGTGGGGAACGTTCAGCTTCAGGACGTAAAACCACCGCGAGAGGTCATCTCCGCCTTCGACGACGTGAATAGTGCTCGTCAGGATAAGGAGAAGCTGATCAACCAGGCAGATCAGTACGCGCTCGACATCCTCCCGCGGGCCCGCGGGCAGGCACAGGAGATCGCCAACCAGGCCGAGGGGTACAAACAGGAGCGTATCAAGCGAGCCGAAGGGGATGTAGCACGTTTCATCGCGGTGCTCAAGAAGTACGAACTCGGTGAGGAGGTCACGCGCACGCGGATGTACATCGAGACCATGGAGGAGATCCTTCCGGAGATGAACAAGATCATCCTCTCGCAGGGAGCGGACGGGGTTCTCCAGCTGCTGGACCTCAAGAGTCTACTTGAAGAAGGGGGATCGCAATGAAAAAGGTAATAGTTTTTGCTGGTGTTATCGTCCTTCTTGTTATTGTCTACAACCTGTTTGCATTCACCGTCGATGAGACGAAGAAGGCGGCTGTCCTTCGATTTGGAGAGATCGTTCGGGTAATCGAGAAGCCCGGTCTTTACTTCAAGATACCGTTTATCAACAACGTGGTCTACCTTGAGGATCGCGTCTTGAACTACGACATCCAACCGCGCGACATCCTCACCTCCGATCAAAAGCGGCTGACCATCGATAACTACGCCATCTGGCGGGTGGGGGCGCCAAAGACGTTTATCGAGACGAATGCTGGAAGTCTCATCAATGCTCAGATCCGGATCGATGACATCGTCTATTCCGATCTACGTGATGTCCTGGCGAAACACACTCTGGATGAGATCGTCTCGGCAAAGAGGCTGGAATACCTGATAGAAGTGACTGCCCTCAGCTATGACAAGCTCGCGGTCTTCGGTATCGAGTTGATCGATGTCCGTATCAAACGGGCCGACCTCCCTACCGAGATCGAGCAGGCCGTCTTCTCGCGTATGCGTTCCGAACGCGAGCGGATCGCCGCGCAACTGCGCGCCGAAGGCGATGAGACGTCTAAGCAGATGACCTCCAGCGCCGATAAGGAGCGCGTGATCATCCTTGCCGAGGCGGACAAACAGGCGGAGATGGTGAAGGGAGATGGGGACGCGCAGGCACTCGAAATCTACGCCGACGCCTACAACCAGGATCCCGAGTTCTATCGGTTCTGGCGCACCCTGGAATCCTACAAGACAGCGCTTCAGGGTGGGACGAGCATCGTCCTCTCCACCGATTCTGATTACCTCCGTTTCCTGGAGAATATGGCGGGAGAACCCGTGAATTAAAGGGGGCTGTCGCAAAAGAGCACGCTGTGAAGGGCGGGGGAGACACGGGGACGCGTAGGCGCAGGGATCTCCGTGTTTTCCTCACCGTATCTTCGTGTCTTGCTCTTATGCCCCTTTTTACCCACCCTGCGAAACTTTCTCCCTCCTCTCGTGTAGGTTCAAGCGACCTAATTCAGAAGATAAAGGGGGCTACAACATGGTAAATCGAGGCGAAAGGACTGCGGTCTTTGGTGTTCTTCTTCTGGCTATCCTCATCATCGGAAGCGGGATGGCAGTGAGCGGAACGCAGTTGATGCAGACAGATTACTATTTGATCGCGATCGGGACGATCGACACCCCGATCGAATCGTTGATTCAGACGGCACAAGCGAATGGTTTTTCCGTTGCCGGCTCCTACGGAGGGGA
>JAUWNS010000085.1 GCA_030612485.1 Candidatus Bipolaricaulota bacterium
CGCCTCGGCCATGTACGTGAGGGGAAGGGCCTTGGAGATCATGCGTAGGTAGGAGGGCATGATCTCGATCGGAAAGTAGATCCCTGCGAGGAACATCATCAGCATCGATAGGACGTTCGCGATGTTGCTCGCACTGGAGGGTTTGCGCACGAGAAGGGCGATCACCGTCCCAAATCCCATCATCCCGAGGGTCGAGGCAGCGACAAGGACCGTGTAGTGGAACCAGTTGACGGAGAACGTGAGGTGAAGGACGGTCATCGCGATACCGAGGGTGATCAGTGTGGAGATGTAGACGACTGCGAGCCTCACGCAGGCGATTGCGGCGAGGAGAGCTAGAGGGCGCATCGGAGTGACGATCAACCGATCGAGGAGCTTTCGTTCCTTCATCGCGGTGAGGTGGCCGGAGATGGCAAATAGTCCTGCCGAGAGGATGGAGAAGGCGAGGATTCCCGGTACCGTAAGGTTGAACCAGTTCATCGCTGCCGCTTTCCCTGCGTGAACCCTCTCCATGGTAAGGACCGGAGCGAGCCCCTGGTGCCGCAGGTTGAACTCCGAACCGATCCCACGCGCCATCTCCACGAATGCGTAGTTTTCCTGCACCCGGCTCGAATCGTAGAGGAAGGTAAGCTTCTCCCCGTCCCAGATGAGGGCGAAATCGATCGTCCGTCCCGCAAGGGAAGACTCCAGGGCAGATTCGCTGTCGTAACGGGTGATCTCGACCGCCCCACTGCGTGCAATGACCTCTTCCAGTATTTCACTTGTGACATCGCTTGGGACAAAGAGGCCGAGGCGGGCGTGTTCAACTGTGCCAGTCCCCCGCATAAGGAAACCGAAGATGAGGATGAAGATGACCGGGAAGAGGAAGGTGAACGTGAGTGTTGCCTTGTCGCGCAGAAAGGTGACGAACTCGGCGTGAAGGAGCGCGGTGAAGGATCTCATCGTTCCACATCCCAGTTAAGACGCAACGAGGCGACCAGAATACAAAACGCGATCCAACAAAGCGGAACTCCGATCGTCAATGGTGAGGATATGGTTCCACCTTGCACCCCCAGGCTCGTCCGCAACCCTTCGGCAAGGTAGGTGAGCGGGTTTACAAAGACGATCGCCTTTAGCAGCCACGGAAGCCCACCGATCGGAAAGAAGAGCCCGCCGAGGAACATCATCGGCATGTTCAACACATTGGCGATCGCCATCCCCGAGTTGGCGGTCTTCGCGATCGATGCGATGAAGAAACCGAAGGAGAGGAAGGTGATCGAGGCGAGGATGAGAAAGAAGAGCGACTCAGGTTTCGCAAAGCTGACCGAGGCTCCGAAGGCGAACCGCCCCAGGAGGTAGAGGAGGACGAACTGTATCACACAGAGTCCGACATGACCGAGGGAGAAGCCGGCGAGGTAGCGGGGGACGGTGAGCGGGGTGACCCAGTAACGCCGCAGGATACGGCGATCTCGCGCGAACAGGATCGAACCGGGGACTCCGAACAGACCGGTGACGAAGAACCCCATCAGGATCATCCCTGGGAGGAGGAAATCCACGTAAGAGACCTCTTCCCCATCTTTTCCAACCCACTTCGTTTCGATGGGGACGGCACGACCCTCGTCGAACCGCCCTGTCTGCGCAAGGATCTCGCGATCGATTCCAGTAAAGATCTGCTCGATGATCGAGGTTGCCATCTCGGAGGCTGCGTTCCCTTCGTTTGTGTAGACGGTGATCGTGCTCTCCGCGGTTGGCGGTGAGTCAGGGCGCATCATGCGTTCCAGCAGGGCCTGGTTGAACCCGCTCGGAACGACGATCACCGCGGCACGGCGGCCGAGGCGTAGTTCCTTCTTCTCACGAACAAGAAAGGTATCCATATCCTCGCCAGGAGAGGGCTGCGTGAGGGTGAAGAGTGGCTCTTTCCCCTCGTGCGATGTTTCTCCCGCTTTCTCGAAGACACCCTCCACGATCGCGGCGAAGTCGGTCATCCCGCCGCTGGTCTCCTCGTTAAGAAGGGTCACCGGGAAATTGATCTCCCCTTCCTGTCCCATGTTTGCAAAGATCAAGGTCAGGATAGCAAGGAGGAACATCGGGAAGACGAGGAACCAGAACAGGGTGATACGCTCGCGAAACGCTGTTGTGAGGTAGCTACGAGCGATGAGAAGAATCCCTTTCACTCCCGGAGCCTCCTCCCGGTGAGCGACAGGAAGACATCCTCCAGGTTCGGCTGGCGGACGATCATGTTCTTAAGCGAGAGATCGTGATCCTTCGCCCATGTCAGCATATGATCCATCGTCGGCACGAGGTCCTCTGTCTCTACGGTCACAAGCTCCCCATCCACGCGGATGGCCTTGCAGCATTCTCTAAGCGGAGCCAAGTCGTTCTTACTCAGATCTGGAGACGTAAATTCGATGATCGTCTCCTGCCCGAGGCGCGCGGCCAAGTCGCGTGGTGACCCCTTTGCAATAATCGCACCGTGATCCATTATGCAGACGTGATCGGAGAGGGCTTCGGCCTCTTCCATGTAGTGTGTGGTGAGGATGATCGTCTTCCCTTCTCCTTTGAGGTCGGTGACGATCGACCAGATGTTCCGCCGTGCCTGTGGGTCGAGCCCGGTCGTCGGTTCGTCGAGGAAGATGAGGTCGGGATTATTCACCAGTGCGACACCGACCGCCAGCCGCTGTTTCTGGCCGCCGGAGAGCGTCTTCACGTGAGCGTTCGCCTTCTCGGTGAGCGCGACATTATTGAGCACCTCATCGACGGAGAGCGGGCTCTTGAAGAAGGAAGCGAAGAGCGTCACTACCTCCTTAACCCTGAGGTAGGGTTCGAAGTTCCCGTCTTGCAGGAGGACCCCCATCCGTTCCTTGACCGCGCGGTTTATGCGCTTGAGGCGAACGCCAAAGACCTCGATCTCGCCCGAGTCCGGATGGCGGATCCCCTCGAGGATCTCCAGGGTCGTCGTCTTGCCGGCCCCGTTCGGACCGAGTATGGTGAACACACTTCCACGCGGGATTACAAACGAGATGCCATCAACAGCATGCACTTCACCGTAGTGCTTCACAAGCTTTGTCACCCGCATCATCGTACCGTTCGTATTCGCCACTTTGCATCACCTCAGGTGCTTAAAGTGGAATAGTATCCGGCAGCGGGCTCGTAAGGCAAATCGCAAACCCGCGTAGATTGAGGATTGCGGTTGAAAACGCTAAAGATGGAAAGAACCTATGAGGAACGCAGGAATCCAGGAAGACTCGCAAGCAGAAACTGCAGGGCACTAGACTCTAATTCATGGTTTCCTTAGAGTCTGTTCCGTAAACTTTTTACTGCTCGTCTTCGAGCTCAAACCGTAGTTTCAAACATTTTACCGCCTCGGGGGGTGTAGTATCTGAAAAAGGATTTACTACACCCCCCAAGGGCGCTGAGGAATTGAGAAATCGGCCTCTAGCCCGGAGGGAAGATTGAATGATCGGGCGCTTGCGCTGACAAATCACTCAATCACTCACTCGCTAAATCACTCAATTTACTGGATCTGAAGGCAGAGGTGCCAGCGGGATTCCAAGCCGAAGTACCAATACCAACCGCTCGTGGGAAGGCCAGCGTGCCACGTTCCAGCCTGCCAATACCACGCAGCGCCGGGCTGACCAGGGTACGGAGGGTAGGACGGAGGGAAGGGCGGAATGGAACCATCGCTTGCCGGAGGGGCGTAATCGAAGGCCGGACCTGAAATCGTAAACGCGGTCCAGCCGGTTGCCCAGGTGGGAATCGGCATCGTCGCCCTCATCAAGGATTGGAGCTGGTACATAGCCTCACTCGGATCGGAAGCGATGATCGGGAAAGGGCCACTGTAGGCTGTTGGATCAAGGCCGATCGGTGTCAGGCTGGCAAAGATCAGCAGCTCCTCCACTCCAGTCGGTGGAGCGATGGTCAATTTGTACCCACCATCCGGGAGTCGATGCGTCCCCGCGGCGACGTAGTTATACTGCGAGTAGACGTTTGGGAAGAGGAGTCGAACGATCCCATCCGGCTGTAGGTCGAACAGGTAGATGAAGGCTGGCTGGTTCACCGAGAAGAAGAGCGTCAGAGCGTCGCCTAGTTCGTAGTCCGGCTCCTCTGTCCACACCCCGACGACGAGTGGCTTGTCGCTCTGTGTGGGGGTGGGGAGCAACCCCAGAGGAAACCCCTGCCCACTCGCAATGGTTGAAGCACTGATGAGTACAACCAGTAGGCATATCCATACGATCCATCGTCTTTTCATAGTTCTCACCTCGTTCTATCTACCCGCGGTAGCGTGATTGGGTTTCATTCTGCGTAACGCTCCTTCGCGGGTGAGCACAATAGTGGTTCCTCGCGGTTAAGGCAAGGTAATCCAGAGAAAGACTCAAAAGATGAGCGTAGCAAGAGAGAAAAAGCTTCTATCTCGCCGAGACGCAAAGATCGCCAAGAAAAGCGTAAATCGACAAAGAGAATGAAGATGCTTGAAACTCAAGAAAAATGTTCTTTCTTAGCGACCTTTGCGGCTTGAGCGAGCGATAACGAGCGGGCGAGAGGAAAGGCTTGTATCTCGCCAAGACGCAAAGATCGCCAAGAAAGGAGAAGGCAGGAAAAATTGACGGGAAACAAGATCTCTCTGCCCCGTACCTTGCCTAGAGTGCGAGGAGATGCAATAGTAGGGCCGTGCAAATTCGACGTGGACGTTAACCGTCTATAGCAGAGGGTCCATGTTGGGACGGAGCTTTCGTGCTCTGTTGAGGCCAGCTTCGATGATGCGCTGAGTCGTGAGACAATCCCCCAAAGCGTCGTGGGCGTCGGTCTGTTGCACCCTGAAGTACTTTGCTGCGGCTGAGAGCTTCTGCCAGGAGTAGTTTGCGCGGTAACGGTCCCACTTCCCGTAGACACGTGCGAACCACTCCATCACGCACCAGGATTCGAACTTGGGCATGTCCAAATTGTAGCGATTGCAGGTGTTGCGAAGAACGCGTAAATCGTAGTCAACATTGTAGATCGCGACGAGTCTCCCATCGAGTGCTTCAAATAATACTTGATAAATAGTGGGAAACTCCGCTCTATCGCGAACCATCTGATCGGTGATCCCGGTGATCCGGCTCGCTCCCGGTTCGATCGGTTTGGCTGGGTGTACGAGCTCGTTGATCAACGTCTTCCCGTGGCTATCAACAACGGCCGCGCTGACGATCTCCGGGGCATCGAGCCCGGTCGTCTCCGTGTCGAGGACGACGTATTCCCTTGTTTCCAATGTCTGCCAGATCTCTTCCCACGCGGTTCCGCTAAAGGCGGTCAATTGCGATTCTCCTTTTCGGTGTCCCTTTCACGAGTGTTTTCCTTCGCATGGCACAGGGACCGCGAACCATGTCTGAGCCGTGCGATCTCCTTCGTTTTCCGATCTCGACTCACCATTCTACGCGCCAAAGACCTATCAGTCACGGTCTGGTTCCGATCAGAGTAGCAGTGGCAGTTCGTTTTAGCAGTCGAATCAGCTATGGTTCGAAAGCGCTATCGAGAGAGAAGATACGATATATACGCGTTCGTAGCTCATGAACAGATTCGGACATCACCCTGCCTGAACGATGACCGGCGTCTCCTTTCCTTCTACCGGTTGGCGTTCCAGATAGACTAAACGGGTGAGAAAGATGGCAAGGAACAATGCGAAATGACACATGACAGAAGGCAGCGCACCCCTTGCCGGAGGCACGAAGTATGACGCCAATAGCGAGGGAACAACAAAGGCCAGTGTCCCTGCAAAGACTTGAAAGAGCAAACGACGTCGATGGCAATCGCCGCAGGTTTTCACGCCGTATCCGGAGAACAGGATCATTCCGAGGAGTCCCAGCCAGTAGAAAGCAGAATACAGCATGAATCGTGGTATGGCAGTGTTATAGCGCGCGAACACGGCAGTGCACACCGAAACAGACACAAACCCTCTGTCAAGAGCAATCCACACAACGATCCCAAGAGCGACGGCAAGCATGGAGTAGGCATTCCTGTAGAGCATGCGGGATCTTGGGCGGTAGAGCTTGGCAATCAAGACCAGACCGAGAGGAGGAAGCCAGGTCACAGCGATAAACGCCAATTGAGGCAGGAAACCAGCCGCTGACACATTGGAGCAGATGCTCACTTCGATGATCTGATAGGTTGCTAGCAGGAGAAGAATTGCACCCGTTGTGCGGATGATGGACCTCTCGCCCGGACCTCTCAATGCCCAAACAGCCACTGCTATCTCAAAACACGCCGTCGCAATAGCCAATCCTGGAGAGTAATCCATGCAACCCCCTTCTCATTTTTGCCCTTGAGTGACTGCACATTCTACGAATGCCGCCTCTGATGTTCAATCCTCTCTGCCTGGGTGAATGCCATCATCAGATCGTCGTTCTACGCAAGAACAAAGAACACGAATAATGAAGACCCCAGCGCCCAGTCCTAAAAGAACTTGCATGCGCCTCGACCTTGACCGATGATCCAGAACGTGGTATTCAACTTGTGATTCCCTGCGGTCTTGCCACAGGGCTTCCGTATGCTCCTTCTTCTTGATAGGAGAGGCTGTAGTGAGGAATGAACGATGAAATTCTGGTAGGGATAGTCGATTTCAAGGAATCTCTTTGTTACGATATTTGCAAGTCCAACTTCTATTAGGAGCAAAGGCCAATGAGAAACGACGCTCAGAGCGGGAGGATGTTACACAGCCCTGACGCCGGCTTTATCGTGCATCCTACGTGGCGCGTGCGCGATGGGCGTACAGAAGTCCTTCTCTACGGGCGATTGCGCGATGGGGGCACGTTCCTCGTGGTTGACGACAGGCAGCGCGTCGGGTTCTTTCTTCGGCGCAGCGAGGCGCAACGTGCACGTGAAATCGCCATGCGTCTCGGGGGGATTTCGCGTCCCTCGCCACAAAGAACGATGGACGGAGAAGGGACAGTGCAAGTCGAGGTACGTACACCGAGCAACGTTACGCCGCTACGTCGTGCGTTGATGGCGGCAGGGATACGCACCTATGAGGCCGATGTCCCGGTCGCGTGGGCCTTTCTTATCGACCGCGGCCTGTGCGGTGCGGTGACTCTGAACGGCTCGTGGCAGAAAGGCGAACACGTCGATCGGGTATACCATAATCCCAAGCTGGCGCCGTGCAACTGGGAGCCAGGGCTAGCGGTCGCCTACCTAGCACTCGAAACCGATCCCAGCGACAGGTCGATCGTTGCTGCCGCTCTGATTGCCACAGGGGCAGACGGGCAACCAGCCGCTGACGACACATTTGTCATTCAATCCCTAGAAGGAACCGCAACCAAGGCACATGCTTTCCCGGATGAATGTACCCTTCTCACTGCGCTGAGAACTCGACTCTGCAGCCTTGACCCAGATCTCGTCGTTGGTTGGAACGCGGCCGACGATCTGCTCGCTCCGCTGAAAGAACGATTCGCAATACACGCAATCCCGTTCAACTTGGGCCGGTCGAATCGCCTATCACGCGTGGTCGTTACCACCATCTCAGGACGCCGCCACCGCGGCGGAGCACAGGTAATCATCGAAGGCCGGCAAGTTCTTGACGCACGCACGATCGTTCGAGCCGGTCAACGCCGCTTCGACGACCTGCGCCTAGTCACCGTAGCAGAAGCCGTTCTCGGCCGCGTACCGCGATCAGCCAGCGAGACGGCGCACGCAGTACTCGATGTTCTTTCAGCCGACGACCTCGTGCGCCTCACCATCCGCCGGGGCCTGTTGATCGGCATCCCGTTACAACGAGCGTGGACATCGATACAGGCATCCGACTTTCTCTACCTGAGCGAACTGCACGCACGTGGCACCGTCGCCCCTACCCGCGGTGTCGATCGGGTAAGCGGAGGCTCCGCACCCGGCGGCCTGATTCTCTCTCCTCGCCCAGGTGTGGCAAGGAATGTGCTGATCTTCGACTTCAAGAGCCTCTACCCCTCTGTGATACGCACGTTCAATATTGATCCGGCGACGCTTGTCCCTACCCTCTCTGATACTCAAGACCTGGTCTGCGCTCCCAACGGAGCGGCCTTCACGCGCTATCCCGGTATCCTCCCCAAAATCCTCGATCGTTTCTTCGCCAGTCGTGAGCAGGCGAAAGCGTGCGGCGACAGCGTGGCCTCCTACGCCTACAAGATCATCATGAATTCCTTCTACGGCGTGCTGGGAACGGAAGGCTGCCGCTTCGCGTCGAACAGCATCTCGGGCGCCATCACCTCGTTCGGCCAGCACATCCTGCGATGGACGCGTGACATGTTGCAGAATGAGGGTATGACCGTGATCTATGGTGATACCGATTCCCTGTTCGTGGACGCCAGTCTTGGCCCAGAGACGTCTTCCAAAAAGGCCACGCGGCTCGGGGGCGAGATCGCAGAACACGTCAACGCTCGCTTGATCGACTACGTCCAGTCAACGTATGGCGTGTCATCTTGCCTCGAACTGGAGATGGAAAAGGTGTATACACGCTTCTTCCTTCCTACCGTACGCGGAGAGGAACGTGGCCGAGCCAAGGGCTACGCCGGACTCCTTACAAGACCCGGGGGAGAAGAGCTAGAGGTGGTAGGCATGGAGGCAATCCGGCGCGATTGGACACCTCTCGCACGCGGGTTCCAGCGCCGACTCCTTGATCTAGCATTTCACGACGCTTCCACCGCAACGATTGAGGGTTACGTGACGGAGACGCTTAGTCTGTTGCGAACGGGTAAGCTCGATGATCTCCTTGTCTATCAGAAGGCCCTGCGCAAACCGATCGAGGACTACGTCAAGACCCAGCCGCCCCACGTGCAAGCGGCGGCCCTTCTTCCGCACGTTAATAGTGGCGCCGGCGACGTCATTCGCTACGTCATCACTGTGCGCGGGTCGCGTCCCGTGGGGTATATCGATGCCCCGCTTGACTACCCACACTATGTACGCAAGCAGCTGCTACCCATCGCTCGTTCGCTCGTCCCGCTTGTCGTGATTGACGAAGCCCTGTTCGGGAGCGGGCAGATGGCGTTGTTCTAGTGGGGGTTTAGGATTCCGTTGTCGCTCCTCCTCCTCTGCACAGCACGATTGAGGAACCCTTTCTCGAATGGCCTGTTATTCAACTGGACAGAGCGTTAAACGCAACGTATACTCTTAACAAGGTATGTCAGGTCGAACGGCCATCCAGCCTCGCTGGGTGGCCGTTTGCTTTGAGGAGGGCACAATGTGGGAGAAGACGCTGGTTGTGGCAGGCTATCTCATCGTTCTCTTGGGAGTCGGGATCCTCGCACGCAAACGCGCGCGCGGTACGACAGAGGACTACTTCGTCGCCTCGCGGACGCTACCGCCTCTCGTCCTCTTCCTCACGATGGCGGCGACTAACTTCAGCGCGTTCACCGTCTTCGGGTTCTCCGGCGCAGGGTGGCGGATCGGGTA
>JAUWNS010000191.1 GCA_030612485.1 Candidatus Bipolaricaulota bacterium
CCCAGGCATTGATGTACTCGCGCACCGACTGCTCAAGCTTCAACTCCTGCGACCACTCGACGTTGTATCCCTCATCTTCCATGTCGATACACGGCCGTGGGATCGTGAGTTCATCCATGATCTGCACCGTCTTCAGCTCGATGAACCGTCCTCCGGAGAGCCAGGCGGAGATGATGTTGCGGGCAAGCTGTGTGTGCGGCCCGGCGGCTGGGCCGATGGGGGTAGCCAAGTACGATCCGAACATCTCTGTTGCATAGGGAGAGTCGGATTTCGGTCGGTAGAAGAGCGAACGGTGGATCCCGAAGATACCCTCTGTGCGCTCGTACTCTTGCAGAGCCGAACCTAGTAGCTCAGCGAACGATTGAACCCTCATCGCGTCAGACATTCTCTTCCCCCTTCTACGAGATCCGCGCCCACAGCTTCGCTGCTATTTTGCGCGCCTCGGAATATGTCTTGTCCTCATCGATGTTAGCGAAGTGACCACCATCGATCACCGATCGTCCGGCAACGATGAGATCGGAGACGTGCAGGTCGTGCACCGCAATCCCGAATAACAGGTGCCCAAGAACATTCCCCGCATCGATTGGCGTGGGGGGATTATAGTCGAATAGGGCAATGTCCGCCTGATATCCCGGAGCGATGCGTCCCACCTTTGCCCCACGCAGTCTTCCGGCAATCTGCGGATTGTTAGCGAACAAGATCTGCTGCAAGTCACCGAATCCAGCGGCAAGGGAGTTCCCGGTCGATACCTTCTGGAGGATTCCTACGGTGAATAGCTCAGCGAGCATGTTCGCCCCGAGACCGTCCGTCCCTAAGCCAACCGTGATCCCGCGATTAAGGAAACCATCCATGTCGAATACGCCGACCGCGTTGTTCATGTTCGAACGCGGGTTATGCACGACGATCGCTTTGCTCTCGGCGACCAGGTCCTTCTCCTGCTCATCGATATGCAGGCAATGGGCGAGAACCGACTTCTCCCGCAGGAGGCCGAACTTACGCAGGCGCTCGATGATTCGCATCCCATGTTCAGCCTCGCACTGTTCCTCGTCCTCCGGTCCCTCGGCCACATGGATGTGCACGCCGGCACCGTCGGGAATACGCTCCGCAACCGCGGCCAGGCTGTCATCAGAGAGGGTGAACGAAGCGTGCAGGCCAAAGAGGGCAGCACTATTATGATCCTCTGGGTCGTGTTCAGTGAGGAAGGAGATGTTCTCTTCGATCCCCTCATCGCGAATTGCAGTTCCATCGCGATCGGAGAGTTCGTAGCAGAATGCCCCTCGTAGCCCGACATCGCTGTTCACCGCTTGTTGCACAGCATGCAAACTCCCGCGAACGGCATGCGGGCTCGCATGATGGTCGATCAAGGTGGTCACACCGCAACGGGCAGCCTCCATCGCACCGACGCGGGCACTCAGCTTCACCGATTCGGGATCGAGGGCTTTGTCCAACCGCCACCACAACTGTTCGAGGATCTGGGTGAAATTCGTCGGAGCGAAGCCAGGGAGCGCCATTCCGCGGGCAAGACTGCTGTACAGATGCGTGTGCGCGTTGATGAGGCCAGGGATGATGAGCTTCCCCGACCCGTCGATCCGCTCGACCTCGGGCGAGATCGGATAAGAGGAACGCTCCTCTCGTGTCAGGATCGCCTCGATTCTCTCCCCAACGATCAGTACCGCCCCGTCCTCAATAAAGCGGTCGTTCCCATCCCAAATCCACCCACCCTCGATCAGTCGTTTCATTGGGCCTCCTCTGCTCTTCCTTTGGCGGTTACTATAGCAGATCGCGTGAGGGAGGGCAATGCGCGTCTCCTTGTCCCATATCAAGCGATGCGGTATGGTATTCCTGAGCAGAACGGAGGAAATGATGGATAAGGCCGAGCTTCGCCCGTTGATCTTCGAGATCCTGCGCCGCGAATCGCAGACGCACTTAAACGCAGTCGCGTTTCAGGTGAGGAGCCTCGCCGAGAACTACGAGCGCCATGACGCTCTGAAGATTCATGAGATCATCTGGGAACTCCTCGTGCAAGGAATCCTCGCTCCGGGAAAGAACTCACTCAACCTCACCCTCCCTTTCTTTCACGTGACTGAGTACGGCGAGGAATGCCTGGAGACAGATACCCTACTGTTGCATGACCCGGACGGGTATGTGTGCTACCTTGAAGAGACCGTCGCCGCTCCTCTCGATGATATCGTGCTCACCTACGCTTGTGAGAGCCAGCGCACATTCTTGGCGGGGAGCTACCTCGGGGCGATGGTACTGCTGGCTGGGGCAGCAGAACGCGCTATCGATCTGGCAATTGATGCCTACCTCGACGCTCTCCCTGATCATAAGAGCCGTACTGCCTGTGAAGAAGAGCTGTCGCTTGCCGGGCGGAACTCCAAGTGCTTCTATGAGACGCTCAAGCGGTACTTCATGACCCTCCCACTCCCCGAAACTCTCCACCAGGAACTCGACCTGCAATTAGATGGGCTGTTCAACCTGATCCGCACCAGTCGCACCGACGCGGGCAAGCCCCGGAAAGTGAACGTCTATCGCGCCACGGCGCGCGCCAACCTCCTACTCTTTCCCCAACAAGTACGGACACTCTCCCGCCTTATCACCCATCTATCCACTCAGCGGTCGTAGTAAGGGCAGGCACGGAATAGGGTAGACTGGGAGAAAGGGCGAGACGGAGAGAGGGTGATAGGGTGAATGCGCCGATTCGCCACTTCACCGATTCTCCGGTTCTCAAAGAGAAAGGGAGACGCGGGAGGATTATGACGCCGGGGTGGAACGGTATCGAACGGCGCTTAGAGCGACTGAAAGGATGCTTGCTCAAACTAGAGCCGCTCAAGACCAAGATGAGTGACGAGTTTGCGTCCGATCCATACCTCGATCAAGAATGAAGGTGTCACACGATTCATATGCAAGCAGGAAGATAAACCCACCAATTGCTCGAAACGCCTTCATGAGACGGTGCAATCTTAAGAACTGATGTTCCACACCGTGAATTCCATTTCAGCAGCACAATCCGAGAGGCACTTGACGAACGCATACCATATGTATACGATTAGATACCTTTTGTATACGGAGGGAAGATGCTCGAACAGCTCTTCGGTTCCAAGGCACGAGTACGGGTGTTGTCGCTGTTCCTGACCCATCCTGACCGTGAGTTCTACGGACGAGAAGTCGGGCGCCTTACCGGATTGCTTCCACGAGCGGTCCATCGCGAACTGGAACGCCTGACGAGCATCGGGATTCTCCAGCGTGAGCAACGAGGTAACCGGGTGTACGTCTGCGTCAATCGGGCAAATCCGATTGTTCCGGAGCTCCGCGCCATCTTTCTCAAGACCGTCGCCGTTGGAGACAGGATCCGCAACGCTCTGGCAGAAGCCGATGGCATCGTCGTCGCGTTCATCTACGGCTCCGTGGCTGCAAACACGGACACCCAAGAGAGTGACATCGACCTCTTCATTGTTGGCGGCGCGAGACTGAGCGCGTTGACTCCGGTCCTGGCGGAGCTGGAGCGATCGCTCGGCCGTGAAATTAACGTCTCGGTCTTTTCGGCGAACGAGGTAGCTCGGAGAGCGGGGGAGCACGACCCGTTCATCGACTCAGTGCTCGCCCGACGCAAGATCTTCCTCATTGGCACGGAGGAGGAGTTGGGGAGGATCTTGGGATGAGTGACTCCACACGCCCGGCTGCACCCTCTTCGACCGAGATCAAGCGGCTCCTCGCCATCGCGGAGCGCGACCTCGGGCAGGCACAGATGGGTAACCTTCATCCGGACACGAGGTTCTCGCTTGCCTACAATGCCGCACTGCAGTTAGCTACGGCCATCCTCCGCCTCCACGGGCTTCGCATCCGCAAGGTGGGCTTCCATCAACACACGTTCGCGGAGTTGCGAACGCGACTTCCGGTCGAGATGCAGGTTTTTGGTGACTACTTCGACCACGCGCGCCGCAAGCGGAATGCCGCCTTCTATGACCAGGTCAACGTCGTCAGCGAGGGTGAGGTTAACGACCTGATCCAGCAGGTTGAGATCTTCCAGGCGTGGGTCACAAGTGAGACAAAGCGGAGGAAGCCCAGCTTGACTTGAGTCTTGCAGCGGTGGATGGAGAGCGCGCTGACGACGCCAGAGTTGATCGAAGCGGATCCGATCGATGCCGACCTGGAACATCGGCTCACGCGCATTGCTGAATTTGAAAACCGCGTGTTGCGCGTGGTGGTGAATGTTAAAGTGACTCCACCGCGAGTTGTGACAGTATTCTTTGATCGACGGAGGATGAACCTATGAAACTGAAAGTGGATCAACAGGCCGATGCTC
>JAUWNS010000210.1 GCA_030612485.1 Candidatus Bipolaricaulota bacterium
AACACCCCTGGTCTCCGCAGTAAGCATTGCAGTACGACTGTTCGTCGCGAAGTAGATCTCCTCGATCGCAATTCCTATAGGGCGATGGGTCGCGATCAGCTCTCGTGCGCCGTCGTAGATCTCGTGTAGCCGCTGCGCTCGTGGGAGCCCTTTCTCCGTTCGGATGACGCCGCCGTCAACCACCTTAGGGCCGTCCTCTGTCTCGCGCACGACCCCGTATCCAGTGGTGGCAAGACCAGGATCAAACCCGAGCACAATCAGTCCTTCACTCATCGCAGGAAATCCCCCAATTTACGATGAACGTCTTCCTCCGTTCGGCAGACATGATCGTGATCCTCGTTCAGGTTGACCCCGCAGTGCGGACAGAGACCGCGGCAATCCGGGCGGCAGAGTGGACGAGGGTCGATTGAGGCGCTGATCAACCCAACGACTTCTGCGGTAAGGTCAATGCTATCTTCCCCCTCGGGGAGAGAAACCTCAAAGTGCTCATAGCAATCGACCGTCGTACGCACCGGGGCTAGGCAGCGACAACAAGGTTGCTCGACCACCGTGTAAATCTGAATCACGCAATAGAGGGTGTTCAGCTGGAAGAACGCCTCTCCGCTTACTTCCAGCGCTTCAAAGAAGGAGAAATCATCGGACAGGGAGGCAGTCTCCTCGGTTTTCAGGGAGAGGTCGATGGGGAAGTGCTTGCCCGGGTGATTTAGAAAGAGATCGAGATTAAGTTTTAGCATTGCGTAACGCCCAAGCTACATCGGCCGTTCTTCTCCCCTCCTTAACATCGTGCACGCGTATGATGTCGGCACCATTCAGTATCGCGATCGCGTTCGCCGCGATCGTCCCCTCCAACCGTTTTTCTGCTGGGAGGTTGAGGATATCCCCAAGGAACGACTTGCGCGATAGGCCAACGAGGATCGGAGCACCAAGCGCACTGAACCGCGAGAGACCTCGTATGATGGCGAGGTTATCCGCTAGTCGCTTCCCAAACCCGATCCCCGGATCGATGACGATCTTATCGGTCGGTATCCCCGCAGAGAGAGCGGTCGCGATCCGTTCGACAAAGAACGCCTTTATCTCCTCCAAAGGATCATTGTAGGAAGGGCCCTTCTGCATGGTCTCCGGCCTCCCCTTCATGTGCATTAAGATCACGAACGCGTTGCTCTTCGCCACAATGCCCGACATCTTTGGATCGAACCGCAGGGCGCTGATGTCGTTCACGATCGACGCTCCAGCCTCGATCGCCTCCGTTGTGACCACCGCCTTAGTGGTGTCGACCGAGAGGAGAATATCGCTTTGGCGATGGATTCCCTCGATCACCGGGATCACCCGCTCCAGCTCCTCTACCGTTGAGACCGGTCTCGCCCCCGGACGACTCGATTCGGCACCGATATCGATGATATCCGCGCCCTCTTCCACCATCTGCAGAGCCCGTTCGATTGCAGCGGCTTTCGTGGGATAACGCCCCCCATCGTAGAAGGAGTCCGGGGTGAGGTTTAACGCCCCTATCACCAGGACCCTCTTTCGGTCTTTCACCCACTCGTTCAGCCGCTTCATCTCGTGCATGAGTATACCACACAGGAGAGTGGAGAAATGTCCCCGTGTTTGACGTTGTCGCCGCGGGGAACTAAAATTCATTAACGAGTTCTACAAAGGAGTGATGATTATCGCTAAGGTACTGCTTACGAAAACGATCGAGTCTCTAGGTTCTGTTGGTGAGGTGGTCGATGTGGCGGATGGGTACGCGCGGAACTACCTCTTCCCAAAGCGGCTTGCTGCGGCACCGACCGAACATAATATCGCACGCTATGCCAAGGAAAGGGCTGCTCACGCAGCAGCGATCGAAGAACGCGAGGAGAAGGCAAGAAGGTTGCGCGACGTGCTCGCTAATCGTACTCTCGTCTTCGTTCGCAAGGCGCACGATGATGACCGGCTGTACGGTTCGGTGCGCGCAGAGGATATTGTCTCCAAAATCGAGGAGGAGATCGGCGAGCATATCGAGGTCTCGCGTTTGCAGATGGAGCACTCGATCGAAACCTTGGGGCCACACGCGGTGACGATCGGCCTGTACAAGGATATCACGGTAGAGGTCCGGGTCCGTGTGGATGGAGAGGCTAATCCTAAGGAGACACGTCTCAAGGAGACGGATCTCAAGGAGACGAGTCTCAATGAGGCACAGCTGGAGGAGGCGCGCCTCAAGGAGGAATAACCCGCATGAAAAGCGGGTGGCCGCTAGCGATTGCTGTAATCTGCGTCCTTGTCGTCGCGCTCGGGATGAGCGGCAGCGAGGTTCCTTTGAGGGGCAATGGCGATCTGGGCTCTCTTATTCACCCTCTGCTGCAAGAGGCGGGTCAATGGCTGGTTCCGTTACGCGAATTTGGCCTGCAATTGGGGGTTGAAGCGGCTTACATCGAGGAGGAAAACTCGATTTGCGTACGCTGGGGCGATGGGAAGGTCTTCTTGCCCATCGATCATTTCCCTCTCTACGAAGGGATATACTACATCCCACTCGATGAGCTGATCGCTATCGTCGGAGCTGAGTTGCACACGATCGGTAACGAGATCTACATCGAGACCGATCTACAGTATCTGGTCTCGCTCGAAGCGACCGCGGACCGGGTGATCGCCCGATTCGATGGTTTCGTCCCGTACGAGACGGTCGAGGCGCGATCGGGGACGTTTCACCTGCGGTTTTATCACTGTGCTCTTGCCACCGTGCCACGCCAGGTTGCCCTCACCGGGGGTGCGATCACCTCGGCCACGTTGGGGAGCTCCGTCGGCCAGAGCATCGATCTCATCATCGAGATATCGGGCACTTCCCTCCCACAGACCAAGCGCTTCGAGACGCCTGGTTTCTACTCTGTATCGCTCACCTTCGATCATCAACCGCTCGTTGAGGCAGAGGCGGAGATCCTTTCGCATGTGACCTACCATGAAATCGAGACGGATCTCGGAGAGGGGCCGGTGAAGATCAACTACCTGTACGTGGAGGACTGGCGAGAGCACTACCGCTTGATCCCCACGATCTCCGAGGGAGGGTTCGGAACCCTCTCTTCCTTGAAGGAGATGGCCCTCTCTCATGGCGCGCGTGCGGCGATCAATGCCAACTTCTTCGACCCTGCAACGGGAATCCCAATCGGGCTCCTCATCATAAACGGGCAGGCGCTAAGCTCAAACCATGCTCGGCGGGCGGCGTTAGGGATCGACCTATTCGGGCGGTTGACGTTCTTCAATCCGGCTGTCTATCTCTACCTCCGCGCTGGGGAGGAGAGGATTCCTCTCGACGACGTGAATCGATCGATCAAACCAGACGAGCTCGTCGCCTACACGGTCGGGTACCCTGGCCCAATCACCCGTGGTTCGTCACAGATGTTCCGCACGGTGAAGGTGCGTGATGGCCGGGTCACCGCGATCCAAGACGGACCGTACGTGGTCGAGGATTCCTCCGCCGTCCTGTTGGTGGCGTGTGGCGCGGCGCGCGATCGTCTCGCCACGCTGAGGATCGGCGACGAGGTGAGCATCGAGTACACTCTCGACGAAGGGGATCTCCTGATCACTGATGTGGTCAGCGCCGGACCGCTCCTCGTTGCATCTGGCCAGGACGCCCTCGATCCCGAGGCGGAGAGCTTCCAGATCGGATCCTACCTGGTGAGCGGCCTCGCGGCACGGAGCGTACTTGCCACAGACTGGCATGGAGGGTTGATCCTCCTCACGGTGACGAAGAACAGCGGGAGCGTGGGGGCCAACTTCGAGGATCTCCTCTCGATCCTCCATTGCCTTCCAACGAAGGTTAAGGACGCGATTGCGTTCGACGGGGGGCATTCGAGTTCTCTGGTCTTCAAGGATGGGGCAACCTATCGGGAGATCGGGAGTGGGGGAAAGGTCGCAGTCGGCCTCCTACTCGTGTCGACCGATCGATGAGACGCCTGGCTCGCGATACCCTGTTGATGGCCTTAGCAACCGGAATCTCGCGCGTCTTCGGTCTGCTCCGTGA
>JAUWNS010000057.1 GCA_030612485.1 Candidatus Bipolaricaulota bacterium
CTTTGGGAGAGACTCCTTCTCAGGGAAGCGAGAGATGATCGTCCCTGGCACCGGGATGGCGACTCGATCACCTGCTTCGAGGGCGGTGACCGTTTTTGCTTCTTCACTGCGCGGTGGGTTGAGGAGGATGATTGGCGTGTCAGGAGTGACATCGAGCTTTTCCAGAAGGGCCAGGCCAACCTGAGTCTCCCCCAGGCTGACGCAGCTCGTCACCCGGCCGAGATAGAGGCCGTTTCGATCGATCACTGCCGCGCCACTGTGGATCGGGCGCGTACCGACTGCGTTGACCTGGAAGCGCGCGATCTCCCGTTCGGGTTTCGTGTATGCGGTGACGCAGGTATCCCGACCGATGAAGAACGGCTTGTGCAGTTTGACATACGCGCCGAACCCCGCCTCGTACGGGTTAACATCGTAATGCCCGGCGAGTTCGTGCCCGTAGAGCGGCAGCCCCGCTTCGGTGCGCGTGGAGTCGCGTGAGGCGAGTCCGCAGGGGAGGAGACCGAATAGTGTGCCGACCTCGATCAGTTTCTCCCACATCCACACGGCAGCAGGAGGTGCGGAGTAGATCTCGTAGCCGATCTCCTCACCGGTGTAGCCGGTACGGGCGATCAAGAATTGATGATCCTCGATGTCGACCTCGCAGAATTCGGTCCGGTTGAGGGACTTAACAAGGATCTGTTCCTTTTTTTCGAGGATCTTTATAAGGATTGCCTCGCTTAAGGGTCCCTGCAGAGCGATGTCCATCACACCCCGCTCCTCCTTCAGGTTGTGCAGGGTGACCTTGGGAGCGGGACGGCGGGCGGGGATCTCTCGATCGATCAGGTAGCGGCCATCATTGACACCGGAGAGCCAGTCCCAGTCTTTATCTTCATTGGAGGCGTTCACCACCACGAAGTAGCTATCCCAGGCGCGGCGATAGACGAAGATGTCGTCGATCACGTTTCCACCCGGGTCGAGGAGGTAGGCGTACTGGGACTCGCCGTCCTCGAGCCACGCGGCATAGTTCGCGGTCACGGCGTTAAGAAACTCGGTGGCGTACGGCCCTTCAACCTGGAAGACTCCCATGTGACCGAGATCGAACAGGCCGGCCCGTTCCCGCACGGCACGGTGCTCCTCCAGGGCCGAGGTGTACCAGACCGGCATCTCCCAGCCGGCAAACGGGACGAGCCTTGCCCCGAGCTTTACGTGCGCCTCGTAGAGGGGTGTTCGCTTGAGCGGACCTTCCACCTCATCCCACGAGAATGAGGTTCGCGTGGGGTCGGGCTGCGAGAGATCGAGCCGATTCTGGCCGATGAAGTACGGTTTGGTGATTGCAAACCGCTCGGGATGCTGTTGATAAAGGTCTTGAATCCCAGCATCTTCCCCGTTTGTCGGAAGGTCAAGAGAGAGGAGGGCGTGAAGTACTTCGGGAACCTCGCTCGCAGGAATCTCCTCGATCAGGGCCGGTCCTTGAACCTTGCGGAAGAGATCCGTCTCATCGAACAGGATATACCCGTCGGCAATGCCGGAGAGCCACTCCTTCACGCTCTTTCCGTTCTCCTTTGGGGAGAGGACGAGGTAGTCTTCTTCCGCGATCTGTCCCAAAATTATCTCCGAGAGAAGTTCTCCCTTTTCATCGAAGAGGTAGGTGCGGAGGTGTTCCCTATTATCCATGGTGAAGAGATCGGTCGTCGTTGCTTCGTTCAACAGCGCACGGCTGCGGCCGCCGTGCACACGGAGGATCGTCCAGCGAGAATGGTTCTCTTGGGGAGAGGAGATAGAACTGACCGCAGGATCGACACAGGAAATGAGTGCGCGCACCTCCCTTCGTGCTTCTTCGAGCACGGAAAGCGGAAGTTTGCCCCGTGAGAGGTCGCCGTTCAGGCCAAGGTAAGAGAACGGCCGGATTGCGCGGAGGACCTTGGCGATGATCGAAGCGAGGGTCTCCATCTCGTCCTTCCCCATCCCGCGCTGCGTCGCCCACGGGGTTCCCAAGCGGATACCGTGCGCGTCGGCCGCGCTGTGATCGCCGGGAATCGTGTTCTTGTTGCAGACGATCCCCACGAGGTCAAGAATGCGGGAGGCGATCTCTCCCATCATGACAAAGCCGGTCTTCTCCTCAAGCTTCTTCAGGTCGATGAGGAGAAGGTGGGTGTCCGTCCCTCCGTAGGCAAGGGTAAGCCCTTGCTCCTGCAGAGCCTGCGCCAGGTATCCGGCATTCTCCACGATCTTCTGTTGCAGCTCATTAAACTCCTGTGATTGCGCTATCTTCAACGCGACGGCGATCGCGGCGAACTTGTTGACGTGGGGGCCACCCTGCTCGCCGGGGAAGATGGCATTATCGATTTGGCCCGCCACCGTGGGATCGGTGGAGAGGATCACTGCTCCGCGAGGGCCGCAGAGTGTCTTATGGGTGGTAAACGCAACTGCGTCGGCAATTCCGATCGGGTTGGGGTAGACGCCACCGATTATCATCCCCGCGGTATGGGCTACATCGGCGAAGAGCGCCGCGCCGACCGTATCGGCGATCTCGCGGAAAGCAGCCCAGTCCGCCTGCCACGGATAGGAGGTGAATCCACCGATGATCATCCGCGGTCGGTGTTCCTTCGCGAGTTCCATGATCTTGTTGTAATCGAGTTTTCCGGTCTTTCTGTCGGCGGCGTAGGAGACGATGTTGTAGCGCTTCCCGGTGATGTTGAACTGGGAACCATGAGTGAGGTGTCCTCCCTCGGTGAGGTCCATCCCCATCACGGTATCCCCGGGGTTGACGAACGCCTCGTACACGGCGAGGTTTGCCGCGGCGCCGGAGAGTGGCTGGACGTTGGCATAGATCTTCTCCGCCGGATAGTCGGGCGTGGCGAAACACTCGGCTGCGCGACGACCGGCGAGTGATTCGACGAGATCGGCCATCTCGGTTCCCTTGTAAAAGCGCCAGTCCGCGTAGCGGCGGTGAGAGGCGAGCTGAAGATCGAGTTCGGCGAGCCTCTCGGGAGGGGTCTTGCGCATGGCTGGACGGGGGTACCCCTCGGCATAGACACTGGTGAAAACAGAGCCTAGAGCCTCACGAACAGCCGGAGGGGTCAGGCTCTCAGAGGGAATAAGAATGATCTTCTCGCGCTGGCGGCGCTCCTCAGCCGCGATCAACGCGGCGGTCTGCGGGTCGGTTCCTAATACCTTTGCAAGATGGGTCGAATCGCTCATTGACGCTCCTTTTCCTAGAACGCGATCGTATCGGGGTGAAGTCTACGACGAAGCTCGTGGTCTTTCCAGCAGGCCTCCGCGAGGAGGTAGAGCCCTCCGCTCACGAGGGAGTGTCCGCCTAGGAGGATGGGGATCGGCGAGTCGATCGCTGCTTGAGTGAATGCTTTCCATAGCGGATCCTCGACGAGTTCGGGGCGCAAGAGATCGCTGGCGAACCGGTCGGCCATCGGCGGGAGAAGACCACCCAGAGCGAGCAGTGGCCGGGTATCGATGATCGCTGCGTCGGTGGATCGTGCGAGACGCTCGAAGAAGGAATCGATTCCCATCTCCTTGAGTGTCGAGGAGAGAAGGGGCGCCTTCCCACTGGGGTAGGCACGCATCCCCCGTCCTTCGCTGTAGGCGCTCGTGCGGCAGGCGATCTCCCCTTCGAAGTGTGCCCAGGTCGTTGGGTGCATCCGGCCGATCAGCGTAAGGTGCGCGCTCCGATCGGTGAGAATCGTTAAGAGGTCTTCGAGCATCGAGTGGTTGAGAGACTGTGCAGCGAGGAACGCCCGCATCGCATCACCACCTCTCTCTGCTGCAGCGAGGAGGACGAGATCTGTTGGGGTGTCGATATCGAACTGTGTCTTAACGGTGCGGGGGAGGGAGAAAGACGGGATTCCGTGATCGGCGAGGGAGAACCCCAATGCGTTGTCGATCTCCGGAAGATCGATCTCAAGCAGCATTTCCGCTCCCGTAATCGCGCAAAAATCACACGAATAGAAATTGTTGAACAGGGCTCCCGGTTCCACGCGGGAAGCGAAGCTAATGAGTCTCGCGATCTGCTCGACGGTGAGAAGCCCTCCGGCCCCGCTTCCAAAGTAAAGGAGCCCATCGAGCACTTCCTCGGCGATCACACGCTGCAGAGTCTTCCCAAAGTGAAACGGGGTTTCATTTTCCGTGAGAATCGTGGCGACACCGCGTTTCGAGAATCGTTCAGCAAGCGCAAAACTCTGTGTGAGGAGAAAGATCCGCTCCATCCCCGCCTTCTTGAGCGTCGTCACGAGGTCCTCGGTCGATGCCTCGCGCCCCTCCTCCACGATACGCTCCCCCAGGCTCTCTCCCAGAGGGGCGTGCATGATCACGCACGCGATTTTCTTCATAAAGAGCCTCCGCTGGATATCCTCCAGCTTGCTGGGGGGAGAGAAGCGGAGATTCGCCGCAGGCGAATCAGCTTGTTGTTCGTACTGGCTACATGAGTTCTCGGAAGGATAGACGTTAGAACGTCGGAGACAAGCTCCGACGCTACGAAAAGATTGATGTAGCGTTGCACCTTGTGTGCAACGTTATTCTCGATGCAACAAAGCTCTACATGAAATCGCAGCATGAAGACCAACTCCGGTTAGATCTCTGGCTTCTGCCTTTCAATGCCCTAATGGATGTTCAACATACGTTCTTTATCACGAATCCTACGGGCGGTGCAAATTCCGAGGGACTCAGCGAGTGAGCGATTGGGTGTTTTAGCTTTCTAATCTCTCAATCTCCCGATCATTCAATCGCCAGATCACTCAATCCCTCATGGTTTCTTCAACCAGGAGGCGAAGGACGCGGATCGTTCCCTCTTTATCGAGTGGACGGTTGTGGCTCCCACAGCGTGGGGAGTAGATACAGGAGGGACACCCGTTCTCGCACGGACAGTCGGAGACAAGCTTCAGTGCCTCGGCAGCGAGCCGGTGAAGCGAGGTGAAGAGGACCTCAGCAAGACCGGCTCCCCCTTCGATCTCATCAAATATGAGGATCGTTGGTAGACCGGTCTCTTCGTGGAGTGGAGTGGAGACTCCGTCAATATCCTCCCGGTCGCACAGGACGAGGAGCGGCGTCATCGCGATCAGGGCATGCTCTGCTCCGTGTAGTCCCCCGAGGAGCTTCTCGGGTGGAATTCCGTTAATAGCAACAGGGAAGGTGATCCACAGGGCATCGGTCTCGTAGGTGTGTGCGGGTAGGTCGAGCGCGTCCACCGAGATCGTTCTATCGAAGTGGATCGTCTTGTATCCCACGAACGATTCGGTCACCCGTGTGCGTCCCCGCTCGATGGCGATCGAACGGCAAGAGTGCGATTCCTGCACCGTAAGGATCTTCACCACGGAGGTGCGCATGCTCTTCGTATAGTAATCGACCTTCTCCTGGCGCAGCCGGGCGACCCCCTCTTCCAGTTTGAGATCCTCTACCACGTAAGTCTCACCCCTGTGAAGGAGGACGGCTCCGGGGTACGCGTCACGTCGCGCCCGTAGCGGGTCCATCGTTTCGAGGAGCTTCCCCTCACAGGTCAGCTTGATCCCCTCCCCGGCGATGGAATCCATGCTCAGGATGTCATGTGCCCGCTTCCGTCCCCGGTAGATCATGCCTCGCGGGGTCTTCGTCAGGACAGCGTTCGCTGTGAGTTCATCAAGGAGATTCCTTTCCTTTGACGAAACCTCCTCAGGGCGAAGGGGCAGCTCGGCAGCGGCACACGTTAGGTGCCATGCCGCCAGGCGAGGATTATCCGGCTGAATCACGATCCGTTCCCGCTCTTCCCCAAGGAATTCGGCAGGGTGATGCAGGAAGTAGCGGTCGAGCGGGTTTTCGTAGGGGATGTACACGATCAGAGAGGGGTCGCTACCCCGCCCGGCACGCCCGGCCTGCTGCCAGGCCGAGAGAAGGCTCCCTGGAAACCCGATCAGGATGACCGCATCGAGGCTCCCGATATCGATTCCCGCTTCGAGCGCGCTCGTGGAGACGACCCCCTCGATTCGCCTCTCTCGCAGGCCGGATTCGATCTCCCGCCGTTCCTGCGGAAGGTAGCCGGCGCGGTAGGAAAGGACCTTTCTCCCGCCCATGCCGTGGGCCGTGCGGGCAATAAGCTCGGCCATCACCCGCGAACCGGTGAAACAGAGGGTCTGTACTCCGGCGCTGGTGAGGAAGGTGAGAAGCTGCGCTGCCTGCGTGGTGATCGAATGGGAGGGATCGAGGAGCGCGTCCCAGAAGAGAACCTGCCTTTCGCCACGGGCGGAGGTTCCCTTGTCGATAGAGCCGCCCTCTCTCCCGGTGAGTGCACGGGCGTAATCAACAGGGTTTGCAACCGAGGCGGAGGAGAGGATGACCTGCGGAGAGGCTCCGTAGTGATTCAGGATGCGTTCGAGGCGTCGCAGCAGGAGAGCGACGTTCGTTCCGAAAACCCCGCGGTAACGGTGCGCCTCATCTATCACGATGTAGCGGAGGTTGCTGAAGAAGCGGCTCCACTGGTGGTGCCAGGGGAGGTAGTAGTGCAAGGCGTGGGGGTTGGTGAGGATGAGACGGGAGACCTGCTTGATCCGGGCTCGTTTGCCTGTTGGCGTATCCCCATCGTAGACACTGGGAAGAAGATCGAGGCCGGTCTCTCGTTCGAGTTCGAGGAGCTTCCCTCGCTGGTCGTTTGCCAGTGCCTTCAACGGATAGAGGTAGAGGACGCACCCTTGCGGGTCGGTGAGGAGGGTCTCGAAGATAGGGAGATTGAAGGCAAGGGTCTTCCCCGAGGCGGTGGGAGTGGTGATGATCACGTCTTTTCCTGCGCGTACGGCCTCTACCACTTCTCCCTGGTGTTGGTAGAGCGCGATCCCCTTTTCATCGAGGTAGTTCTGCAGTATAGGAGGGAGTGCAACCCTAGCGGGTTCGGCCTTGGTAGCTGGAACCTTGGCGATGTGGGTGATCTGCTCGTGGTACCACGATTCTCTAGTGAGTTGTGCGAGAAGGTCAGTGAGCATGGTCGGTGAGCATAAGCAGGTGAGAGAGAAGCAGAGCAAGGGTGGCGACGTCCTGTTGGTTATGATTGACGATTGGGACGAGTGGTCCTGGGTTTCCGCTTCTAAGATACGCATCGTAGTACTCGGGGACTGCTTCGCTCGGGAGGTCTTCTGTTCGCTCGATCCCAAGGACCCCTTCTTCCACGGTTTGAAGCTGCGCATTGGAGAGGCGGTCTCGGTACGCTCGCCGAGCGTGATGGAGCAGGTCGATGTGGATCGGAGCGTAGTCGAACGGGAGACCGTAGTACGCGCACCGTTCCCGAAGGGTCGTCCAGTCGAAGGACTTTCCGTTGTAGCTCAAGATGAGAGAGGCATGGGAGAGCGCCTCTATAACCCTTTCCAGCAGGGCTATTTCCTCGTCGGGGGAGCACGCGAGGTACTGCGTAATCCTGATTTCCGAAGCACCGGGTCGGCCGATGGCGGCGAGGATGATCGGTACCCCGAAGAGCCCCATGGTTTCAAGGTCGAAGAAGAGCATCTTCTCGCGGGGAACCAGGCCAAGCAGTTGCAGAAATAAGGGATGCGAAGCTGGAAGCCAGCAAGATAGGGTGGTGTTTACCCGCGCAGGATCGAGTGGGTCTTTCCACTCTGCCAAGAGGTGAGCAGCGGTATCCCCAAAGCGGGGGTGCGCAAGGAGTGATGGGATCGAGCTATATCCATTCTCACGAAGCCGTTGATCGAATCGTGTCCCAATTCCGAAGAGAAGTCGCAGTTCGGAGAGGAGGGCCTCGTGAGCCTTCTCTTTAGGCGGGAATGGGATAACTCTTGGCGCAGTGCGTTCGATCGCTAAACATTGGCCGAACTCCCCCTGATAGATCTCCCCTCCGAGGGCATCTGAAACGCTCTGCCCGCGATAGTGATCAAGGAGCCTTGCTAGCTGAGGAAGGGGAAGTTCTTCTCTGGGGGAAGCTTTCTCACTGAACCACTTTGCGATCCAATCGACACCGGACGCGGTTATCTCCTCCGGCGAGGACGGGCATCGGGGATCATCCGCGGCTCACCGATATAGGGTAAGAGCGCGAGTTTACGGGCACGGTTGATTTGCAGTGCCGCATGCCGTTGGTGTTTTGTACACAGCCGTGTCGCTCGTTTAGGGAGGATCTTCCCTAGACGGTTCATGTACTGTTTCAGTTCTTCGGGTTTCTTGTAGTCGAGGGTGATATTGCGTTCACAGACTCGGCAGATTTGTCTTCGTTTGTAGAACATGACTTAAAAAGGAACCTCCTCCTCTTCTTTCTTAGCGGGTTGTTCATTACCAGCGGGAACCGTTCCCGGCTCGTTGGCAGAGCGCGGTTGACCTCCCAGGAATTGAACATTCTGGGCGACGACTTCAGTCATCTTTCGCTTATCACCTTCCTGGGTTTCAAAGGTGTGAATGCGCAGTCTGCCCTCTACGGCGACAGAGCGTCCCTTGCTCAAGTAATTAGCGCAGTTCTCTGCCTGCGAGCCCCAAGCCACGATCGGTACAAAGGTTACATCCTCCTGCAACTGACCAGATTTGTCCTTGTACTGGCGGTTGACCGCGATGCTGAACTTAGTGCGTGCCGTGCCGCTTGCCGTGTACTGGAGTTCAGGATCCGCTGTGAGGTTCCCGATCAGGATTACCTTGTTGAAGCTTGCCGACATTTTTTTCTCTCCCCTTATTTGGAGCGAACAACAATCTGATAACGGAGGATCTCCTCATCAATATTGAGCCGTTCTTTTATGGGCTTTACTCCTTGGGGTGGAAGTTGGAACAGGGTAAGGCCGTAATACCCTTCGGAGTAGTGGTTGATCTCGTAGGCGAGAACCCGCTTTCCCCAATCGTCAATCTCTTTTATCTCTCCTCCGTTCTCGGTGATGAACCCGTGAATCCGATCCACTTTTTTTGTACGATCCTCATCAGAGAGATCTGGACGGAGGACGTAAACAATCTCGTATTCTCTCACTCTTACACCTCGCTATCAGTATCGAACACTAACTTTACCCGGGACGATGATGGAAGTCAAATCGCATGAAACGCTTTTGTAATCGGAAGAATCGGCGATAAGAGAAAGAGTCGGTGCGGGTAGATGAGCGCTGGAATGCCCATCCCCTCTTGACAGGAGGGCTCTCTGTAACTATAATAGTGCAAATTCTCAAAAGAGAGGGGGTGACAGGGTGAACAAAGGAGAGTTTGTAGATAAACTCGCGACAAAAACCGGCTTGACCAAAAAGGATGCGCGCAAGGCTCTTGATGCGATGATTGATCTGATCACGAATGCCTTGGTGTCGAACGAGGAGGTCCTCCTGACTGGGTTCGGGAAGTTCGAGGCCCGAGCGCGCAAAGAATCCAAACGGATCAATCCTCAGACCCAAAAGCGAATTACTGTCCCGAAGAAAGTTGTTCCGGCCTTCAAACCGGGTAAGAACCTGAAAGACATCGTTGCTAAGAAACTGAAGGCCGTCAAAGTTGGATCTGAACTCAAAGTGAAGAAAGCAAGATAAGGTGACACAGGAATGTGTTGCCTTGTCGCTTGCGTGAAGAACGTGGTAAAGAGGTGGTTTTGTTGCCTCCGGTAAAGCGACAGCTCAAGGATCTTGGACCAAGGGGTTTTGGTGCGGGGCGGATAGTGATTGAGCTGTCGTTTTTGCTTTCTTTGAAACTACTATGTTTTAGATAATCGAATCTCAGGAGGTGGCTATCGAGAAAAGCTTGCCCACGGTAGAGAAGTGATAATGATAGGCTTAGGGATATCAATTACACTGATTTAAGAGTTTAAGGAGGATTAGCGATGAAATGGGAAGGATTCAATTTGCCTGTTGGTAATAAACTGAACAAGATCTTTGGGAAGCTTCTTGGGCAGAAGGGAATGTACTATCTGTTGACGATTGCTGCGCTCGGACTCATCTTGGGTGCTGGCGCGAAGTGGCATCCGCATCCGTAAGAATCAAAGGAGGATTAACGATGAAATGGGAAGGATTCAATCTAGGTGCTGGTGAGAAACTGAACAAGATCTTTGGGAAGCTTCTTGGGCAGAAGGGAATGTACTATCTGTTGACGATTGCTGCGCTCGGGCTCATCTTGGGTGCCGGCGCGAAGTGGCATCCGTAGGAATTGCCCAAATGGTTTGATAGATACAAGTTTGCGTTGGCACGAAGCTGAACAAGGTTTCGAGAAGCTCCTTGCGAAGGGAGGGAGTTACGATCTGCTAATACCCTTTGGTTTGGATGCATCTTATGTATTGGAGGTGACGCGGGTAGGTGATTAGCTGGGCTATATTTACTCTGTAGTAGTTTTTGCCCTTGATTTGTGCTAAAGTAGACAAAGGTAAGCTCAAATTTCCGAGAAAGGAGAAATTGTGAACCTTCCTGCAAATGCAAGGGCTTATATTTATGGTCTCTGTTTGCTCGCGCTGGCTGCGATTGGGTATTATTCTCTCGACCTTGCGTTTACCTCTGTTGAGCAGATAATTTCTTTTGTTTTATTCATCACGCTAGGTTTTTTATCAGAAATTTACGCGACCTGGATTCCAGTATATGGAATTGAAATGTCCGGTTCGGTCGCGATCTACCTGGCATCGCTGTTTATACTTGGTCCTTCTCTGACTGTATTTGTTGCGCTTTTGGCAACACTAGCTTCAGAGATAATGATGCGCTGGGACCACTTGAAACGCAGCCCGGTCACATTCATTCATGCGGTAAGCTTCAACGTAGCCCAGTGGGTCGTGACGGTGGCTGCCACGGGGGGCATACTCGTTTTGGTTCACCGTGTTCCTTTAACTCTTGCATCTATAGAGGACTGTCTTTGGGCTCTTCTGGCTTTTGTCTGCTACGCGGGGATTAATCTTTCTTTGGTGACAGGAATCGTCTGCTTGACAGAACACAAGCGTTTTTCTTATAGCTTACTGACAGCCTTTAAAGACTTTTTTATTCAATATGTGAGTCTCTTTACCTCTGCACTCTTGCTCACAGTGCTCTATTCATTATCGATGTGGCATATGTTCTTGGCGATCGTGCCATTAGTGTTGGTCCACGTTTCGTTTCGCAGTTACCTCAGGCTTCAGACCGAGACGCGCAAGACGTTCGAGAAGATCTCTCGCCTTCTCGATGAGAGGGACCACTACACCGCTGTACACTCGACCGAGGTTGCCGACCTTGCCGTGAAGATCGCCCAGGAGATGGGGCTTCCCCAGGGGGAGATCGAGAAGGTCGATATTGCAGCCCGGGTTCACGACATCGGCAAGATTGCGGTTCCCGATTCGATCCTCCTTAAACCAGGTCCACTGAATGCGGAGGAGTGGGTGACGATGAAGCGCCACCCAGTGATCAGTGCGGAGTTGATCGAGGGATTGGAGATCTATAAACCAGTGGCAAACGCCGTGCGGCATGAACATGAGCACTGGAACGGGAGCGGCTACCCAAACGGATTAAAGGGAGATCAGATTCCTCTCATTGCACGGATAATCACTGCAGCGGATATCTACAACGCCCTCTCCACCGACAGACCGTATCGCAAGGCGTTCTCCCACGAAAAGACGATCGAGATGATCAAGGAGATGAAGAGCGCGGATCTAGACCCGGTGGTGGCCGATGCCCTATTGCATGTACTTAACTCATTGGAGAATGAATCGTCCCAAGATGCAGATTCTTTACGTGATGGATAGGCGCTGTTAAGGTATGTTCATCATTGGTGCTGTGCTCATCGGGATTATTGTTGGGTACCTGCGCAGAGGGAGGATTGTTCACCTTGCCTCGCTTCGGTTGCGGTTCTTGTGGGCAATCCCTGTTTCATTGTTGATTCAACTGGCGATCTTCCCCCTTTTCAGCGCGCGCCCCCTCTTCCCGTATGCCACGAGTTCGCTCCATCTTCTTTCCTATACCCTCATCTTGGTATTCCTTGTGCTCAACTACCGTACCTTCCCTCTTCTTATTATTGGGATGGGGTCGCTGTTGAACCTGCTCGTGATCGCGGTGAATGGCGGGTACATGCCCTCCTCTCTGACTGCCCTCGCCCACGCGGGAAGCGAGGGGATTGCAACTCGCCTCCTGAAGGATGGTGTGTACGGGAATGTTATCCTGATGAGCGAAGGAACACGATTCAATTTCCTGGGGGACCTTCTCTATCTCCCACGGTGGGTCCCGTTTGCCACCGCTTTTAGTCTAGGGGATCTCATCGTAGCGCTCGGACTCATCTGGCTGATCGCCTGGGGGATGACGCCCAGATTGATCTCTTTTTAATCAGGGGCGTTCCGTGCATAATCAATGCGGAACCGGAGCTTTCATTGCGGAGCATATATGGGTTAAGGAAGGAATTTAGTGATTCAACGAGTGAGCGGTTGAGTGATCCAACAGCTTAATCTCCCGATCATTCAATCTTCCAATCTCTCGATTTCCTCACGCCCTCTACAGCAAAAAGCTTTCAAGAAGGAGATCATATGGTAGATTATGGAGAGCTTGATCGACAATGTATCAACACGATTCGTTTCCTTAGTGCTGATGCTATCCAGAACGCAAATTCGGGACACCCGGGGATGCCGATGGGGGCAGCATCGATGGCTTACGTTCTATGGATCGAACACCTGAAGCACAACCCAGCCGACCCTGCGTGGCCGGACCGCGACCGTTTTGTCCTGTCGGCCGGGCATGGGTCGATGCTCCTATATTCACTGCTGCACCTCACCGGGTACGACCTTCCCCTCTCCGAAATAGAGGCGTTTCGCCAGTGGGGGAGCAAAACCCCGGGACACCCAGAGAGTCACCTGACCACAGGCGTTGAGGTGACGACCGGTCCGTTGGGACAAGGAG
>JAUWNS010000059.1 GCA_030612485.1 Candidatus Bipolaricaulota bacterium
AGGAACGGGAGGCTCTCGATATCTCCCACAGTTCCCCCCACCTCGATCACCCCGATCTCAGCCTCCTCGCGCCCCAGCGGGAGCATGACGAGGCGCTTGATCTCATCGGTGATGTGAGGGATTACTTGTACCGTCTTTCCCAGGAAAGCTCCGGCCCGTTCCTGTCGGATGACATTCCAGTAGACCTGCCCGGTGGTGATGTAATTCGCGGCGGAGAGCGGTTCGTCGAGGAACCGTTCGTAACGGCCGATATCGAGGTCGGTCTCCTTCCCGTCGTTGGTGACAAAGACCTCGCCGTGCTCGTAAGGGTTCATCGTGCCGGCATCGAGATTCAGATAAGGGTCAATCTTTTGTAGGGTGACGCTATACCCGCTCAGCTTGAACAGGAGCCCGATAGAGGCGGCGATGACTCCCTTTCCTAATCCAGAGATGACCCCACCGGTGACGACGATGAACTTGCGCAATCTCCACCTCCTCCTTATAGTATGAACCACGCTACAGCATACGGGAGTGCGCGATATCACGCAAGACTGTCTCTCTCTTTGTACGCTGCGGGGGCTTATGCTATAATGCATCGCTTGTGTAAGCTAGCACGGGCAAAAAAGAGCGAGAAAGGGAACGATGGTGCTATGATAGAAGTGATACTGGAAGTTCTGTTTTTCCTTGACTGTTTCGCCCTGATGGGGTTGATCCTTCTCCAGATGAGCGAACACTCTGGGCTCGGTGGTGCATTCGGCTCCGGGATGTCGGGCACCGTGTTCGGGCGCGATGAAGCAAAGGATCCGAAGAGAACGCTGACAGCGGGGCTCGCTGTCGTGTTCATGGTCCTGGGATTCGTCCTATCGATCTTGTAGCAGCTTCAAGCTAGGAGGAAGGAGGATAGCGGTGCCGCTAATTGAGGTAAGAAATCTCAAGACGTATTTTTTCACCGAAGATGGTGTGGTGCGGGCTGTCGATGGGGTGGACTTCACCATCGAGCCGGAGAAGACCCTGGGAGTGGTCGGCGAGAGCGGATGCGGAAAGTCGGTGACAGCTCTCTCTGTGATGGGCCTTGTCCAAACCCCTCCTGGGAAGATCACCGAAGGGGAAATCCTCTATCATCGAGACGGAGACGTCACGGACCTGACGCAGCTCAATCCAAAGGGACGGAAGTACCGCTCTATTCGTGGAAACGAGATTGCGATGATCTTCCAGGAGCCGATGACCTCCCTGAACCCGGTCTATACGATCGGGAACCAGATCATGGAAGCGATCATCCTTCACCAGCACCTGCGTAAGAAAGAGGCACACAAGAAGGCGATCGAGATGTTGCGCTCGGTGGGGATTCCGGTTCCTGAGCAGCGGGTCGACGAGTATCCGCATCAGCTCTCCGGCGGAATGCGCCAGCGCGCCATGATCGCGATGGCCCTCTCCTGTAATCCCTCCCTGTTGATTGCGGACGAACCGACGACCGCTCTCGATGTGACGATCCAGGCGCAGGTCCTGGACCTGATGAACGACCTTCGCAAGGACTTCCATGCCGCGATTCAGTTCATCACCCACGACCTCGGCGTCATCGCTCAGATGGCCGATGACGTAGTCATCATGTACCTCGGAAAGATCGTCGAGAGTGCCACGAGCGGCGAGACATTCCACAACGCGAAGCATCCGTATACGCAGGGATTGCTGAACTCGATCCCATCGCTCGCAACAACGAGGGCGGAGCGGTTGATTCCGATAAAAGGGGTCGTCCCCGACCCGTTTGATGTTCCGGAGGGATGCGGATTCGAGCCTAGGTGCCCGCATGCGATGGATATCTGTAAGCGAGAAATCCCGACGCTGAAGGAGATTGCCCCGGGTCATCTGGTCTCCTGTTTCCTGTATGAATGATAAATGAGGTGATAGAGATTGTCTTCCGACAACATTCTAATTGACGTAAAGGGCTTGAAGAAGCACTTCCCGGTTCGCAAAGGGATCCTGCGCCGCGTGGTGGCACAGGTGAAGGCGGTCGATGGGGTCGATATGTACATCAAGGAAGGGGAGACCCTGGGGTTGGTCGGGGAGAGTGGTTGTGGAAAGACTACGGCCGGCCGCACAATCCTCCGCCTGATCGAGCCGACGGCCGGATCGGTAATCTTCCGGAGCAAGAAGATGGCTGCCACTGGGGAAGAGTACAAGGACGTGGACGTCGTCAAAGCCCGTCGCAATACACTCAAGTTGCTGCGGCGTGACATGCAGGTCATCTTCCAGGACCCTTATTCCTCTTTGAACCCACGCATGACCGTGGGGTCGATCGTAGGGGAGCCGTTGCTCGTCCATGGAATCTCCAAGGGACGCGAGCGTGAGGACCGAGTCCGCGAGCTATTGGGGTCGGTCGGACTGAAACCGGACCACATGAAACGATATCCGCACGAATTCTCCGGGGGACAGCGGCAGCGGATAGGAGTGGCCCGTGCCCTTGCCCTCGACCCCCAGTTGATCATTGCCGATGAGCCCGTCTCCGCCCTTGATGTCTCCATTCAGGCGCAGGTGTTGAACCTCCTCGAGAGCCTGCAGGAGGAGTTCGGTCTGACCTACCTGTTCATAGCCCATGACCTAGCGGTCGTCAAGCACATCAGCGACCGGGTGGCGGTGATGTACCTCGGGAGAATCGTCGAACTGTGTGAGACCGAAGCACTCTTCTTGCACCCGAAGCACCCCTACACCGAGGCGTTGATGTCCGCGGTTCCGGTGCCAGACCCCGATTACAACGTAGAGCGGATACTCCTCGAAGGGGACGTCCCCAGTCCGGTGAACCCTCCCTCCGGGTGCTATTTCCACCCACGCTGTCGCTACGCAAAGGAGATCTGCAAGACTGAAACGCCGGTCTATCGCAACCTCGGAAACGAACACTTTGTCACCTGTCACTTAGCAGATACGTTGGATCTGCAACCTGTCAACATGGAATGATCCTCCTCCTCGGGACACGTAATAGGGGGAAGATCGAAGAACTGAAGGAGCTCCTTGCCGACCTTGAAGGCTTGGATCTCCTTACCTTTCACGAGCGCCCGTTTCACGAGGTCGAGGAGACCGGGTCCACCTTCCGCGAGAACGCCCTTCTCAAGGCGCGGGCGATCGGACGGGAGACAGGTATCCCTGTTCTTGCTGATGATTCCGGGCTGGAGGTCTCTTCGCTGAACGGAGAACCCGGGGTGTGCTCGGCGCGATTTTCCGGGGTGCCGGTCGATTATACGCGCAACAATACCCTCCTCCTCGAACGGCTCAAGGGAGTCGAGGATCGGCGGGCGCGGTTCGTGATCGTGATCGCCCTGCGCCTCCCCGACGGGCGGGAGTTTCTCCAGGAAGGAATCTTAGATGGAAAGATCGCCCGTTATCTGACCGGGGCAGGAGGGTTTGGTTACGACCCTCTCTTCATCCCTGAGGGGTCTTCGCTGACCCTCGCCGAGATGACGAGCGTCGAGAAGAACGCGATCAGCCACCGGCAGCGCGCGATCGTCGGGATCAAGGAGATCCTGCGCGGTCTCTTGCAGGGTTAATCCTCGATCGTGGGAAGTGAGCGCGCTAGGTCCTGAAGGATGCGACGCTGTGCGGTGGAGAGACGTTTGAGGACGATAACCCGAACGGTGATGAAGTGATCTCCCTTCCCGTTTTGGTGGAGATCAGCGATCCCCTTCCCGCGGAGGCGGATTACCGTTTCCGGTTGTGTTCCTGCGGGGATCGTGACCGTCTCTTCCCCCCACAGGGTCTTCACCTTAGCCTTAAATCCAAGAGTGGCCTGGGGATAGTGGATCTTCACGGTGGAATAGATGTCGCGGCCGCGCCGTTCGAAGTGGGGATGGGGGATCACCTCGATCACAATGTACAGATCCCCAGGGGGGGCACCCCCGGGACCGACGTTCCCTTGCCCCTTCAATCTCAGGCGGGACCCGCTATCGACTCCGGCGGGGACGTTGATCGAGATTTTGCTCTTCTCCTTCACCCGTCCGCTACCGTGACAGCGGTGACAAGGGTGCTCGATGATCTCCCCCGCCCCCTCGCACTCCGGGCAGATCCGAACGTTGACGAAGCTCCCGAGTAAGCTCTGCTGCCGGTACTCCACCTGTCCTCTCCCCTTGCAGGTTTGGCAGGTGCTCTTAGAGGTCCCTGGTTCCAGCCCGCTTCCCCCGCAGCGATCGCATGCGACCAACCGCGGGGCGATGATCTTCATCTTCGTTCCCAAGGCCGCGTCTTCCAGGGTGATGCGCAGTTTGTACTCTATATCCTCCCCGTGGGGCGCGCGGCGCTGTTGCGTGCTGGTACGAGATCCGCCTTGGCGGAAGAAGAGGTCGAACAGGTCATCAACCCCCCCAAATCCGAAATCGGAGAAGTCCTGGCGCGCTCGCCGGAAGTCGGTCCGACTGAAGTCGAACCCCTGTGCCGGGCCGGCATGTCCGTAGCGGTCATATTGGGCCCGCTTGTCCGGGTCCGAGAGGACCTCGTAGGATTCTGCGACCTGCTTGAACTCCTCTTCGGCCTTTGCCCGCTCTTTCGGGTTCTTATCGGGGTGAAATTCCTTTGCCTTGCGGCGATAGGCCCGCTTGATCTCCTCTGGGCTCGCCTCGCGGGTGACCCCGAGCACCTGATAGTAATCGCGTTTCGCCACGCTATCCCCTTCTCTTTATGCGACTATTTTTCCTCGTACTCCGCGTCGATATACCCGCTGTCATCGCCATCGTCTGTGGAGGAATCCTCTTCCTTTGAAGGTGGAGTCTCGGCCGAGGCCTGCTTGTATGCTTCCTCAGCGAGCTTCTGCGAACTTTTTCCGAGATCCTCCATCGCCTTTTTTATCTCCTCGGTGCTGGCATTCTGCGAGATCTTTTCCTTCAAGCGGCGGAGGTGATCCTCGATCTCTCCCCTATTCTCTTGGCTCACCTTCTCTCCGAGATCGGAGAGGGTCTTCTCCACCGAGAATACGAGCTGATCGGCCTGGTTGCGGATCTCAACCTCTTCTGCCTTTTTCTTATCTTCCTCGGCGTGTTCCTCTGCCTCGCGGCGCATACTCTCGATCTCGCTATCGTCGAGGCGGGAGGATTCAGTGATCGTGATCGAGGCGCTCTTCTCGGTAGCCTTGTCCTTGGCGGTGACGTTTAGTATCCCGTTGGCATCGATATTGAACGTGACGTCGATCTGTGGGACTCCCCGGGGAGCGGGGGGCAGGCCAGGGAGCTGGAACTTCCCGAGCGACTTGTTGTCGGCGGCCATCTTCCGTTCCCCTTGCACCACATGAATCTCCACGGTCGGCTGATTGTTCTCCGCGGTGGTGAACGTCTTCGATTTCTCGGTGGGGATGGTCGTGTTCCGCTCGATCAATGGTGTGGCGATCCCGCCCAGGGTCTCGATGGAGAGAGTGAGGGGCGTAACGTCGAGGAGGACGATCTCGTCGACCTCTCCCGCTAGAACCCCTCCCTGAATCGCTGCTCCTGCAGCTACGACCTCGTCGGGGTTGATCTCCTTGTTGATCTTACCGGGGATGCGGGCACTTATCAGCTCCTGGACCCTAGGGATTCGCGTCGACCCACCGACGAGGACTACCTGATCGATCTGGTCCGCCGTCTTCTTCGCCTCATGCATCGTGTTATTGACGATCTGGTCCGTCCGTTTGAGGTGGTCATCGATCATCTGCTCGAAGTGAGCACGGGTGAGCTTCTTCTCCAGGTGCTTCGGCCCGCTAGCATCGGCGGTGATGTATGGGAGGTTTATCGTCGTCTCCTTGCGGCTGGATAGCTCCATCTTCGCCGCCTCGGCCGCGTCCTTCAGTCGCTGCATCGCACTCGGGTCTTTGCTGAGGTCGATCCCGCTGTCCTTCCGGAACTCCTCTACCAAGAAGTCCATGATCCGCCGGTCGAAGTCATCTCCTCCAAGCTGGGTGTCGCCATCGGTGGCGATCACGTCGAAGACCCCGTCCCCGATCTCCAGGATCGAGACATCGAATGTCCCTCCCCCGAGGTCGTAGACGAGAATCGTCTGTTCCTCGGTCTTATCGAGCCCGTAGGCGAGGGCAGCGGCTGTCGGTTCGTTGATGATTCGCATCACCTCTAGACCGGCGATAGTTCCTGCGTCCTTCGTTGCCTGGCGTTGCGCGTCGTTGAAGTAGGCGGGGACAGTGATCACGGCTTTGTTCACCTTGGATCCGAGGTTTTCTTCGGCGTCCTTCTTCATCTTCTGCAGGATCATCGCCGAGATCTGTTCGGGGGTGTACTCCGTTGTCTTCCCGTCGAGCTCGATCTTCACCGTGTGATCCCGTCCCATCTGCCGCTTGATCGAGGAGATGGTGTGCTTGGGATTGGTGATCGCTTGACGCTTGGCGAGCCGGCCGACAAGTCGTTCCCCTGTGTCGGTGAACGCGACGACGGACGGTGTGGTCCGTTCCCCTTCGGCGTTCGTGATCACCTCCGGGCTACCTCCTTCAAGTATTGCAATACAAGAATTGGTCGTTCCTAAATCGATTCCGATGATCTTCTCTCTCATGTTGTCTCCTCCTTGTCCTCTTCTCTTCCACCGCTCACTTTCACCTTGCAGGGGCGAAGGAGGCGGCCATTGCGCAGGTACCCGCGCTCGAATTCCTCTAGGATCATGTTTCGTTCCTCATCACTCGGGACGCTCAACAGGGCATCGTGCAGGGTCGGGTCGAACAGTGTCCCCACCGCTTCGATCGAAGAGACCCCCTTTGTCTTGAGGATCTGATCGAACTGGGCGTAGATCTTCTCGATCCCATGGACAAACGACTCGCTATCCTTGTTCCCTGAGAAGCTCTCAAACGCGCGCACGAGGTTGTCGTAAAGGGGAAGTACGTCGAGGATCTCTTGATCGGCGACGCGCTCCTCCAAATTCGGCATCTCGCGCAGCATTCGCTTCTTGTAGTTCTCAAACTCCGCTTGCAATCGTTGGAGTCGATCGATGTAGGAGAGAATCTGCTCCTCCTTCTCCGCGAGCTGCGTTTCGAGAGAAGGGGCCCCCTCTTCATTCATTGCTTCGGCTCTTGTTTCGTTCTTCACTTTCATATCTTCCTTGGTCTCTTTTGGGATCATCCTTAATTCCTCCCGGTACTCAGTTTGCAAGAGGCGACGAGGAGCGTCTCCAGGCGGTGGGCGATGTAGCTTGTCGCGGAGAGAACCCGCCCGTAGTTCATCCACAGAGGGCCGATCACACCGAGTATCCCCGCGTGCGGGCGATAGTCGGAAGTGACGACGCTGTAGTTCTCCAGACCGGGAAGCGACTCCGCACCGATGGAGACGGCGAGCCCGTGCTTATTGTCCCGCGCGCCGTGGATCGCTTCGACAAACGATCGGTCGTCTTGCACCGCGTGAATGAGCCGTGCGAAGTGGTCCATCGATCGCTCGGGATCCGTCTTTTGCAGATCATCGACGAGGTTCAGCAACCCTTCGGAGTAGAGGCGTTGATGCGATCGGCGTTCGAGGAGGCGTTCGAGCAGGAGCAATGCCTGACGGACGGGGCGTTCGTACCAACCCTCCGGGTTCTCCTTGAGAGTTAACTCGTGGATCGTGCTCAACGGGACCCCGTGGAGGGAGGAGTTGATTATCTGTGCAATCTGTTCTACCTCTTCCTTGGAGAGATCCTCCTGCAGCGGGACCAGTCGGTGTTCAATGATACCAATGTCGGAGACGACCACCAACAGAACGAGGCGCGGGGTCATGTGTAAGAGCATGACCTGGTCGAGGCGGGTCTCCTCCAACCGTGGCGGAATGATAAACCCGACGTATCCGGTGATGTTCCCGAGAAGGAAGGCCGTCTGCCGCATCGTCTCCCCAATCTCGAGAGAGTGCACCTCGTACGCTTCGACAACCTCCAACCGCTCCTTCTTGGTCAGCTCGGAGAGGTCAAGGAGCCAGTCGACGAAGAACCGGTATCCCGCCTTGGTAGGTATCCGGCCTGAGGAAGCATACGGTTTCTCGATGTACCCTGCCGCCTCAAGGTCGTTCATGTCGTTCCGCACGGTCGCGGAGCTCGCTCGCAGGCCGTAGTCCTCAAGTATCATCCTTGAAGACACAGGCTCTCGCAGCCGAATGTAACGATCGACGATCTCCTTTAAAATCAGTCGCTGTCTCTCTGGAAGGGGCATTTTTATCCTTAGCACTCTCTTATGCTGTTTGCTAAATAATAGCCAGACGGTTCGACCTTGTCAATGAGCAGGCATCCGGTTGAATAAAAACCGAACGTTCGTTATACTTTCGTACCATGACTAGACAAGGACGCTTAGAAGAAAGGATCACGGCGGCTGCCGAGCGGCTCTTTGCACAGGAAGGGTTCGCTGCGACTGGCATGCGGGCGATCGCCCAGGCGGCCAAGGTCTCGATCGGAGCGATCTACCATCACTTCCAAGGCAAGGAGGAGATCCTGGAGAGGATCGTGCACGAGGAGATGGAACAGCGGCAGCATTTTCTGGAGGGGCTTCGTGTGCAAGGTTTATCCTTGCAAAAGCAGATCCAGGGGATTGTTCAGATGCACTTCGATCTACTTCAAGAAAAGAGTGATGCTGCACGGCTTTTCTTTCGCGAGCGGTTCGATCCAAGCCCCGTGCTGAAGGCGAAGATCCAAGACCTATATGGTGAAGTGGCGGAGTATGTTGCTGATATTATCCAGGAGGGGATTGCTACGGGGGAGGTCCGTCCGTGTCACCCCCTGCTGGCGGCTTACACAATCCTGGGGATGGTAGAGGCAGTGAGCATGCGGGCATTGGGAGAGGACGAGACGGCAGCTCTATTCATGAAGGAAGGGCCAAAGGAGCTAGCCAGATACATTTGGCTCTGGTTGCATCTCGGACAAGAAGAAAGGAGAGAGCATGCGTAGCGTCGTTTTGACAGTAGGGTTGTTAGCGTTGCTATTCGCTTCTAGCATGGCCGCTGAACCGGCCAACGTACTGATTGTGGATCGTACTCAGAGTTTCATGGAATCGATGCAGGTAGAAGTGCTGGCACGGGCCTTGCTTGCCTCTCAGCTCTTCACCATTCAAGCCGTTACGCAGATTCCGGAAAGTTTCCACTCGGGTGGACCGTTCCAGTTCGTGATCATCATCCCTCCTGGGAAATCCTGGGTTTGGGTGTGCACTCCCGGCCTTCCTGTGGTGCTCCCCGAGGGGCAACAGAGAGCCCTTGTGGTATTGAAGGCTTCTATTGAGCAAATCTTTGCAGGGGAGCGCAAACCTGCAGACCCGGCGGACGACCTCTACCCGTTGTTCTGGTCGGCGGCCTTTCTTCATACAGGTGTTTTAGAAGGAGTTAACTAGAAATGGTCAAATTTCTCGCGCGCTGGATCGCTCGTCATCCAGTATGGGTTCTTGTTGGGTTGGGGGTCGTCACGGTCTTCTTCGGGATCTTCGTTCCCAAACTAGAGTTTCTCTCCGACATGGAGAAGATGCTCCCTCAGGATGACCCGGTGGTGCAGCGCTTCGAGGAGACCAAGGATGCCTTCGGCTCTCAAAGCGTGGTCATGATCGCGATGGCTGCCCCAGAGGAAGAAACGGTCTTCAACCTGCAAAGCCTCAAGAAGCTCTATGCCTTGACGGAGGAGTTAGAACTCTTGGAAGACGAGGGACTGTTGGAAGACGTGATTTCGCCGGCTAACGTGGACACCGTGCAGGGAACCGATGTTTCCCTCATCGTCGGTCCGATCCTCCCCAGTCCTCCGAAGACCGAGGCGGACGTGGCAACGTTCCGCGAGAAGATACTTGAGGAACGACAGCTCGTCGGTTCCCTAGTTCTCGCCGATGGGTCGGCAGTCGCCATCATCCTCAAGGTCCATCCCGATGCTGAGGGAGATCAGTTTAAGATTGCCGACATCATGGAGCGAGTTAACACGGCGACCGCTCGCTACCAGGGACCGGAGACGTTCTATGTGACGGGAGATGCCCCCCTTATCTATTATGCCGATCTCTACATGCACCGGGACCTTGGATTCCTCTTCCCCATCGTAGTGCTCGTCGTTCTAGCCGTATTGTTTGTTAGTTTCCGAAGCCTTCGTGGCATGATCTTGCCGCTCGCGGTGGTGCTTCTTGCGGTGACGTGGACAGTGGGTCTGATGACCCTCTGCGGGGTGCCGCTAACCATCGCATCTACATTCCTGCCGGTATTACTCGTTGCTGTTGGGTCGGCCTATGGCATTCATGTGGTCAACGATTACTTCGAACGGGCGGTCCAAGGGAAGGGAACACGAGAGGAGGTGATCATCCAGGTCGTGGAAGAGATGGCCAACCCAGTCTTCACCGCTGCGCTTACCACGGCGATTGGCTTTCTTACCCTGCTTTCAGCCTTCCTCGACCCGATCCGCGAGTTCGGCCTCTTCTCTGCTGCGGGCGTGATCTTCTCCTTTGTGATCTCCCTTACGTTGATTCCGGCCGTCCTCTCTCTCACACCTATGCCCCCGGCGATCCAACGCCGGAAAGAGAAGGGATCTCCCCTCGAATGGGGTGCCCGGCTCCTGTCTCATATCGTGGATCGGCGGGGTTGGGTCGTAGTGGCGATCGCCTTGATCTTCCTGGGAGGGTTTCTGGCGCAGATTCCCCGCCTTCAGGTAGAGACCGATGTGTCGAAATACTTCCGTCAGGACTCCCCTGTTATTCAGGGTATGAACTACGTGGAAGAGCACTTCGGCGGCAGTCTCCAAATGAGCGTGGTCGTTGACACGGGTCAGCGAGATGGCCTCAAAGATCCTCAAACATTGAGCTTCATGGACGCTTTACAATCCTACATGGAATCGCTCGGACCTATAGGGAAGACCTCATCGCTTGTGAACCTTGTCAAAGAGACGAATTATGCGTTACACGGAGAGAACGATACCTACTACGCCATCCCGGATTCAGCCAGGGCTATTGCCCAAGTACTCCTCCTCTTTGAGATGGGTGGAGGAGAAGTCTTGGGGAGCATGGCGGCCCATGGTTTCTCTCAAGCTCAGATTACGGTTCCCGTCCAGTCGGTCGGAACAGCCGAGCTTCTAGATTTGCTGCAAAGCATCCAAAGCTTCATAGAGGAAACCCGGCCTCCGGGGGTTACTGCATATACGACCGGGATGCCGGATATTTACGTTCAGATCAGTGGGAAGATTGTCCACTCTCAGATTACAACCCTGGTTACCAGTTTGTGCGGGGTTGGTATTGTCGTGTCCCTGCTCATGGGCTCGTTTATAGCGGGACTTCTTTCCCTCACGCCGCTGGTCTTGAGCGTGGTGGGTAACTTTGGGACGATGGCTCTTACGGGTGCCAACCTGGACATCGCTACGGTGATGATCGCCAGCATCATAATCGGGATTGGAGTGGACTACTCGGTTCACTTCATCACCCGCTATCGTCGGGAGAGACAACGGGGGGGCCCCCATAAGGCAGCGCTCTTTGCCGCTTACAACACCACAGGGCGAGCGATTATCTACAACGCGCTCACCCTGACATTCGGCTTCTTGGTGCTGACTCTTTCCCACTTCGGGGCACTTCAAACGCTGGGATGGCTCGTCGCTTTGACCATGGTGGTGAGCGCACTGGGTGCCTTGCTCGTTGTCCCCGCCACCTTGGGACTTAGCCGTCCCAAGTTTCTAACTCGCCAAGTGGGCGTGATTCGCAAAGGCGGCTTTGGACTAATTCGGAAAACAGATAAGCGGAATCTCATGGATTTACCAGAGAAGAACAGAGATACAAATCAAAAGGAGGCAGCAGATGCAGAGACTCTATAAGGTAGCGGTATGGATGTTCTTGGTGATGTTGGGCTTGTCTCTAGGAGCTTGGACGCAGGAGCCCACCGCAGACGAGATCCTGGCCCTGGTGGAGGAGACGAGCATCATGGGCGGAGAGGTCGGCACCATGGTTGCTACCGTTCGTTTCGAGGTAGCTGTCGAGGAAGGCGAGGCAACTGCCTATACGTTTAGGGTTTTCTCAGTCATGGACGTCGAGGGAGAACCTGACAAGCTCCTCATCGTCTATCTTGATCCTGAACTGGTGGCTGGGACCATGTTTCTCACTCACACCCCCGAGGAAGGGGACGCACGAATGTGGCTCTACCTCCCGGCTTTGGGATTGGTAAAGGAACTTGTTACAGAGGAATCCCAAGGGCAGGAGTTCATTTCTGGGAGCGGCATCTCTCGTAGCGAAATCGCCGAGGGATTTCAATACCACGAGGATTACAGCCCAGTTCTCACAGGAGAAGAGGAGATCGACGGCCTGCCAGCCTACGTTCTACTCCTGACATCCCGAGAGGGACGTGAGACGGATTGGCAGAGCATCAAACTCTGGGTGTACAAGGGAGAGTTTGCCGTCATCCGGGCCGAGTTCACTGATTCGGAAGGCCGGCTTGCCAAGCTCATGGAAGGGGACGACTTCTACGCGGATTCTGTGAGTTTCTTCTCTCACACAATCACCTTCCGTGACCTTATCGGAGGTGGATCTTCGCTGATCACGTTGCTT
>JAUWNS010000156.1 GCA_030612485.1 Candidatus Bipolaricaulota bacterium
CTTGAACTGGATCGTCTCTCCCACCCTATAGCGGCCGCTCGAAGCGGTTGTCGTCGCCTGCCCAACAACCACTGCCATCATCAACAACACCAATAACACGATACTTCCTCGCGTTAACCAACGTCTCACATCACTCACCTCCGAGATTGATTATACAATATACACCCAAATGGGCTATGCGTGTCAAGATCCAGGCGAGAAAACCGAATTCAGCAAGGAGATCCAAGCCTTCAAGTGTGTTCTGGAAACTTGAAACGCGCATATGCTACACTCTTCAGAAGCTGCAAAAAGGGGGAGAGCATCGCATGACCGATCACCACGAATCACTTCGCCAGGAGTACGTTGCCCGCATCAACCGGGTGACCAACTACATCCGCGCGCATCTAAACGGAGACCTCCGCCTGGATACGCTTGCCAAGGTAGCAAACTTCTCCCCGTACCACTTCCATCGGATTTTTCGTGGGATGACCGGGGAGACACTGAACACCTTTATCCGACGGATCCGTGCCGAGACAGCGGCGATGAAACTGATCAACAACCCCAAGATGACAATCACCTCTATTGCCATGCACTGTGGCTTTTCGAGTTCCGCCGCCTTCGCACGTGAGTTCAAGACCTTCTTCGGCATGAGCGCGTCGCAGTTTCGTAATGGTGGTCCACAGTCGCTCCGCAAGATCCGTGAAGCTGATAGCAAGATCGATCAATCGATTCGCAAGAATGGGAAAGACAAGACCTCGTCTGGTCTCTATACTGAAGGGACAGGCGAAGATCAAAGGAGGACGAGTATGATCGAGATGAATGTAGAAGTGAAGGAGCTGCCCGAACTGCATGTGGCTTACATCCGCCACATCGGCCCCTACCACGGGATCCCAGAGGCGTTCGAAAAGCTGGGGAGTTGGGCCGGCCCGCGCGGGTTGATCAACTCCCCTGAGACGAAGTTTCTGGGCGTGTACCACGATAACCCGGAGATCACAGAGGAGTCAAAGCTTCGTTCGAGCGCTTGCATCACCGTTCCAGAAGACACCCCTGTTGAGAGCGAAGTCGGAAAGATGACGATCCCCGGTGGGCTGTTCGCGGTAGCGCACGTGGAGATCAACGAAGACCAGTACGCCGAGGCATGGGACAAGCTGATGGGCGAATGGTTTCCCGAAAGCGGGTATCAACCAGACGATCGGATGTGCTACGAGCTATACCTGAACGACCCCAAGCAGCACCCGCAAGGGAAACACATCGTCGACATCTGCGAGCCGGTACGGCCGCTGTAGAAATTTGGCTCCTCGCTGTTTCGAGTGGGTAACTGAATAAACGGCACTGAATAAAGCGCCTCTCGCAAAGACGCAGAGAACAGCAGGAAGAGGGGAAAAGAACAAGGATCAAAGGCATGTCTTAGCGATCTTGGTGTCGCGACACCTTGGCGTCTTGAGTGAGCGTAGCGAACGGGCGAGAGAACAGCATTTTCTTGCAAGAAGGCTGGCGACAGGGGGGCGATCCCCTGTCGTCAGCCAGCAATTCGCAAGGAGTCGATCAACACCGGGCTATCTGTTTCCACCACGGAACTGGCTCGTGTAAAGGCGATGATAGAAGCCGTGTTTAGCTATGAGCTCGTCGTGCGTTCCTCTCTCGATGATACAGCCGCCATCGATGACAAGAACCTGGTCCGCATTGCGGATCGTGCTCAGCCTGTGCGCGATAACGAAGCTCGTGCGTCCCTTCATCAGATCGAGGAGAGCGCCCTGGATCTGCGCCTCGGTGCGTGTGTCAACGCTGCTCGTCGCTTCGTCGAGAATCAGGATACGCGGGTCAGCGAGCACCGCGCGCGCGATAGCTAACAGCTGACGTTGCCCTTCGCTCAGGTTCCCTCCGCGCTCTGAGAGCGGGGTGTCGTACCCCTGAGGGAGTCTTCTGATAAACTGATCAGCGTTAGCCAGTGTTGCTGCTGCTATCACCTCCGCGTCAGTAGCATCAAGCCTTCCGTAGCGGATGTTTTCCATCACCGATTCGGAGAAGAGGAACGTCTCCTGCAACACGATCCCCAACTGCCTGCGCAGACTATCCTTTTGTACACGGCGGGTATTCTCTCCATCGATGCGTATTGTGCCGGCTTCTATGTCGTAGAAGCGGGTGAGGAGGTTTACGATCGTCGTCTTCCCGGCACCGGTCGGACCGACCAGGGCAACCGTCTGTCCCGGTTCTGCTACAAGTGAGACATCCTTCAGTACTGGCACGTCGGGAATGTAGGCGAAGTCGACGTGGTCAAACAGAACCTCACCGGCGATCTTGTCGAGTACTATTGCGTCAGAGACGTCGGTAAGATCCGGGATAGTATCAATGATCTCGAAGATCCGTTCCGCACCGGCAAGCGCTGCCTGGATTTGGTTGTATAGGTTTCCAAGCTGACGGAGGGGTTGAGCAAAGCGGCGTGAATACATGATGAACGCGGCGATGATCCCTACACTCGCCATTCCGCGTAGACTCATCCACCCGCCAAGACCGACGACTACGGCAATGTTGGCATTAGAGAGTATCCCTAACAACGGTGGCATTAGCATCGCGTAGGTCTGCGCCTGGATCCCGACCCGGCGCACGGCCTCGTTCGCTTCATCGAAGCGTTTCAGGGTTGTCCCTTGTTGACCAAAGGCCATGATCACCCGCTGACCACTGTACATCTCCTCCAGATTCCCGTTTAACTGTCCGATCCGCATCTGCAGGCTTCTATACCCCTTGCGCGTGCGTTTGCCAACAATGGCGACCAACACAAACATCAACGGGAAGGCAAGCATCGAGCCCAATGTGAGCAACGGGCTCAGGGCAAACATCATTGCCAGTACCCCAAAAACGGTGAGAAATCCGGTGAATAACTGAGTCGCGTTCTGCGATAGCACGCGACTGATATTGTCCATATCATTTGTCAGCCTGCTCATCAGCTCGCCGTGGGGGTGGCGGTCGAAGAAACGCAGGCTAAGCGTTTGCAGGTGTGAAAAGAGATCGGCTCTAAGCTCTCGCATCGCACGCTGCGAGGCTCTTGCCATCAGCACGTTCTGCCCGATCTGTGCCACCCATGCGCCCAGGTATACGCCGAGCATCAATAGGGTAACCCGCAGAAGTCCTGCGAGATTCCCGCTTTTTATGAACCTGTCGATTGCCAACTTCAGTAGGAACGGGCCGAGGAGAGCGAGAATCGTGCTTGCAGCAGCAAGAAGAAAGACGGCGAGGATGATCCCTTTGTGTGGACTCAGGTAGTGCAGCAGACGCCGGAGCGCGCCGCGCGCATCGTGCGCCTTCTCGATACGTGCCCTACTGCCATGTCCACCGGGTCCTGGCATCCCCGATCCATGTCCACCGGGCATCTGCCGCGATTCTTCCCTAGGCATCTGCCATTCCTCCATCTCCCAACTGAGATCGGTAGATCTCTTGATAGATTGGGCACGTCGCTAGGAGTTCCGTGTGCGTGCCGATCGCCGCAACCTCTCCCTGATCGAGGACCACGATCTTGTCCGCCAAGAGGACCGTGCTAATCCTCTGTGCAACGATGAATCGCGTGGTGTCGCCTTCCGACTGCGCGATCAGACGATCGAGTGCGTCCTGCAGTTTGGCCTCGGTCTCCACATCGACCGCGCTCGTCGAATCATCGAGTATGATGATTTTAGGGCGCACGAGGAGGGCTCGCGCGATGGCGATCCGCTGCTTCTCCCCGCCAGAGAGGGTCGCTCCACGTTGTCCTACTCGTGTATCGTAGCCATTGGGCAGTGCTGAGATGAACGCGTGTGCCTGTGCCGCCTTCGCAGCAGTGATCACCTCTTCCTCATCCGCCTGTGGGTGTCCGTAGCAGATGTTATCGCGAATCGTCCCTCCAAAGAGGACAGCTTCCTGCAGGGCCACCCCGATCTGCGCCCTGAGAGAATGAAGGCGGATATCCCGCACATCGAACCCGTCAATACTCACCCGCCCTTCGCTTACGTCGTAGAAGCGAGGAATGAGGTGAATAAGAGAGGATTTTCCCGCTCCAGTCGCCCCGAGGATCGCCACTGTCTCCCCAGGTTCAGCGATGAGGTTAATCCCTTTCAACACCGGGTCGCGTTCATCCTGTGCGTAGCTGAACGATACGTTCTCGAACACAACGCGCCCCGCCACATTCTCCAAGGAACGAGCCGTCTTCTTCTCCTGTACCTCAGCGGCGCTGTCGAGGACCTCGAGAATCCGGCCAGCCGAGGCATCGGCCGCTGCTAAGGGGCCGATCATCCCTGCCAGCATAAGTATCGGGAAGAGGGCAAAGGTCAGGTAGTTGATCGAGGCAACAAGCGCGCCCAGCGTCATTTGCCCATGGATAGCAGAGGTTCCACCGAGCCAGACCGCCCCGACAATCCCCAGGTTAACGATAAGGAGCATCGTCGGAATGAGGATGGCCAGAAGCTCCATCACGCAGATGTTCTTTACCATCAGCTCGGTATTGGCATCATCGAAGCGTGCCTCCTCATGCGAGACCCGCACAAACGCCTTGACCAGTCGCACCCCGGCGAGGTTCTCCTGCAGCACCGTGTTCAGCCGATCGAGTCGCCTCTGCACCGCGAGGAAAAGTGGCCGCGCCTTGCGTATGAAGAGCAGGATTAGGACAGCGATTATTGGGAGAAAGCAGGCCATCATCACTGCCAATTGAGGGCTGGTAAGTATGAGCATGACGATGCTCCCCACGATCCACGCCGGCGCGCGTGTCAAGAGGCGAAGCGACATCGTAACAATCGACTGTACCATGTTTACGTCGCTTGTCGTGCGCACCAAGAGCTTTCCCGTTCGGAGCTTGTCCAGGTTTCCAAACGAGAAGGTCTGCACCTTACGCACAATGGCGCTCCTCACATTGGCGGCGAACCCCTGCGACACCCGCACCGACAGGATCGTATTCCCGATCGAGAAGAGGGCACTAATAAGGGCCACGCCGATCATGACAAGCGCGGTCGTGGCAATCGTGCGTATGTCCCCGTTGGCGATCCCGCGATCGATGATTCGCTGCGTCAAGCGTGGGATGAGTAGATCCGCGCCTACCATGCCGAGGAGGAGGGTGAGCGCAATGACACTCTGCCATCTATAGGGTACAACGAAGCGAAACATCCGCTTGAGTGACGCCATATCCTGTCTCCTCCTCTATTCCGTCTTGTAGCTACTGGATCTTCGTCTGTCCCAGGTTGTCGCGAATCCGTAACAGGAGCTGTTGCAAGAGCGTACGATCTCCTTCAGTAAATCCGGCCAGTGCCTGTCCCTCTAACTTGTGCCAGTTCCCTTCCACCTTCTCGCGAAGCGATCGCCCTTTCTCAGTCAAGAAGACACGCGACCCTCGTTGATCATGCGGATCCGGGCGTCGCTCGATCAAGCCGAGCTTCTCCATGCGCTGCAGGGATATAGTCACCGTCGCCGGAGCAACGCGCAGCCCATGCGCAAGTTCTGACTGTGTGATCCCATCCTTGCGCCAGAGCTGTTGCAGTGCTACACCCTGCCCGCAGTAGAGGCCAATCCCGCCCATGAGGACGCGCGACCGATCGCGCGAGAGCTT
>JAUWNS010000113.1 GCA_030612485.1 Candidatus Bipolaricaulota bacterium
TAAAAAGTTGCAACCGCGGTCAAACAGAGTTCCACGCGAGCCTTGGTGTTGGTTCCAATAAAGAAATCCCTTAAAATTGACTATGCCTGTAGCAAGACTACGGGGTATTCTGCCAATTTCATTTTGACCTGAAGGTCAAAACCGGGATTTCATTATTTCACCTCACCCCGACCCTCTCCTATCAAGGAGAGGGGGATAAGGAAACCCTGTGGCAAGACCACAGGGAATCCCAAGTGGAAGGAGATAGGGGCGCAGAGACGCGGGGAATTCACGCTTTCTCCGCGTCCCGTCTTTGCCAGGCCTTTTCGATGACGGTAGTCAGTCTTGTGCAAACCTCGCGACAGAGCACTTCGTCCTTCCCCTCGACCAGCACCCGAACGAGCGGTTGGGTCCCTGATGCTCGCACGATGAGCCTTCCACAATCCTCGAGGTGGCTCTCTGCTACGGCGATCGCGTCCTGTACTGCGGCAAGATTGAGGCACGCAGTGGGATCGCTGACCGCGATGTCGTGTTGCGCCTGCGGGTAGAGAGGGATCTCCTCTGCCAGGGTGTGCAGGTCGATCCCGCGTTCGTGCGCGATCTCGAGGAGCTTCACCGCAGTGAGGAGGCCATCGCCGGTCGGGCTATGATCGGAGAAGATGATGTGTCCCGACTGTTCCCCCCCGATCCTCGCTCCGTGGGCGAGCATCGCCTGGGCCACGTTCCGGTCTCCGACCGGGGTGCGCACCATCTCGATCCCCGCTCTCTTAAGTGCTTCTTCTAAACCGAGGTTACTCATCACTGTTGCCACCACGATCGCCGGGTCGAGGGTGCCCTTCTGTTGCAGGTGAATCGCCGCGATTCCCATCATGCGGTCCCCATCGATTGTCTCCCCTGTTGGCGAGATAAGAAGAACACGATCTCCGTCCCCGTCGAAGGCGATCCCAAGATTGGCGTGGTGCTCCAGGACCGCAGCACGAAGTGAATCAAGGTGGGTCGATCCGCATTGCTGGTTGATCCGCATGCCGTCGGGGAGTGTATGAATCTCGATCACCCGTGCGTTGAAATGCCGCAGGACACGAGGCGCAATTGCGCCGGTCGCTCCGTAGGCACAGTCGACAACTACCGTTCGCCCAGCGAGATCGATCTCCTCGATCTCGATCGTCCCCGCGAGAAAGGCGGCGTACCGGCTCGCTGCCGCTTCGAGTGGAACGATCCTTCCCACGGGGCCAGGTTGTGGAGAGATCTTAGAAAAGGAGTTCTCGATCGCCTCTTCCTGGGAGAGTGTGAGCTTTCTCCCCTGGGAATCGAAGAACTTGATCCCGTTATCCTCCGGTTGATTGTGCGAGGCGGAGATCACTGCTCCCAGGTCGGCGTGTTCATCCTTAATCAGGAAGGCGATGGCTGGGGTCGGAATCACTCCAGCGAGGAAGACATCGGCACCACAAGCGGAGAACCCGGCTGCGAGCGCGCCTTCGAGCATTGGCCCGCTGGTTCGCGTATCCCGCCCGATGATGACCCGCCCTCGTTCGGGAAGAAGGTGTTCCGCGGTGGCTCGGGCCAGGGCCAGGGCGAGTTCCGGGGTGAGTTCCTGGTTTGCGCGTCCCCGCACTCCATCCGTTCCGAAGAGACGACTCATTGCGGGGACCATCCTCCCCCTATAGAGAGGAATGGTGGACCGAGGGCCCGCGGGCCGGAGGCCAGCGGGTAGAGGATCTCCCCTCCGAGCCCGATTTGGAATCCTGTCTCGGAAGAGAGTCGATAGGCGATCCCTCCTCCGAAAACCGGGGAGGGGAAGGTCGCGTTGAGGTCGAAGTACGAGATGCCGGCGGTCGCGCGGATCAGGCTCATTCCAACACTACCCTCGCCGGTCACCGCTACTTCTACACTCCCTAGTATGAGTGTCTTTCCATCGGGGTTGATGAGGAGCGAGGCGATTCCCCAGCCAAAGGGGAGTCTCATTCCGAGGTCAATTCCGACCAGGAATGGGATCTTCCCCAAAGGCAGGGTTATGCGCAGGCCTACGTAATCGATCCCCCCTGCACTTACAGAAAGAGAACCGATCAAAATAAGGAGAGATATCAACAAGAACCTGATGTGGAACGATCGTGGTGTCATCCTTGCGGGAGTCTACTCGATTTTCATCCTGATCGCCAAATTGTGGCTCTTCATCGTTTCGAGTGGGTAACTAAAGAGAAAGGGTCAAGCGACAAGACTCTCGCAGAGGCACAGAATTGTTTTACCACGAAGGAGGACGAAGCGTTTGATCCCGCTCTCAATCTTGGTGACATTGAAGTTCATCAGGAGTCCGGCCTTCACCCCTGCCAGCCGCAAAGAGACGCCTCCGGTTCTGGTTTTTCCCTTCGCGTTCTTTGCGCCTTTGTGAGAGACACAAGCTTTCCCTCTCGCCAGTTCGTTGCATTCACTTAAGCCACAAAGGTGGCGCGACACCAAGATCGCCAAGGAATCTTGGTTTTTCATTCTCTGCGTGCTCCGCGCCCTCGGCGGTGAAAGCTTGTTATCGTGCTTCCGAGCGCACTATATCCCCGATGAGCGGGTCAAAATCGGTCGTTCGCATCCCATAGGAAACCTGATCACGCACCTCGGTGATGACGATCTCCCCTTTTGTACCGAGGACATCGTAGGCGAGAATTTCGCCGGTGTTCGGATCGATGATGAGGTTCGTTGTGGAGAGGACCTGGAAGAAGTCGCCCTTACTCACCCCATCGGAGGCCCCGAGGTTGATCACTACCCGGTTGTCGGGGAGGATCGCGGCGATCTGTCCCGTGCGCGGGCTCCAGCTTGGCATGGTGGGGGGAAGGGCTTCGCGCATGGTGATTACGGTTGGAGCAATAGCGCCCATACTGTTGATCAAGTGCGAGACGAGCCGATCGAGCGCGCTGTTCGTCGCCTGCCCAACGATCGTCTCATCGAACTGACCGCTCCCAACCGTGATCTCGTCGATCAGAGGGATCCCAAATATACCCCCTGGTTTGATCTGGAAGGTTGTGCTGGCGATGTAGGAGGTCCCGTCCCATAGCTTGGCGGTGTACGTTCCCGAGAGCACCTGTGCATTTAGCGTGTTACGCTGGTCCCAGAACCACTTTCCACAATCCCCAGCACCGATGAACTGCCAGTCGAGCCACTTGAGGAAGGCCCCACCACCGGTGCGGATCTCGATCCCGTACCAGCCCGATCCCCATGGATTCTTATACCCGATGTGGACGGCCTCCCCAGTAGAGTAGCACGGCTTATCAGTACGCAGGTCGCCGGTGCAGATATCCGTCGAAGCTGGCTGGCCCAAAGAGGCGATCTTTCCGATAGCAACGGAGAAACCGGTCGTCCCTTCGGCCGATCCTGCCACCGAGACCGCACTCATGATCTCCGAGGTGTAGGCGCTCCCCAACCGTGCCGACATAGCCACCTCCACCGATGCACTGCTGACGCTGAAGAAGCCGAGACTCATCGATACTTGTTGGACGTTGACCTTGGTGACAGAGCCCACGATCAACAGGTCCGCACCGAGGATATGCCCTGCGGTCGTCAGATCCTCGGTGATCGCCGGGTTGAGGCCGCGCTCCTGCATCACCGCCTCAAGCTCGCTCCGTTCCAGGACGCGCACACCACTTCGCACCAATCGATCGATTAGCTCGTCGGCTACTCCCCCGCCCACATTGATGAATCCGGATCCACTCCGATCATCGAACCGTGCCACCGCCACCTTGAGGCTCGTAAGATGGGGCATCGTATCCGGGTTAATGGGGACCGTGAGGGTAATAACCCGGGAGTTGTTCGCCTCATTCGACTCGTCGATCCTATTAAACGGCTGGTCCGCCTCTGCGCTGATCGTGTGCATACCGACCTCTGCCGTCCAATCGAACGATATGGTCTTGGCCTTTCCACCCTCCAGGCCGAACGGGATCGAAGGGGTGTCAACCGGGAAGCCATCCATGAGGAAGCGCACGTTGAATCGTCCGTCAGCGTCAGTCGCGCCTACATTCTCCACCGTGACCGTGACCGTGACTTGATCGCCCGCGACCGGGTTCTGCGGAGTCAGTGCAATATCGGTGACGACGAGATCCGGTTTGGCAAGGGCGGTCACCATGACAAAAAAGACGATCAGTAGACTGACTAACGGCACGAAGCGCTTCACCATTTTCTCCTTTGAGGTTGAACCTTGTTGCATCTTGTATCTACACAGGGATCCACGCAGAGTTTCACTCGCCTTCCTCCTGATGATGCCGGGAGATTCTCGTTCCTTTGTTTTGCACGCGCAACACCGGTAGAAGAGTCGCGGCAGCGACCGCGATGATCGCGAGCGCTCCGCCCACACCGATCCTATCGGCTAAGAGGCCGACGAGAGGAGCGAGCACTGCCGTCAGCAATGTGCGAAGCTGAGACTCCACCGAGAGGCCGGTCGCCATGGTACGGTGGGGGATGAGGTCGGCGAGGTAGCCGATCATGATCGGACGGCGGACGTTCTGCAACAGGTAGAATCCGAGGAAAGCAACAATGGCGAGGGAATAGACACGAAACCATGTGGCAATTCCGGCTGTAATGAGTAGGCTTACTCCAAGGAGGTAGGTGAGGTTTATCGCGAAGGAAAGAGAGCGAGCCCGTTCCTTTACCCAGTGGGCGTTCGCTGAGGCGGCACTCGTCCCTAAGTAGATGACGAAATAGAGGACCCCAACGACGATTGCCACTCGTTGATCGGCACGAACGGAGAGGAGAATGGGAAGGGCAAGGGCCTGGGTCTTCAAGATGGGCTGTAGGTAATCCTTGGTCGCCTTGAATATCGCATCGAAAGAGGCGCTGCTCGACAGTCCGCGCAGCAGGCGCGGCCGGCGAAAGGTGGTCAAGAAATCCCGCATCGTCACACTGACACGCCCGGCAAGCTTCTTCCTCCATCCCCCTTCCACAGGGATGAGAGCTCCGTCGAGTTCTTTAGGATATGAAGCCATGAGGAAGAGCTCTATTATGTAGGGGACTATCGAGGCGAGAAAGACGATCCGATAGCTTCCAGTGTGGAAGACAAGTCCAGCAGCGATGAGCGCGGCAAGCGCGGAACCAAGCTGTGATGCAGCACGTGTATGGCCGTAATACTCGACCTTTTGATCCTCGATTCCCTTGATCCGCAAGTATTCGAGGATCATCGCCTTATGTGTCCCAGAGCGGAACGTCTCCCCGAACGCGAAGAGAATCATCGCCAAGACGTAGATTGAGAAACGGGGGACGAGGTAGAAGAGGGCAAAGGAGAGGAGGTAGAAGGAGAACGACGCGATCATCGCCTTGCGACGTCCATAAGCATCGGCGATCACCCCCGTCGGGATCTCAAGGAGGTTCGTCGCGATCTCACGGATCGAGAAGAGCCCTCCGATCTCCAGGAACGAGAGCCCCATCTCACGGAAGAAGAGGATTAGGAACGGGTCGAAGAAACGCAGGTTCTTCAAGAACCCGTACGCGCGAAACTTGTGGTACATCAGGTCTTTTGGGGTCGTCATAAGGAGAGTGGGTAGCGGCTTCTCATTTTGGTTATTTGGCCTATCACACTGGGCAGGATTGTTTCTCCACGAAGAGCATGCAGTGGCCAGAGGGCAAGGCGCTTGATCCCGCCCTTAAGCCTGGGGGGTGTAGTAGCCGGTCCTGTTTACTACACCCCCCGAGGTGGCATTGAAGTAGTTCATAGTCCCGTTTCGACAGCGCATCGAATTCCATTTTTCGTGCTCTTCACGGTGAATTCTCTTCGACCTCCGGTCTTGCTTTGCAACCGGCATCTGTCCCCTCCGAACTCAACCCACCTAATAATGAACTACTCCGACCGCTTGCGGCGTGGTAGTTCAATCTGATGAGATCGCAAGGAGGTTCTCTTCTACCATCGGATAGAGTTCGTCGATTGCAGCTTGGATCTCGATCGTCTTAGCAAGTGCTGTCACGATCTGGCAATAGGTCTTGATCTCATCGAGGCTGAGGTGCCGATCTTTACGATCCTTGAGCCACTTATGGCAGACCTGATAGCCGCCAATCTGGTACTCCCAAACCTTGGGTGGGGCACCTTTGAAGTACTGCGTTTCGTTTATGAAGACGCGCTGTGTTTTTGGTTCGTAACGAAGGCCGTTCTTTCCGGTCTGCACGATTCCATCGCCATCTCCCTCGAATTTGGCTATCGGTGGATCGAGCTCATCCGAATGCAGGAGATGGAGATCAACAAGGCGCTTTCCGAGCGCGGCCAGCTCTTCGAACAGCTCGCGATCCTTGGTGAACGGAATTCGCGGGAAGTCAGTCCGCAGGAACTCAGCGTACTTCTCGCGGTAGACGTTGGAGTAGAGAACAGCGTAGAGGTAGTGGAAAACGCCCTCAGGGGTAATCTGACGTTTATAGCTGTTCGTCAATATCTTCCTTGTTCGCGCATCGAAATTAGCTGTTCGTTTACTAGGGAGATCTTGTGAATTGAAAAGTTGCCCTCCAACAAGGTTTGGGTACTGATAGAGAGGGAAGTAGTAGTTGATATCAAAGGCAGCCACGGTCTTATGTATGCCCAGTGAAGTGCTGACGTAAGCACCGAATTCGTCCTTATTCTGGCGCGGGGCTATCAGAGAGATGTTTTTCCACAGCATATGCCGCATCACCTCTTCGCGGCCACGTTCAATGGCATCAGAGTGGTAAAAGAGCCAGCGGACATCAAACGGACGGTACAGACAGGGTACGATCTTCTTCTCCCACCCATCGTCTTGTTGGATTTTCTTTCGCTTTTCCGCCAGCTTCCAGCTCTGCGTGTTCTTCAACTTGAACGTCTCGCGGACGAAGTCGTCGGGGAGGCTTGGATCGAGGAACGTGCGGATGCGGCGTTTCAGCGTTTCCTTCTCGAAATCAATGGCAAAGCGGTCGCGTGAGGTAACAATGCCTACGCTGTTCACTGGGAAGATATCAGTGATCCTGATGAACTTTTCATAGCGGGCAAGCGCCTGTTCATCACGCTGTATGAACAAATAGAACTCCGAATGGGGATGGATCTCCTCCCAATCGGTCATCGCCCAATCGTTTTCGTTGAGCCAATCGTATTTTTCTTCCCGCAGTCCGAAGCGTTCGGCGTGGAAGACGCGGTGTTCATCATCTTCCTCAGCAGATTTCACGGAACGTCGCAGACGAGCTGCGACGCTACATTTGATGAAGAAAGCGATCGCCACGCCCTGGCGGATGTCGAACACGTTCTCGTCCTTGGAGCCGTCCGGACATCTCTCTTTCTTGAGCGAGTTGCCATGGAGATCCAAAACGTAGATCTCATCAAACGTGTTCATGAGGTGCTGGCGCATCCCGCGGAAGGTGGGGTTGTCGAGGTACGAATGGTTTGTGATCATTCCGATTACCCCTTCGCCGTCTTGCGCAATCTTCCACTCGGCAAAGCGGAGAAACTTCACATAGTCGTCCTGAAGCCATTTGGGGTTCTTCTCTCCCAGCGGCTTTCCGTCAACTTGCTTGTAGTCCTCGATGAGGTTGCGAATCCATGGACTTTTGTTTGAAGAGTGTCCCGAGTACGGCGGATTGCCGAGGACGACGAGGATCGGGGTCCCCTTCTTCACCTTCCCCGCCTGATGCGATTCCTCGGCAAGTGACGAAAGGCCCGGTAGCTTCGCCGCGGCCAGCTCCTCCATCTCCAGGGTGTTTGTGAGGTAGAACTTAACGCGTTCTTCCGGCTTGAGCGTG
>JAUWNS010000171.1 GCA_030612485.1 Candidatus Bipolaricaulota bacterium
CGGAACGCGGAATTCCAAGCGACGAACTCGAAACACAAAGAACTCGTCCAGCGCTGTTTGATTCCGATTCATTCGAGCCGATCGAACACTCCTTGAGGAGCAATCTATCACGAATTACACGAATGGCCCAAATGGCACGAATAGGGCTTGATTAACCGCGGATGGTATAGAGGAATGCTTTGGACCTTTGGCGCCGTTTATCTCCGTGCACCAGTGTCATTAGTGATTCATCCTTCCCATCCGTGTTATTCCCTGGATTCGCGCCATTCGTGATACTTAGTTGACGATACGAACATACTCTACTCGTGGAGCACCGAAATTGATGAGAATCCCCAGTTTCAAGCCCGTGGCCTTGAGATACGATAATGTTTGCTGCTTGAAAGCATCTGTCAGTGCTGACACCGCTTTCAATTCAAGAACGATCCTACTGTCAATGATAAGATCAAGGCGCTGTGCTCCGCCAACTCTCCCCTTATACCGCACTTCGACGTTTTTTTGCCGCTCAAAGGCGATTTGTCTTATCTCCAACTCGAAGACTAATGTTTCTTCATAGATGCTCTCGATGAACCTGGGGCCCAAGGTGTTATGCACCTCAAATACTGCTTGCATGACCTGGTAAGACAATATTGGATAGATTACCCTGTCATCCGTGTTCATCATGCCTCATTCAGGCTTTCGCGCTTGGCCTTCGCTAAAAGCATACATCATTCGCGTGATTCCTACCATTCGATATCTCTCAGTGTTCATAAACATCCTCGCATGAAAACTGCAATCACGAATGACACAAATACGTCGAATGCCACTAATGCTGTCCGCTCATTGCTTGCGGTATAATCGACAAGTTCCCCCCATTATTTCATTCGAGTGATTCGTTCCATTCGTGCAATTCGTGATACCTGGTGTATTCGTGTCATTTGTGATTTCCCGCTTTTCAGGCAAAGAGAACTGTCTTGCGCAGGAACCGCTCCACGTCACGGTAGAACGCCTCGATAGTCTCTGTCTTGCGCCAGCCGTGTCCCTCTCCGGCATAGACGTGATACTCGTGTGGAACGCCACGGCTGCGTAACGATGCGACGATCCTTTCCGATTGATCCTTAGGTACCACCTTGTCATCCTCGCCCTGGAAGATCGCGATTGGATCGGTAATCCGCTCTGCAGAGAAAATGGGAGACCGTTCGCGGTAGATCGCACTTGCCTCTGGGAGCTTTCCGATGAGTCCGTCGAGGTAATGCGCTTCCAGCTTGTGCGTCTCCTGGGCGAGGGCAAAGAGGTCGGAGACCCCGTACATACAGATGGCAGCGCGAAAGACCCCCGGATACTCGGTGAGAACACGTAAGACGGTGTAGCCCCCCGCGCTCCCGCCCATGACGACCAGTCGATCGGGATCGGCACGCCCGCTCTCGGCGAGGAACCGTACCCCAGAGACGGTGTCCTCCACATCCAGTATTCCCCAACTTCCCTGAAGCGCGTCACGGTATTCTCGGCCGTAGCCGGTGCTCCCGCGGTAGTTCACCTCGAGGACAGCGTAGCCGCGCGATGTAAAGAACTGAGTCACCCCGTGGTAGCCGATCGTGTATTGCGAGGTCGGGCCACCGTGGACCTGCACGATCGCCGGCGGAAGCCCTCTCCCAACAAACACTCCGTTGCATGGGAGGTAGTAAAGGCCGTACGCCTCCTTCCCGTCAGATGTCTCCCAGGAAAGAGGCTCCGGTTGCGAGAGGTCCTCGCGCGGGACGGTCTCGGTCGATGAGTAGCGATGGATCCGCGGAGAGGGCTGCCCTGTCAGGGCACAGGTGACCACGCGGGCGGGGATCTGCGCCGATTGAGCGATCAGCGCGACAGCCTCCTCAGTCGGCGAGGGGGCGATCTGCTGCATTAGGGTGTAATCCGCAAGTGGCGCGCCGACTGGCTCGACGTGGCCCGTCGCGAGATCGATCCTCAGCAATCGATCGATCCCTTCCTTACGTGCCCGGTAGAGGATCGAACTTCCATCCCAGTCGAACCCGTAGGTGTGCAACCCCTGCACCCAGGCCGGGGTCGAAAGGTCCTCCTCACCAGTGGTGAGTCGACGCTGCGTCTTCTCGGCTAGATCGTAGAGGAAGAGATTCCCATAGCCCGACTCGTCACTGACATAGGCGAGGGAATGCCCGTCGGGAGAGAACTCCGGCTGGAAGACCGCCACCTCGTCGCCCCCCGCGACCCGCTCGCTTTCGTGTACGCGTGGGAGGTTGTCGCCGGATGGTGTTAGGTTTGCCAGGGTGAGCTCGGCACCGTCCCATGGCATACGTGGGTGATCCCACGCGATCCACGCAACCTGTTCCCCAGAAGGGTGCCAGCAGGGCTGCATGTAGAAGTCGCGCCCGCTGGCGAGTCGCTGCGGCCAGAAGTGCCCCTTTGTATCGACGATCGCTAGAACATCCTCCACACCGTCGCTGTGCACGAACAAGAGCCACTTCCCATCGGGGGAGACCCGCGGAGAAGCGGCCTCGCCGTAAGGAGGGGTGATCGGTCGTGCCTCTCCCTCCCGCAGGGACTGGCAATAGAGCCGTCCTTCGGAGACGAAGTATACGGTTTTGTCAAAGACCGTGAAGTCCCCCCCGCCGTAGCCGACCCGCGCTCGCACCGACCGCTCGGCGGTCAAGTCGCGGGGAGCCTCTCCCCGGCGCTTAGCAACGAGAACCCCTTGACCGGAGCGACCTTCCAGCCAGACGAGCGTCTCCCCATCCGTATCCCAGGCAACATCCGAGAGCCGCACCCCAAACGCCAACTGCCGTGGAGTGATCGGGCTCTCCCACAGCCCGTAGGCCTTTGCTCGCTTGTCCATCTAGAGGCCGACCTCGGCGGTGAGACGGAAAGTCTGTTCGCCATCCCCCACGCTCTCCACCGCGATGTAATAGACTCCCCCGTCGACGAGGAACGCGCCGCTAAGCACGATCTTCTCGTTGCTCGGCGAGATCGAGGAAAGGTCGGCAACCACAGCACGATCGACGACGGTCACTGGTGATCCCTGACGGAGGTATAGGTTTACATCCCCACTGCCCGTCCCAATGAGCTCGACGCAGAGGGAGGCAGCTCCCCCGGGGAGCTCAATCTGATACTGTGTAAGTCCGATCAGCCCTCTCTCTGTTTCCAGGTAATCCCCGAGAAGCGGGATCAGGCCGCTGCGATCTCCTGCCATTCCAACGATCGCCTCTCCACTAACCAGAGTAACCAACTCCGGGAGCGAGGTTGCGGTAATCGTGAACGAGCGCTGCGTATCGGTGGGATTTCCCACGACGATCCACGTCCTTCCCGCTGTTGGCCCCTCGATGATCAGGAGGTGATCCTCCCCGGCTGAGCAAAGGTGGTAGTCGGCGGCCACTCGCCCTCCTGGGGTCGATGAGATCGGCTCCGCCCCGATATAGGTGTCGAGGTTTCCCTCCACGCTTACTACCTGGACGGCGAGTAGCTCTGCTGCATCTGGAACGAGTAGAGAAAACTGTCTTTCGAGCTCGCCAAAGAGTGAATGGGGTTCGACCTCTCCTGAAAAGGGGGCATTCGAGACAAGCGCGATCTCATCGGGGAGAATCTCCTCGGCATAAGCAGCGGCGCGCAGCTCGAACCCCGCTCCCGGACCAATCAGGCTGATGATCCCGATGTAGTACTCCCCAGGGCTGAGAGGCGAATCGCCCTCCTCGGGGAGATCCAACCGCTCCTCCCCTCCTGCTTCGTAGGTGCGGTAGGTGTAGTAGTAGGTATCCGTATCCTCGCTCACCGCTTCCCCCTCGCGGACAGCAAGATCGAGGTCCCCCTCCGGGTCACTCGTGTTGGAGAGTTCGATTACCAGGCGAACTGCCCCCTTGGGAACGGTCACCTTGTACTGGATCGTATGCAGGTAACAATAGTCGCAGGTGGTTGAGAGGGTGATCTCTCCCTGCGCAAGCACCGGGAGCGGTCCTTCATCCCCCACAAGGAGGAGCGGAAGCTCGATCGGGATCACCTGTTCCGGGCCGACCTCCTGCGCCCACAAACCCAACCCACCAACACCGACAAGCAACAGTCCCAATAGGTATACGATCATTCTTTTCATTGTTGTTCTTCTCCTTATCGACCGAGGTTCCCTCGATTGAATCACAAAGCACCCTTAAAGGCAACTCGATCCGATGAAACATTTTTCCATTTTGCGGGTATATTAGATGAAAAAGAACCGACACCTCCTTACCGCAAGAAGTAATCGCTTGCGAAAGCTTGAGGCCCGCCGTAAAACGCGGGCCTCCCTCCTTTATCGGCTCTTTCTCGTTTCGAGTGGGTAGCAACGTCTAATTTCGGTTCGCACGGGGCGGATACCAAAAAGAATTCACCACGAAGGACACGAAGAATGGAATTCGTGAGCTGTTGAATCGGGTAGCGGGCGTGAAGACCGGACTCCTGATGAACTTCAACTTGAGATTCCCTGTGGTTTTGCCACAGGGTTTCCTTATACCCCTCTCCTTGATAGGAGAGGGTCGGGGTGAGGTGAAATAATGAAATCCCGGTTTTGGCCTTCAGGTCAAAATGAAATTGGCGGAATACCCCGTAGTCTTGCTACGGGAATAGTCAATTTCAAGGGATTTCTTTATTGCCACCAATCTTAAGAGCGGGATCAAGCGCTTTGTTCTCTAACCCCTTCGTGCTCTTCGTGTCCTTCGTGGTGAAACAATCCTGTGCCTTTGTGAGATATAGTCTTTTTTCTCTCGCCCGCTCGCTGCGCTCACTCAAGCCGCAAAGGTGTCGCGACACCAAGATCGCCAAGGAATACTGGTTTTCACTCTTCGCGTCTCCGTGTCCCCGAGTCTCCCTCTCCCCAAAGATACGCGGGGATTTCTCAGTCGAGGGGGAACTCGAGTTTCCGCAGCAATTGCAATAGTTCGTCCATGTTCGTGAAGATCCCTGCCTTGGCGTAGACAACGGTCCCGCTTGCGTCGATGAACACGGTGAACGGAAAGGCCGTGATCTCACGCTTGACGCTC
>JAUWNS010000161.1 GCA_030612485.1 Candidatus Bipolaricaulota bacterium
CCGCCACAGTCCCCACAGCGGGTGACGACACCATCGATTGAATAACGACGGCCACAGCGAATGCACTCAAACCAAGATTGGTAAGCCATCCCCTAACCCCCCTCAGTGTCGCTTCCAACAGCGTGGGTCTTCACAGAATGGATCGGTAGATACCCTTGAAGGGCCAACTCTATTGTCGGCATCGAGGCCTCGTCCGGCTTATCCGATAGCCCGAAGAGGAGCGCCCCCTCTTTACGCCAAGCGAGGGCCGCCTCGCGCACCTCCTGGGTGATGAGGATCTCACCCGCGAGCAAGTCGCTAACCGGCGCGGCGTCATCCAGCGTGCCCATCTTAGAGATTGTCTCTTTATACTCGGCGTGGCGAAATGCCTTGAACGGAGTGGGATCCCCTTCCTTAACAGCGCGATAGATCTGCTGGTGTATCTCCCCCAGGCGGTTCGGGAGCTTTGACGACCGGCTGTCCACTCTTTCGATGAATTCCTCAAAACGGACGAGTTGCCCAGCGCGAAGCTCGTCGATGAGCGATTCGAGCTCGACGAAGCCAGTGCCCAGGATCAGGCAGAGGTAGGCGAGGTGGTCCTGGTTGTCGCCTGTGAACGGGTGGAACTCCGGGGCGTTAAGCTGTTCGTACGCTCTCTCGAACGCCTGTTGATCGAACTGGTCTCCCAACAGATCGCCGATCGTGCGCCGCACTGCCTCGATCCGTACACGGTCGATGACGTGGTCGTTCCGGCCGCGTGCGCCAAGTGCGGTCTTGTCGAGATCGATGACCACGGCTGTCCCCTCATCGAACCGGAACCCACGCTCGCGACAGAACCGATCGAAGCGGGGGAGGAGAGACCAACGGTTGGCGAGGAAGAGCGTCCCTGCACCTTTCTCGACCAGCTCGACGTGGGTTGGCTCCTTGGTCTCATTCCCGATGAACGCCAAACCAGGCCAACCTCCGGCACGGCAGAGGTTACTGAAAGCTGTTCCGTCGCTTAGCAGAGTGTCCCCCACGTAGACGAGCCGCGCGATCGACACCGATGGAGCCTCCAGCATCCGCGCTTCTCGCAGTAGATGAACGACGATCCGGGCATAGTCCGGATCGGTCTTGCGCGGGATGACGCCGGAGGGGAGCCCTAGCTCATCACAGACCATTTCTATCGGGGATAAGCAGGGATCAAGCGGGCTCAGGCTGCGGTAGAGGATGAAGTTTTCCAGGAACTCAAAGATCGAGCTCTTGCCGTACGTTCTCATTGCAGTGTCAATCTCCTTTTGGATATTCTCCGATGAATAGTCCTCTGCCTGTCAGGCCATCGGGGTCATGGGTGACGGACAGCCCGGCATTCTTCAGGATACTGCTGATCTCGTCGGTCGTAAAGAGCCCCAATTCATGATGCTCGACGATGTGCTCCGTCCCCTCCGGGGTCGCGATCAGGTGGTGCAGGTCGAAGTAGGAGAGCCTTCCCTTTGCGAAGCTCGTGTTCACCCGGGCGATCTTCAAATCCGGCTCGTCGATAAGCATGGCGTGGACCGTCCCCGGGTGCCATGTGTCAGGGGTAAACCAGGGCTCGATCAAAAGGAGCCCGCCGGGTACCAGGTGGCGAACCATGCAACCGATCGTGCGGGCGAGGTTGTCGAGCGTCTTGACGTAACCTATCGAACTGAACAGGCACGTGATGACGTCGAATCGACGACCAAGGTTGAAGTCGATCATGTTCCCGAGGTGAAACAATGTCGTGGGATTACGTACCTGCGCGATTTTGAGGAGTTCCTCTGAGATATCGAGCCCCTCCACGTCGAAGTGCTCCTTCAGGTACTCGATATGGCTGCCAGTACCGCAGGCAACGTCGAGTAGACTGTTCCCTCCCGAGTAAAGGTGCTCACGAATGAGCGGAAGGAGGGTCTCCACCTCGGCTTGGTAACCCTTGAACGAGTAGATCTTATCGTAGTAATAGGCTGTCTTTGTAAACATGATGTTCTCCTTATTGAGCGATTGAACCATTGAGCGATTGAACCATTGAGTGATTGAATCATTGAATCATTTAACTGTTCAACCTCCCGCTTTCTCGATCCCCCGCTCATCCGATCTCTCAATCATTCAATCCTCCGCTCACTCAATCTCACAATCAATTATCCAAGGTAACCTTCGGCTGCGAGGAGCTCGGCGTTGAGAATAGATCCGGCGGCGGCTCCGCGCAGGGTGTTATGGACGACGAGGACCATCCGCAGGTCGAGTAGGGGACAGGGGCGTACCCGTCCTACACTCACCATCATCCCTTGCCCGACACCGCGGTCACGCCGGGGTTGGGGGCGGTCGAGCTCAATATTTACTCGTAGAGGATGATCGGGTGCGCTCGGAAGCTCCCAAACCTGCTTTGGCCCTTGAAACTCGGAGAGGACAGCGATCGCCTCCTCGACCGATGGCGGCTCCTTGAATCCCAGCGAGAGGCAGATCGTGTGCCCGTCTGTCACTGGGACGCGGTTTGCCTGCGCGCTTACGACAAACTCGGCTTCGATCCGTTCTCCATCGGCAACCCTCCCCAGTAAGAGGCGCGTCTCGCGCTCGATCTTCTCCTCTTCTCCACCGATATAAGGGAGGATGTTCCCCAGGATATCGAGGGACGGGACACCCGGGTAGCCGGCCCCGGAGACCGCTTGCATCGTGGTGACGAAGGCCTTCTTCAGATTAAATGCAACATGGAGCGGCTTCAGGACCATCGCGATCCCGGTCGTTGAACAATTGGGGTTGGTGACGATAAGCCCGGACCAGCCCCGATCCTCTCGCTGCCTTTCGATGAGCGTTAGGTGATCGGGATTGACCTCGGGGATGACGAGAGGGACGTCCTTCTCATAGCGAAGGGCTGAGGCGTTAGAGCAGACAGCGTAACCGGCTGCAGCGAAACGTGGTTCCACCTCGTGGGCGACCTCAGCAGGGAGGGCCGAGAAGACGAGCTTTGCAGCGAGCTTCGCCTCCAAGGAAGAGACGATCATCTCGCCGACGGAGGGCGGTGGGTCACCAGGTATCACCCAGCGACAGGCGTCCTTGTAGCGTCGTCCGGCGCTGCGCTCCGAGGCAGCGAGCCCCGTTACCTCGAAGAAAGGGTGATCAACGAGGAGTTGCACGAAGCGCTGCCCGACCGCGCCGGTGGCGCCGAGGATAGCAACAGTGATCCTATTTGGCATGACTAATTACCTCCTTGTGAATCTGACGTATAGCCCTATCGGCGTTGGCTGCGGTGACAACGAGGGAGGTGCTGCACTCAGATGACCCTTGCGCGATGGCGATGACATTGATCTCAGCCCGCCCGAGGGCCCCAAAGAGACGTGCGGAGCCCCCCGGCGTGCCGCGCATACCAACACCGACCGCGGTCACGACGACGACATCGTCAAGGGACCAGATCCGATCAATATCCCGGCGTGCGAGTTCATGTTCAAGGTTCTTCTCCAGGGTGCGGATGACATGCGGAACGGCACTCGTGGGTATAACGAAGCAGATCGACTGCTCCGACGAAGCCTGCGAGATCATCAGCACGCTTGTCCCCTGGCTGGCGACCGCGGCGAATGTGCGCGCCGCAATCCCAGGGACGCCGATCATCCCCCGCCCCTCCACGGTTACCATGCTCAAGTGATCGATCGCGGTGACGGCCTTAACCGTGCCATGCGTGTTCCTCGATTCCCGGACAATGCGGGTGCCGGGCCGCTCCGGGTGAAACGTGTTCTTCACCCACAGTGGGATCTCCCGCTCGATCACCGGTCGGATCGCGCGTGGGTGGAGAACCTTCGCCCCGAAGTAGGCGAGCTCGCCGACCTCGCTGTAGGAGAGGATGGGGATCACGCGAGCATCGGGAACGATGCGAGGGTCGGCGGTCATCACCCCGTCGACATCGGTGAACGCCCAGACCTCGTCGGCGTTTAAGCAATCCCCCAGAATGGCGGCGGTGTAGTCACTCCCTCCACGACCGAGCGTCGTCGTCACCCCGTCCTCGGTCGCCCCGATAAACCCGGCCACAACAGGGATCATTCCCTTTTCGAATAGCGGAGCCAATAGCGCTGTGACCCGAGCGCGGGTCGCCTCCATGAGCGGCACCGCGTTCTGGAAAGTTCTGTCGGTGACGATCATACGGGTAGCGTCGATCGCCTCGCTCCCTTCTCCTATTTGTTGCAGGAGGGCAGCGAGGATACGTGCGGAGACTCGCTCACCGAGCGAGGTAACGGCGTCCATCGCTCGCGGGGTCACCTCGCCCAGGACACGGATGCTGTGGCAGAGGGTGGTGAACTCGGAGAGGCGTTCATCTACGTGCTTCAATAGACTAGAGCGTTCCATTCCTTCAGGAAACAAGGAATCTATAACCCGATGATGGTGGGCCCGCAGCTCGGTAGCGACGGTGCAATAGGTCCGATCGTCCCCACCGGCGGCGGTCAGCGCCCCGCGGGTCAGTCCGTCGGTCACCCCGCTCAGCGCCGAGACAACGACGACCGTCCCGTCCCGTTCTTTATTCTCCTTCGCAACGATCTTGGCGACCTGGGTGAGCGCGTCAGCACTCCCGACAGAAGTCCCACCAAACTTCATGACAAGAGGGCTCATTCCGGTTCCTCCTTGTGCTCGATTCGCTTTGCAAGCACGATGGTGTCTCCCAACACGCCCGCCGCGGTCACCTGCGGACCGGCGCCCGGACCGGAGACGACGAGTGGGTACGACGCATACCGCTCAGTATGGAAGGAGACGGCGTTCTCCGGGCCTTGCAGCCCCCCAAGCGCATTCTCCTTCTCCACTTCCTCCACCCCGACCGCTCCCCCATTCGGACCGACGCGAGCCACATAGCGAAGGACCCGCCCTCTCGACTGTGCTCCTCTAACCCAATGAGCATAATTCTCATCGAGCGTAGATGCGGCAGAGAGGAATCCGTCCACGGAGAGAGTGGCAAGTTCTGTGGGGTAGAGCGGCTCAACGGTCATGTCGCCCTCATCGAGTGGCCAGCCCGCGGTACGGGCGAGGATGAGCGCCTTGCGGACGACGTCTCGTCCACTCAGGTCCTCACGAGGATCGGGCTCGGTGTACCCCAAAGCACGCGCCTGTGCAAGGGCAACCGAATAGGGGGTGCCGCGCATGAGCTGTGTGCAGAGGTAGGCAAGCGTCCCACTTAAGACGCCCTCGATCGAGGTGATTCGATCGCCAGTAGCGAGCAGGGTGCGGAGGGTGGAGATGATCGGAAGGCCCGCCCCAACCGTCGCCTCGTAGCACAGGAGAGGGTGCGCGAAGAGCAATTCTACCTTGGCCCACGGACCAGTGAGAGGGAGCTTGTTGGCGAGGACGATTCCACATCTGGCCGCGAGGGCCTCTTTCAAGAGGGAGACCGTCTTTGCGGAGGCCGTCGCATCGACGAGGATCGTCCCCGGTTGGAGGTGGGAATCGATCTCCCTCAGCG
>JAUWNS010000053.1 GCA_030612485.1 Candidatus Bipolaricaulota bacterium
CACATCTTCCTCCAGACAATCGCGTCCCACTACGGAGCGCTCTTCTCAAAGAACGGGAATGGGGTCTGTCATCAGCTTCATTACGAGCGCTTCGGTGCACCGGGGAAGCCTCTTCTCGGTTCTGATTCCCATACTCCAACCGCGGGTGGGCTGGGGATGCTCGGAATCGGTGCCGGCGGGGTGGATGTAGCCGTAGCGATGGGAGGGGGACTCTTCTACCTTACTGTCCCTAAGATGATGCGGGTCGTCCTCACTGGCGAGTTTCTGTGGGGTGTTTCGGCGAAGGATGCGGCATTGGAGCTCCTGCGACGGATCTCGGTGAAGGGCGGTGTCGGCTACTTCATCGAGTTTGCGGGACCCGGGGTGAAGACCCTCTCCGTTCCGGAGCGGGCAACGATTACCAACATGTGCACCGAGACGGGAGCTACCTCGTCGATCTTCCCTGCAGACGAGATCACCGCTGTATTCTTGAAGATGCAGGGACGCGAAAAGGACTTCACCGAACTCTCCCCTGACGAGGATGCGACCTACGATCAGACGATCGAGATCGACCTTTCAACGTTGAAGCCGCTCGTCGCGATGCCCGGGATGCCGGACAACGTCTATGACATCGAAGAGGTCCTCGGGACGAAGATCGATCAGGTGTTCATCGGGTCTTGCACCAACGGTAGTTTCCGCGATATCAAGACCGTCGCGGAGATGCTTAAAGGGAAGCATGTCTCAACTGCAATTGATGTGATCGTCTCCCCTGGTTCGCGTCAGGCTTGGGAGATGTTGATGGAGGACGGTAGCTTCCTCGCCCTCACCAAGGCTGGTGTGCGGATGATCGAGCCGGGGTGCAACGCCTGCATCGGGATCGGGTTCGTCCCTGGGAACGAGCACCTGTCGTTGCGCACGGTCAACCGAAACTGGAAGGGACGTGGCGGGAACAAATTCGGGAAGCTCGCCCTGTGTAGCCCACAGGTCGCGGCTGCGTCCGCCCTCACCGGACGGATTGCCGACCCACGGGAACTTCCGCCAGTATCGGTCAGTATTGACCGACTCACGGTGGACGACTACCTGATCCTCGATCCAGTGGGAGATCGGATGGAGATCAGACGCGCGCCGAATATTGTCCAACTCAAACCGCAAGAGCCACTCTCTCCGATCCTGAAAGGCGAGGTGTTGCTCAAGCTGGGGGACGGGATCTCAACCGACGCGATCATGCCGGCTGGACCGCTCACCCAGCACCTGCGCAGCAATCTCCCCGAGATCTCTAAATTCACCTTCTTCTACGAGGACAAGGAATTTGCGACCCGTGCTCAAGAGAAGAAAGGTGGGTTCATCGTCGGAGGGGATAACTACGGCCAGGGTTCCTCGCGCGAACACGCTGCACTTGCGCCGTGGCAGCTGGGGATCAAGGCGGTCTTTGCCAAGACCTACGCCCGCATTCACCGGTCCAACCTGATCAACGTGGGGATCATCCCTTTCCTCTGCGATACCGACGCCTTAGATCAGGGTGATCAACTGGAGATCGATGTCTCCAGCCTGGATGATGGCATGATTCTTACCAACAAGACAAAGGGCGAGACGCTCGCTGTTCATCACGATCTCTCTCCGCGTGAGGTGGAGATGATAAAGATGGGAGGGCTCCTCTCCTATACAACAGCGCAAAACAAGAAAGGTTAACCCGTTTTCCTTTACAAACCTGAGTCCGCGCGCACCGCTCGATCATGAGCGGTGCGCTTCTCTCTTGCAGCCCTTGAAAAGGGGCGATCGAGGAACTATCATACTCACATAGTAAGATCGCATTCTCGTAATGGGAGAACAAACTCGTGGGACGAGGGCGCTTGAACACACTGGATAAGTTCGTCAACATCTTGACTCTGTTCACCGAAGGGACGCCTGTAATGAGCGTTCCCGAGATCGCAATGAGCCTTAAACTTCCCACAAGCACAGCCTACCGCTACGTCTCCGCATTGAAACGTGCCGGACTGATCGAAGAGGCGGCAGGAACAGATGGCTACTCCCTCGGTACAAAGATTCTCGAACTTGCCCGCGCTGTCCCTAAGAAGACCCTCCAACAGATCTCAATTCCCATCATGGCTCAACTGGCCAAAGAGACAGGAGAGAGCATCATCCTCTGTGGACTACGCGACCATGACGGGGTCTGCCTGGAGAAGGTGGAGGGACACCATGTTCTGCGCGTTTCTCATCGGCGCGGGGCGACCTTTCCGCTGCACGCAGGGGCTTCAGGGAAGGTCCTACTGGCCTACCTTGATACCAGCGAGCGCGATGAGATCATCAACCGGATCGAATTCACCAAGTTCTCCGAGACCACAATCACCGATTTGCGCAAACTGAAGGAAGAGCTCCGGAAAATCAGGGCCCAGGGGTATGCGGAGAGTGATGGCGAGGTCATCCGCGAAACCTACGGGATCGGCGCACCTATCTTGTCTCAGTCGGGGAAGGCCCTCGCAGCGTTGAGCATCTCCGCTCCGACGCATCGGCTTGAGGGGAAGAAACGTGAACAGACTATTAAACTGGTGGTCACCGCTGCCAGAAGGATCACGAAAGGACTGTTGACGCAAGAGGTTCAATGAGACACAAGCCACGAAGCAAAGGAGAGTAAGGTCAATGAGTAACAACCAAGCAGAGAGCGGCACCGCGATTACGATCACCAAGGGGCACCTGAACGTCCCGGATCGACCGATTATCCCTTACATCCGCGGGGATGGTATCGGGATGGATGTCACCCCGGTGATGTTGAAGGTGGTCGATGCCGCGGTGGAGAAGGCTTACAACGGCAAGAAGAAGATCGAGTGGCTGAAGGTTTTGGCCGGGGATGAGGCGATCGCCAAGAACCACCCCGATCTATCCGAGGAGGAAATTGCTGCGATCCCTCCCGACGAGCGGCAGAATCTCTATCTCCCTGAGGAGACGATCCAGGCGGTCCGCGATTACCTGGTTGCGATCAAGGGGCCACTAACCACACCGGTGGGGGGCGGAATTCGCAGCCTGAACGTGGCCATGCGTAAGATCCTCGACCTCTTCGCCTGTGTGCGGCCGGTCTGCCACATCGGGACCCCGGCTCCGGTGAAGCGCCCGCAGGACCTGGACATCGTCTTCTTCCGCGAAAATACTGAGGACGTTTACTCCGGAATTGAGTGGCGTGCCGGAACCCCGGAAGCGGACAAGGTGATCGCCTGGCTCCGCGATGAGATGGGCGTTACAAGCATCCGTTTCCCAAAAATGTGCGGGATCGGGATCAAGCCGATCAGCGAGGAAGGGACGAAGCGCCTTGTGCGCGCGGCGATCGACTACGCAATCGCTAACGGACGCGAGTCGGTCACCCTCGCCCACAAGGGGAACATCATGAAGTTCACCGAGGGTGCCTTCCGCGACTGGGGGTACGAGGTCGGACGTGAGTACGAGGAGATCATCACCGAAGACGAGGTGTACAAGAATCATGGGGGGACCGTTCCTGCGGGGAAGATCCTCCTCAAGGATCGCATCGCGGATCAGTTCTTCCAGCAGATGCTCCTTCGCCCGGATGAGTACGATGTGGTAGCCACGATGAACCTGAACGGTGATTACATGTCCGACGCAGCCGCGGCCCAGGTCGGCGGGCTCGGCGTCGCTCCTGGAGCGAACATCAACTACACCACCGGGATAAGCCTGTTCGAGGCGACACACGGGACGGCACCCAAGCACGCCGGCAAGGACAAGGTCAACCCGGGGAGTCTCATCCTCTCTGCAGTGGAGATGCTCCGCTACATGAAGTGGAACGAGGCAGCAGAGATGGTCCTATCCGGGATAAAGCGCGCGATCGCGTCCAAACGGGTGACTTACGACCTCGAACGGCAGATGGAAGGGGCGACGCTACTCTCCTGCTCTGCGTTCGGCGACGAGATAATCAAAAACCTTTAAAAGAGGGTGAATGACTGATGGCACAGAAAGGGATACGTGAATACGACGCCAAGCGCCTGATCGCGAAAGCGCTACCTGAGTATTCGAACGGAGCATTCCGCTTCGATGGACAGCTGGTGCTTGTCTCCCCGGAGACGGACCTCCCTGCCCTGGTAGCGGAGAATCCATGGCTGAAGAGAGAGCGGCTGGTCGTAAAACCGGATCAGCTGTTCGGAAAGAGGGGGAAGAACAACCTTCTTCTCCTCGATGCCGATTTCGATCAGGCACGTGCGTGGATCGGAGAACGGATGAATAAAGCGGTGACGATCGTGCAGACGACCGGCGAGACCACCGGACGGTTGACACACTTCTTGATCGAGCCGTTCGTTCCCCACGAGGAGGAGTACTACCTAGCGTTCACCTCCAAGGCCAATGCGGATATCATCCATTTCTCCACTAAGGGCGGAGTGGACATCGAGGCGGTGTGGGATTCTGTCGTGACGATCGAGGTACCGGTGGCCGCCGATGCAGCAGAGGTCGACATCATCTCTCACCTACCCGACATAGCCAAGAAGGAGACGATCGCCAAGTTTATCAAGGCTCTTTTCGCGATCTACCGCGACTACTACTTTGCCTATCTTGAGTTCAACCCGATCGCCTTCTCAGGCGATACCGTCGTCCCCTTGGACACGGTGGCGAAACTCGACGACACCGCTGCGTTCCAGTGCACCGAGAAGTGGGGGAAGATCGAGTTCCCCAAGGCGTTTGGGAGCAGTTCCACCAAGGAAGAGGCGTACATCGCTTCCCTTGACGAGAAGACAGGGGCATCGCTCAAGCTGACCCTCCTCAATCCCGAGGGACGCGTGTGGACGCTCGTTGCCGGCGGAGGGGCGAGTGTCATTTACGCGGACACGGTCGTCGATCTGGGGTACGGAAAAGAACTCGCAAACTACGGGGAGTACAGTGGAAACCCGACAACTGAGTTGACCTACGAGTACACCAAAACGGTTCTCGATCTGATGACGCGGAAGCCGGATCCGGACGGTCAGCCAAAGTACCTCTTGATCGGTGGTGGGATCGCCAACTTTACCGATGTTGCCAAGACCTTCACCGGGATCATCAAGGCACTCGAGGACTACAAGGACAAACTGCGCGAGAACAACGTAAAGATCTACGTGCGTCGCGGTGGCCCCAACTACAAGGAGGGGCTGGAGAACATGCGACGGGTCGGAGAACGGATTGGGGTTCCCCTCGAGGTCTACGGCCCGGAGACCCACATGACCCGCATCGTATCACTCGCACTGGAGGCCAAGTGATGGAAGACTACAGGCTGTTCACAAGAGAGACTAAAGCCTTCATCTATGGAGGGCAGACCCGCGCAGTGCAGCGCATGCTCGACTTCGACTACATGTGTCGCAAGGAATCCCCGAGCGTGGTGGCGATGATCACCCCCGAACGAGGCGGGTTCGAGAAGTTCTTCTGGGGAACCAAGGAGGTCCGCATCCCACGCATCACGGGCATTGCAGAGGCGACCGCGCGGTTCCCGGAGGCCGATGTGATGGTGAACTTCGCCTCACAGCGATCGGCGTATGACGTGACGATGGAGGCACTCGATAGCGATACGATCCGCACGGTGGCCGTCATTGCCGAGGGTATTCCCGAGCGGCAAGCACGGATCATGTCCGTAACGGCGAAGAAGAAGGGTAAATGGATCATCGGTCCGGCCACCGGCGGTGGAGGCACAGCCGGTGCGTTCAAGATTGGGAACGCTGCCGGGACGATGGAGAACATCAAGATGGCAAACCTCTATCGCCCTGGCTCAGTCGGCTTCGTCTCCGTCTCCGGGGGGCTCTCCAACGAGATGTACAACGTCATCGCCCGCAATACAGATGGGTTGTACGAAGGGATCGCCATCGGCGGTGATGCCTTCCCTGGTTCCTCTCTCCTCGATCACTTGCTCCGCTACGAGGTGAATCCGGAGATCAAGATGGTAGTCTGTCTCGGTGAGTTAGGAGGGACGGCTGAACTCGAGATCGCGCAAGCCGTCAAGGATGGGCGACTGAAGAAACCACTCGTGATGTGGGTAACCGGAACCTGTGCCAAGGTTCTTCCCGGCCAGGTTCAGTTCGGACACGCTGGCGCCAAGGCCGATTCGGCCGCGGAGACGGCCGACGCCAAGAACGCCGCCCTGCGCGAGGCGGGGGTAATCGTTCCCAGTTCGTTCGACGATTACCACCTGAAGATCAAGGAGACCTACGACAAGCTTGTTGCCGACGGTGCGATCACCCCGGCCGAGGACTTCACCCCGCCGAACATCCCGATGGACTATAAGCAGGCCGTGGCCGAGGGGCTCGTGCGCAAGCCAACCGGGTTCATCAGCACGATCTGCGATGAGTCGGGAGAGGTTCACAACTACTGCGGTATCCCTATCGATGAAGTGATCGACAAGAAATATGGGATTGGTGGCGTTGTCGGACTCCTGTGGTTCAAGAAGGATATCCCGGTCTACGCGCGTGAGTTTATCGAGATCGTCCTGCAGATCATCGCCGACCATGGCCCGGCAGTCGCTGGGGCGCACAACACCATCGTCACCGCACGCGCGGGCAAAGACTTGATCAGTTCCCTTGTGAGTGGGCTATTGGCGATCGGCCCCCGCTTCGGCGGCGCGGTGAACGGTGCGGCCGAGCACTTCCTCTACGGATTCCGTAATCAGCTTCCCCCACGGGAGTTCGTCAATGCGATGAAACAGAGGAACGTGCGGATCCAAGGGATCGGCCACCGCCTACACACGGTGGAGAATCCGGACAAACGCGTGGAGATCATGAAGGGATACGCGAAAGCACACTTCAAGAAGACCGAACTTCTCGACTACACGCTATCGGTCGAAGCGGTGACGACGCAGAAGAAGAGCAACCTGATCATGAACGTCGACGGCTGCATCGGTGTATTGCTCGTCGATCTGTTGAAGGAGCTTCAGTTCTCCGACGCCGAGATCGACGAGATGATCGCCGCGGGTCTGTTCAACGCCCTGTTCGTCCTCGGTCGTTCGATCGGTTTCATGGGGCACTATTTCGACCAGAAGCGGCTCAAGCAACCGCTCTACCGCCATCCCATGGACGAGATCCTCTACGATGTCCCGGACCGACCAGAGAAGGTGGGGTAGGAGAATAAACCTCTAGCTTCACTCAGCTTGGAACATCATGCGACCGGGCCCACGTGGCCCGGTCGTTGCTTTGTGGACGGTTACGATTTGGGGGTCTTTTTGAGTGGGGTAATGCGGCAGCTTGACACGATAGCCATAGGCGTATATTATGATACGGTGTTTACATAGTCAAAATGGGGTGGGTAAAACTGTCGAGACAGTACATCAACAAGTCCTTGGATCGAGCGCTTCGAATTCTCGATCTATTTAGCGAATCAAGAGAAATACTGACGGCCTCGGAGATTGCATCGATACTCAGTACAACTCCTGCGACACTCTATCCAACACTCTACACGCTGAAAGCACATGGATACTTGAGCCGAGACGATCGGAAGCGGTATCGCCTCGGCCTCAAGCTGCTCGAAAGAAGCGGGCAGGTTCTTGCCCAGCTTGACGTACGCCGCGTGGCGCACCTGCATCTTCGTGAACTGGCTCGAAGATGGCAAGTGACCGCCGATCTAGCGGTCCTTTATGGAAATGAGGTCCTCTATCTCGCACGGGAAACCGGACACCCAACAGCAATCCTCAGCGAGGTAGTAGGACGCCGGGTTCCTCTTCATTGCACGTCGTTGGGCAAGGTCCTGCTTGCCCACCTCTCGGATCAGGAGCGACTGGAATTGATACAATCCCTCGAGTTGATGGCGTATACTCCACACACCATCACCGAAGCAAAACGACTGACCGCCGAACTGAGTAAGATTCGGGAGCGCGGATACGCATTGGACATTCAGGAATTCCACCTTGGCATTGCGTGTGTTGGGGCTCCCGTACGGGGATACGACGGGCGTGTAGTGGCCGCGATCAGCCTCATGCTTCCTGTCGATGATGAGGTTCGGAACCACGGACACGAGGCGGCGGCCGCTGCTGTAGTTGAAACAGCAGCGGCAATATCGGCTGAATTGGGATTCACGACTTCGTAGAAAGGTTAATCCAATAGTGACACAGAGCAGCCCCTTAGATTGCCATACTTTTGATGTAGTCGTCATCGGTGCTGGCGTGGTCGGATCCGCCATCGCTCGTTATCTGAGTCGCTGTGCCTGTTCAGTTGCCGTTGTGGAGAAAGAGTCCGATGTCGGAATGGCGGCGAGCTGCCGCAATTCGGGCGTAATCCACGCCGGCATTAACTACCCGCCTTGCAGCTTGAGAGCCCGATTTCGAGCGCAAGTCCGAGGAAGCGCTTCAGGTCAGGCGATTCTCAAAGCAAGAGAAGAGCTGCGAGGTACAATCGTAATCGCACCCGTATCCATAGGTGACACAATCCTAAGAGACGTTGCGGGCACGGACATCGATATCGTTGCTACACGCGCGGTGGAGAGGAAACCGCCTCGGAGGTAATCCAACATTGAGAACGTACATGCTTGCCCCCGAATGATACATTGTAGGATCCGGGGCCGTGGATCAGCTTGCTGAAATTATCGGCGACCTTGGTCAGCGGGCGCTTGTCTTGGCGGACAGGATGGCCCTTTCCGTTTCCGAGAAAACCATTACTGAACTGAGGAGCAACCTCAAGGATGTGTACATCGAGGAGTTCAGTGGAGAGTGTACAGAAGCTGCGATTCAACGCACGACAAAGATGCTCAGCGGATTCGACGTGGCCGTGTGCCTTGGCGGAGGGAAGGCAATCGACACCGGCAAAGCGGCTGCATGTGCCGCCAGTCTTCCGTACGTCACGGTTCCTACCAGCGCCGCTACGTGTGCGGCCTACACACCCCTTTCCATCCTCCACACTGGCGACGGTGCCTACATGGAGAGTCGGCGACTCAGCTCTCCCCCGGCCGCGCTCGTTCTCGATCCGCTCCTTACGATCACCGCTCCACCGCGCTTGCTATCCGCGGGCGTAGTCGACGCAGCGGCCCGTGCGTTCGACACGATTCTTGCCGCACGAATCTCCGTCCCGACCATCGAGGCCTCTCTCTCCCTCGCTGTCTGCCGAAACTACTGGAAGGACGTGCTCCTCCTCGATGCGGAAGCCGCACTTCGGCACAACAAGGACCAAAACGTCAGCGAGCTCTATACACGCGTTGTCGAAACCTGTATCGTTGGCGCAGGCTTTGCCGGCGAGATAGGAGCTCGGTTCTTTGGACGTAGCTTCAGCCATGCCATAGGATACGCCCTGGGCGACATCGTTGACCCCGGTAGTGTCCTGCACGGTGAGACCGTCGGACTCGGAATCCTCGTTCAGTGCGCGTTGGATCCTAGTTTGGAGATCTCGCTCACCGAGATGCGCGAACTCTTTGAACGCTGGGACGCGCCAACCCGGTTTGCCTTGCTGGGCGTCACCGACATCCGCGGTTCCACGGGACGAACCCTTGCCGCACGCGCCTACTCGTACCTCGATCTCGTCCGAGCGGTTCCGTTTGACATCACCGCCGAAGATCTCTATCAGGCGATGATTCGAGTCGAAGAAGAAGCGTAATCGGGATTAGGAAAGATCGCCAATGGTCCCTAACTATCGTTGCTTATCGCTACATCCGGAGGCGGCGCGATGTGTCCCGCATGCATCAGGATCTTCGTCTCTTCTTGCGCGTGACGGATCTTCTCCTCGGCTTCGCGGCGCAGTTCCTTTTCCGAAAGGATCCGGCGGGCGATCCCCTGTTCGATCGCTTTCAACCCCACGGCTACAGCCTCGTTGATGAACACCTCGGTCTCCATCATCGTGGGGACGACATAATCCTCGGATAGCCCCTTCTCTTCCGCCGTCTTGGCAATAGCGCACGCGGCGGCGATCGCCATCTCGTCGGTGATCGTCGTAGCGAAGACGTCGAGGGTCCCACGGAAGATCCCGGGGAAGCCGATCGAGTTGTTCACCTGGTTAGGGAAGTCGGAGCGACCGGTCCCCACTATCCGCACCCCTGCCTCTTTCGCTTCCCACGGCCAGATCTCAGGGATCGGATTGGCCATCATGAACGCGATCGCATCACTGCTCATCCCGGCGAGCCACTCCTTCTTGATCGTTCCCGGCCCGGGACGGGTAAAGGAGATCATGACATCGGCCCCACTCAGAGCCTCGGCAATCCCACCGCGCACTCCTTCGTCATTGGTGGAGGCGAGCATCTCCCCGCGGTAAGGGAAGAGCTTCTCCAGGTCCATCTCGGGGGTCAATAGGGTGGGACTCCCGTCTATGAGATCGACCACGCGGATCCTTTCAGCGGGGACTCCAGCCTTGATCAACACACGAACGACGGCGGTACCGGCAGCACCAATTCCTAGTTGGGTAACCCGGACATCGGAGAGGTCCTTTCCGACGAATTTGAGCGCGTTGATGACCCCTGCAAGGGTGATTGCGGCTGTCCCCTGTTGGTCGTCGTGCCAGACCGGGATATCAAGTTCCTCGCGTAGCCGGTCGAGGATGTAGAAACACTTAGGACTGGAGAAGTCCTCCAGGTTGATCCCACCGAACCCTGGGGCGATCCACTTGACGGCCTGGATGATCTCATCGGGGTCCTGCGTATCGAGCATGATCGGGAACGCTCCCACCCCGCCCAAGTACTTGAACAGGAGCGCCTTCCCTTCCATTACCGGCAACCCGGCGTGCGGCCCGATGTTTCCCAGTCCAAGGACGCGCGAGCCATCGGATACGACCGCAACTGTGTTCGCCTTGTTCGTATAGTCGAAGACCTTGCTCGGGTCGGCTTCGATCTCGCGGCAGGGAGCCGCAACCCCCGGCGTATACCAGATGCCAAAATCTTCGATTTCCGCAACAGAACACTTGAGAGCCGTCTCCACCTTTCCATGGTAGTGCGCGTGCCACGCCGGAGCCTTCTTCCCGGGAATTTGGGCTTTCTGTTTCATCTTCTCGATATTGACGAGTGCGTCCAACATTCTATGCCTCCTCTTCGATGCGAGCGTAAATCTTCTTCATGTTATCATCGATCAAAACCGCCAAATTCTTGTATAGGTCGTTTCCGCGAGCATCCATCGTAACCAAGAGCGGTCCGAACCTCTCGACCTCAAGTAGCCACACGGCTTCCGGCATTCCAAGTTTCTCCAACCAGTGAACACCGGTGATCCTGTGGATCGCGCGTGCGGCGAGCGCCCCGGCTCCCCCGGTGAAATGCGTGTAGACAGCACCAACGTCGGAGAGCGCCTCCAGGGTCCGGGCCCCCATCCCTCCCTTTCCGATGATCAGGCGAGTGGAGTAGGTGCGGAGAAACTCCGCCTCAAACATCTCCATCCGGATGCTCGTGGTCGGACCGGCGGACACAACGTTCCATCCGGATGCTTCCTTCTGCACAACAGGGCCACAGTGGAACATGGCCATCTCTCCCGGGTGAAACGGAAGCTCCTCGCCGCTATGCGCGGCCTGGAGCAAGACCTGGTGAGCCTCATCTCGCGCCGTGAAGACGCTCCCCGTAATGTAAATCGTGTCACCGGCGCGTAGATCTCGTATCGCCCGTTCGTCGAACGGCGTCCTTAGGATCGTGTCCATCTAGCTCACCTCCACATGGCCGGCTCCATCGACGGTGACGATCTTGCGTCGATCAGCCCAGCACTGGTATACGAGACCGACGGGCAGCGATGCCGGATGTCGATGGGCGAACTCTATATGGACATCCAGGGCCGTCGTTCGTCCGCCGAGGCCCATCGGACCCACCCCACTCTCGTTGATCAAGCCGAGCAACTCTTCTTCCATCCGCGCGACACTCATGTTGGGATGCCGATCTCCCACGGGGCGCAATAGCGACAGCTTGGCGAGCTTCATCGCTAGATCGGCACCACCACCGATACCTACGCCAATTACACCGGGCGGACAAGGTTTCCCTCCGCATGCAACGACATGATCGACAACGAAACGTTTGACCCCTGCGAGCCCGGCACCCGGAGGAAGCATGCGGAGTGCACTACAGTTCTCGCTTCCTCCCCCTTTTGGAAGAAGATGAATGAGGCATGCGTCGCCCTCTTCAAGCTCCCACAGGATATAGGGAATGTGATACCCTGTATTGTCCCCAGGGTTTTGTCCCGTGAATGGATCGACCGTATTGGGGCGCAGCGGAACGTCACGTGTCGCGCAACGCACAGCCTCTTCGATAACGCAACGTAGCGAAGAGAGGAGTGGAAATTTCACCCCTACACGGACAACAAAGGTCTGGATCCCCGTATCTTGACACATCGGGACCGAGTTACGCCGGGCGACTTCGGTGTTCTCCAAGATGGCGCTAAGTTGTACAGCGCCGGTGCTCTCTTCTTTATCTCTTGCCCGGTTTATAGCGTCTACAACATCAACAGGAAGTTCGGTTGCCGCAGCCCGTATAGCTTCTTGGAGGCCCTCCAATAAAATACGTTCATCCATGTAGGTCACCGTCTTTGCCTGAGAATAAACAATCGTACCCCTTGAGGTCTAGAATGAGAGTTGTCTCATGCAAGATGAGCATGAAGCGGCAGACCTGATGCAAGTTTCCAGGGCGAGAAGTAGATATAACGCGCGATTTACCCTGGCCATCTCTCATTTATCCCATCGAGAAAGGCTAGTGTTGCGTAAGCGCTGGCACGCCTGCTCGATCCTCTCGCCCGCGGTGGTGACTGACAGGCGAACATATCCTTCTCCTCCTGGGCCGAAGAACGATCCCGGGGCAACGGCAACGCCCGTCTTTTCGAGCAACGCCAAGGCGAATTCTTCCGCTCCCCACCCGTCCGGCACCCTCGCCCACACGTACAAAGTTGCTCGGGGAGGGGCGGCAGCAAGCCCGAACGCACGTAGCGCAGCGATGACGCGCTCTAGTCGTTGGCGATATATCTCGTTGCGGGCGGCGATCCACTCTCTCTTGACACCAAGGGCACGAACAGCCGCTTCCTGCAGCGGCAGGAAGATCCCGGAATCGATGTTTGACTTCAGCCGTGCCAATAGCGCAAGGGCGGGCGCGTTCCCCACCGCCATCCCCATCCGCCATCCGGCCATGTTGAACGTCTTGGACAGGGAGTTAAACTCCACCGCTACCTCCTTCGCTCCGGGAACCTGGAGGATACTGGGAGCGGTGTAGTCGCCGTAGGTGACGTCACTGTACGGGGCGTCATGAAACAGGAGGATGTCGTGTGTACGGGCAAAGTGCACCGCGCGCGCGAAGAAATCAAGATCAGCAATGGCCCCGGTGGGGTTATTAGGATAGTTGAGCCACAGCAGTGAGGCACGCCTGGCGACATCAACGGGAATGGCATCGAGATCGGGGAGGAACCCATTCTCGTGTCGCAGCGGAACGCGGTGGATGCTCGCGCTGGCAAGGAGCGCTCCCCTAGTGTAGGGGGCGTAACCAGGATCGGGTATAAGAGCGACGTCGCCCTCATCGAGGAAGGATAAGGACATATTGATGATCCCTTCCTTCGACCCGAGGAGGGTGACGACTTCACTCTCTGGATCGAGGGTCACGTCGAACCGCCGCGCGTAGTAGTTGGTAATCGCCTCCCGCAGGGCGGCGATACCGCGGTAGCCAGGGTAGTCGTGTTGATCGAGGCGCTGCGCCGATCGGCAGAGGGCGTCGATGACCGGTTGCGGTGGGGGAAGGTCGGGATTACCCATGTCCAGTCGGATTACGTCCCTTCCTTCCTGTTGAACGCGCCTTACTTCCTGGTTCCAGCGGGCGAACGGATACAGGGGGATGGACGCCAATCTCGCTGCTGGTTTCATCCCTCGTCCTCTTTGCGCACAGAAAGGATCTCCAAAAGCGCGGTCAGTCCCAGCAGGTAGCTTTGCCAGCCAAAACCTGAAATCTGCCCCACGCAGACCGGAGCAATGAGCGAGCGGTGGCGGAACGCCTCTCTCGCGTAGATGTTCGACAGGTGTACCTCCACCGCAGGCAGGTTCACCCCGGCGAGAGCATCCCGCAGGGCAACGCTAGTGTGGGTGGACGCCCCGGCATTGATCAGGATCCCGTCGGCCCAGTCGATGACAGCGTGGATCGCGTCGATGAGGACCCCCTCGTGGTTCGATTGTACGATGCGCAGCGCCACATCGTGCCTATTTGCCTCCTCGGTGAGAGCGGCGTCGA
>JAUWNS010000079.1 GCA_030612485.1 Candidatus Bipolaricaulota bacterium
CTGCCGTAGCCACCGTGCATCGTCATTCCCCCTCTTTTTTCTTTATCGTAGGCGTGAAGGCGACCGAGGACTAGTTGCTCATTGCCGTCGCTTTCGAGATAATCTTCCTATCACAATACCCCAATCCCTGAGGTGAAGCAATGAGAACTCTGTCCAAGGTCCTTTCCGATACCACAGCCGAATTTCCGAAGCGGAACGCCATCATCGATGAGAATGGCTCTCTCACCTACGAGCAACTGAACGCTCGTGTCGATCGACTAGCGCGTGGGTTGATTGAACTCGGTGTGGAAAAGGAGGAGAAAGTCGGCCTGTGGATGCCGAATGTCCCTGAATGGATCGTCGCCTACTTCGCTGTCGCCCGTATCGGTGCGGTCGTCGTTCCGATGAACACCCGCTACAAATCCCATGAGGTACAGTACATCCTTGAGAATTCCGAGGCGACAACACTGTTCATGGTCGACACGTTCGTCGGAATCGATTACCGTGCGATGATCAGCGAGGTACGCAATAAACTTCCCAACCTCAAGCATGTCGTCGTTACCGGGGAGAAAGGGCGCGATACTCATTCCTTCAACGAGGTCGAGGATATTGGTGCAGCTCACCTCGGTGATAAGAAGCTCGCCGAGCGCGAAGCAACCTGCGATCCGCAGGACAATGTGTTCATCCTCTACACCTCGGGAACGACGGGAAATCCAAAGGGAGCGATGCTCTCCCACCACAACATCGCCGAGAACGCGAAACAAGTGACCGGGGTCTTACACACAACCGAAAAGGATGTCTTCCTTCTTGCGGTCCCGTTCTTCCACTGCTTCGGCTGCGTGATGGGGATCATGGGATCGATCACCTGGGGAGCGAGCATCGTCCCTATGACCATCTTCAAGGCAAAAGAAGCCCTTGAACTCGTCGAAAAGGAGCATGTCTCGATCCTCTACGGCGTTCCCACGATGTTCGTGCTGGAGCTCGAAGAATACCGAAAGGGGAAGGAAGACGGCTCCACCTACGACGTGTCGTCGCTCCGCACCGGGATCATGGCCGGCGCTCCCTGCCCGGTAGAGGTGATGAAAGGAGTACTGGAGGAGCTTCACTGCAACGTCTCCATCGCCTACGGTCTCACCGAGGCCTCGCCCGTGATCACGATGACCCGGTTCAACGACTCGATCGAGCGCCGGGTGGAGACGGTCGGAAGGGCCCTTCCAGGGATCGAGGTGAAGATCTCGGATGACGATCGCCAGCCTGTTGCAGCGAACGAGACGGGCGAGCTCTCCTGCCGCGGGTACAACGTCATGCTCGGCTACTACAAGATGCCCGATAAGACCGCTACAGCAATCGACAAAGACGGTTGGCTCTACTCTGGGGACCTGGCGACGATGGATGAGGAAGGATACGTCAAGATCGTCGGTCGGAAGAAGGATATGCTGATCACCGGTGGGTTCAACGTCTACCCCGCCGAGATCGAGGAGTACTTGTTCACCCATCCCAAGGTGCAGAACGTCTCCGTCGTCGGCATTCCAGATAAGGTGATGGGAGAGGTTGCCGTTGCCTACATCATTCCCCGCGAAGGGATGACGATCGACCCACAGGAGATCGTCGATTACTGTGTCGGGGAGATCGCGAACTTCAAGATCCCCCGCTACGTAGCGATAGTCGACAAGTTTCCGATGACCCAGTCCGGGAAGATCCAGAAGTTCCACCTGCAGGAGAGAACGAAGGAACTCCTTGCCGCAGGGCGCCTCACCAAACTAAAACCGGCCAGATGACACGGCGACAAGAACCGACGCAACAAAGTGCTTCTCTCTCCTCCCAGTATATACCTTGGCGTTCTCAGCGCCTGCCTGTGCCAGTACCTGTCTGCGTCCGAAGGACAGGCAGACGGCAGACAGATCTTAGCGAGTGAAACGAATAGGCGAGAGAACTCCTTTTGCCTTACGTAACAGGCAGAAGACTTGACGCCGTCAGAAGTAAGAGTATAATGCTTTTGTAAGGTAATTTGTATTTTCAAGGAGAACCGTCATGCCGATCGCTACGCTGACCACGAAGAAGCAGATCACAGTACCCGCGCAGATCTCACGTTTGTGGGACCTAAAGCAAGGAGATGGGATCATGTTCATTGAAGAGGATGGCGCAATACGGGTGTTTCCAATAAAGAGGAAAGCTCTTCTAGAGATGCGCGGGTCTGTTAAGCCGAAGAAGCCGGTGAAATCGATGGAGGAACTGCGAAAGATCGCGCGCGAGGAGCGCGTTTCCCGTCATGTCCGTGCCAAGAGCGAGCGTTGATACCTGTTTCTTCCTCCGCTATCTAACAGGGGAGCCATCCGAGCAAGCTGAAAAGGCGGAGAGAACGTTGCGCAAAGCAGAGAGAGGGAAGTTGCAACTGGTTGTTCCCTCCCTCGTTATCGCCGAGATCATTTGGACACTGGAAACATCCATCTTTCAACTTTCCAAGCGCGCAGCGGCCGAGAAAGCAATCGCCATCTTGAACATGACCGGAATCGAAGTTGAGGACGCTCGTCTCCTGGAAGAGGCAGCGGCCCTCCACGCCGAACTGAATATCGACTTCACCGATGCGTACCTCGCCTGTTTCACCGAACGGGAATCTCTCGCCGGAGTCTACACATTCGACAAAGGAGACTTCTCTAGAGTCCCCGGACTTCGCGTCTTACCCTAACACAGGCTATTGCACAATCCTCTTCTTGCGGAACAGAAGCTTCCACCGCAGAGGGCGTGGAGCACGCAGAGGAAAGGATTGAGTGATTGATTTTTAGCTTCCAAATCTCTTAATCCACCGACTATTCAATCTTCCGATCTCTCAATTCCTCAGCGCCCTCTGCGGTAAAGTGCTTGGAACTAGGGTTCGCGCTTGAAGACGAGCAGTAGTGTGCCAGTGAACCTCTGGCTGCTACTGACCCGTTCCGACTGGCTCTTCGAATGCTTCCACAGCGTCGAGGTAATTAAGAATTCCTTTCAGAATGCCCTGTGCGATCTGGTCCTGGTAGGTTGAGTCGAGCAGCTTGGTCCGCTCTTCAGGGCAAGTGAGAAACCCGACCTCGACCGATACAGCGGGAAGCGTGGTGTGCTGAAGGTAAAGCCCTTGTGACTTAACGCCACGATCGCGGGCTCCAGTAGCGTCAACAAGGGCATTCTGCACCGACTCCGCTAAGAGGTAGCTCGGATCACCCGGTGTGCGCGTATCATCGATCCAGGTTTCCACCCCGTGAACCCCTGGGTCACCAAATGCATTGATGTGAACCGAGAGGTAGAGGGCTGCTTCAACCTCATCGGTCAGATGGATGCGATCGAGTTTATCAACGGTGACGTCCGCTGTGCGTGTTAGGATGGGATTGAGCCTGGGCTCCCGTTCGGCCAGGTTCTTCAGTCGCTCGATAATCGCTAGATTCACGTCTTTTTCCAGGACATCGCCGGCCACCGCCCCAGGGGCGCGTCCGCCGGGGCCGGGATCTAGAACGATGGTGACGGATGGACTCTCTGGCGCCACTACCACGGGTTGCACGTCAGAGGAAGGGCGCTTGAAGACACCGGCAAAGAAAAGGGAGATGAGAACCACCGCAACGATGAGCAAGAACACCCTGATCCTTTTCATAATGCTAGATTAGCCGATGCTAGCACAACGGGCGCGGTGCCGTGTCCAATATGATCTATCCATCCGCCGGATTCTTAGAGCCGACGTGTGTCCGCTGTAATCGATAGCCACCGAGTAGAGGGCTGGATGATTGAGCGATTGAACCTCTTGGGCGAGTGATAACGAGTTCCCCGCCTCTCCGTGTCTCCCCCTCTCCCCGTCCCCGTGTCTCCCTTCTCCCGATCTCTCAATTCCTCTGCGGTGTGTAACAAACAGCAATTCAGTGGCTAGACTACCCAATCGAGGGTTATCCCAAAGGAGAAAGAGAGAATGAACCTTACAACCTATCAGAACGCGGATGCTTTCTTGCGAGAGACAACTTTGAAGTGAAGTGCTATAATAAACAAATCGCTGCGCTTCAGGAGGCGACCTCCATGTTACACACGGTGTATGGTTCCACATCTGTAAGAAAACCATCGAGAGGACACACGAGCTGGCGAAGGCTATCGCTCATCGTGCTCGTTCTGGCCATTGGGTCCTTCGGAGTCGCAAGGGCCGACGAGAGCCCAACTCTCTTCATCCTAGAGGGGGTTTTCCAGCAAGAGACTGATTACACCTACTCCGTCATGGTCAGCACGCAGGATAGCCGGACACTTAATGTCACGATACCAACCGTGCAAAGTTTGGACCAACCGCTTCATGCCCAGATTGCTCAATCCGAGGTATTCACAGGAGAGCCTGCGTTTGATGATCGTTGGGAGGAGACCGACCTCTCCGGAAACACCTGGACTACGCTGGTTTGGTATCACCCTCCGGACAAGCTCGTGGCAAAGCGAGAGGTAAGAATCGTGGAAGAGACTCGATACGGACCGATCTATACCTCTGCCCCTTTCCCTGTCGAGTCGATCGATCTCCCCTGGGAGGCGTTTAACTCCCTATGGGCGTCAACCCCACAGATTCAAAGCACAAACTCCGAAATCAGGGAGCTTGCCCTTTCGTTGGTTCAGGGGTGCCGGCTTGAGCTCGAAGCTGTGGTACGAATACTGAACTGGGTGCGCGCGAACGTACGCTATACATGCTCACGGGATTCGTGTTCCCCTGTTTCGAAGGCGGACGCTCTCTTCACGCTACAGAACAAGAAGGGGAACTGCCTCAACTTCGCCAACCTTACCGTGGCACTCCTCCGGGCAGCGGGAATCCCGGCACAGCGAGTCTTCGGATTTGTGGCAGACAGGGAAGACTCAAAAGCTGGTCACTGCTGGATGGCAGCCTACTTCCCAGATCTTGGGTGGGTAGAGTTCGAGACGGGAAACTGGATGCCAACAAGAAGAGAAGTCCCTATCACCTTTCTCACCCCCCGACACATCACGATCTACCGAGGGGAGGGAAAGGGCATAACCAGAGGGGATTTCACGGAATTACACGAAGCCCAGTTTACTATAACGGCCCACCCGGTAGAGAGAACCTCGGTCTTGGTGAACGTGCAACCGGGCCAGGCTGTCCATTGGGTGTGCACGTTGCAAAACCCTAGATGGGAAAAGAAAACATTTAGTATCCGACTTGATGACGTCCCCGCTGGCTGGTACGCTTCTTTAAGCGAAACCACAGTGACGATCGACCCGAACGGCCCAGGTAATGGCCCAGGTAATTCGTGGGACTTCCTACTCACCGTAGTCCCCCCATCTGACGCCCTCATAGGGGAGAAAGCCACACTCCTCCTCTCAGCAATATCTGAGAATGAGCTGATCGGGCGTCTCACAGTAACGGTAACGGTGGTAGAGCAAGCCCCGGTGTAGATCCTGATAATCGGTCGGAAACAGACTTCTCCTTCAGGGAGGAACTAAGAGAGAATGGATCTCACGACATATCAAAGCGCGGACGCGTTTCTTAAGAAGACTCAAGGCATCCTCGAGGAGCATGAGGTGGAGAACAACCTCATGCTGGGACTCTGCCTCAAGATGGCCCGATCATCCGAAGAGATCGAACCCGCGCCATACTTCGCCATGGTGAAGCAGAACGACGATCTCCTCGTCGCTGCCATCATGACCCCACCGCACAAATTAATCGTCTATAGCGATACAGACGCGCGCCTGGAGGTGTTCAAACTGCTCACAGCTGATCTTCGCGCCAAGGGGTTGCCTGTTCCCGGTGTCACCGGGAGATCTGCTGTGGCAAGTGCCTTTGCCAAGGCTTGGGAAGAGGTTACGGGTGAATCAACCATACGGGGGATGCGTCAACGGTATATACAGGCTGACCGAGGTGAACCAGTTCCAGACCCCTTCTGGCTCGTTCAGGGCAGCGACAAAGGATGACCTGACACTCCTTGCGCAATGGACACTCGCCTTCCACCACGAGGCCGTGCCAAACAACCCTCTCTCCGATGTGCAAAGATCAACGAGGAGGCGGATCGCCCACAAAGAGATCTTCGTTTGGGAGGATGCAGGTCCGGTCTCCGTGGCGGCGGGGAGTCACCCGACGACAAACGGAGTCAGCGTGAACTTGGTCTACACTCCACCTGAGTATCGCGGGAGGGGGTATGCCGCCGCGTGCGTGGCGAGCCTGAGCAAACGCCTCCTCGATTCCGGTTATTCGTTCTGTACCCTATTTGCCGATTTAGAGAATCCGACCTCTAACCACATCTACGAAAAGATCGGCTATCGCCCCATCTGCGACTTTGCCGAGTGGCGCTTTGCCGCGACCGCGTAGAGGATGGACTGCGGCTTTATCCCGCTCTTTCTCTTGACAAGAGGATAAGAGTGTGATAGAGTGGTGGATGGTGGTTCTACCATTAGACCGGTCTACTGGCAGGGCCACAATCAATAGGAGAGATATGTCCTTTCAAGAGATCGAACAAGTGAAAACAAAAGGCACCTATGTCGTAGAACAAATAATGAGTGCCATCGAACAGGGTGAGTACCAGATCGGAGATAAACTGCCTTCAGAGAGAGACATCGCTGAACAGATGAAGGTCAGTAGAAACTCCGTCAGGGAGGCTCTTAGTGCGCTTCAAATACTAGGTGTTATCGAAAGCAGAGCCGGTGCCGGCACATACATCCGTAGTAGTGTAAAAAACAAGGTTAACATCGATCAGATTGTATCTTTTGTGGAAAAAAGCGAAGATCTATTTGAAATTTGGGAAGCAAGGAAAGAGATAGAAGACTCCCTAGTAAAGTTTGCCATAGACCGAGCCAATAAAGAAGATATAGATAAAATCGCTGACGCTTTAGCAGCGATGCGCAAGGTTACCCTTGCCAAAGATTATGATGGATTCCTCGGTGCCAATACGTATTTTCACCTCTCTGTTGCTAAAGCCGCTGATAATCTTCCCCTGATGAACGCACTTCGTCCACTTTTAGAGATCACTACACAAGAATTGCTGGAAGAGCTGAGGCTAGGATACGTCTGGAAAGACGTAGAAGGGTGTTTAGCCGGCCATGAGGCTATCCTTGAAGCCATTCAGAAACGTGATGAAGAGGCAGGGGCTAAAGCGGTGAAAGCTCACTTTGAGGATTTGCAGAAATACACTAGGGGTCGGTACCCGCAGGAGGAAAAGTAAGAATAAGGAGGAGGAAGTTGAACAAGGTTCTCGTTCTCGGAGCCGGTATGGTAGTAAGGCCGTTCGTCCATTACCTGTTGAGCCAACCAGATTTTCAGGTGAAGGTTGCATCTCGCACCGTCAGCAGGGCTGAGGAGCTCATTGGCAATCATCCACGGGGAGACGCTCAAGTGCTGGATGTAAGTGATACTCGAGCATTGCGTGCGCTCATATCTGATGCCCAAACCGATCTTGTAGCCAGTTTTGTGCCGCCTGCCTATCACGCAAACGTTGCCAAGCTGTGTATTGAAGCGGGAAAACCGATGGTAACAACCTCCTATGTCAGTGATGCGATGAGGGCCTTGGATAGAGAAGCTAGAGAGGCAGGAGTACTGATTCTAGGCGAGATCGGTCTTGATCCTGGCATTGATCACATGTCGGCAATGAAAACCATTCACAAGGTCCAAGGGGAGGGTGGGAAAGTAGTGAGTTTCTACTCCGTTTGTGGAGCGATCCCGGCTCCGGAAGCGAGCTTGAATCCCTTTGGATATAAGTTCTCCTGGTTTCCGCGTGGTGCACTTAGCGCGGCCAAGCGGCCAGCAAAGTATCTGCAAGATGGGCAAGAAATAGCTATTCCTTCAGACAAGCTTCTTGAGCACTATTCTCTGCGGTATATCGAAGGCTTAGGGTATTTTGAGAACTATCCAAATATGGATTGTCTTTCATATATCGATACCTATGGAATCCTCACAACGCGGACTATCTATCGTGGGACTCTCCGTTATGTAGGTTGGTGTGAGACCTTAAAGAGGTTCATCGAGTTGGGACTGCTAGATGAGGAAGAAAGGAGTGACCTGGGAAGATTTTCTTACCGGGAACTCCTTTGGGAACTTACAGGAAGCTCGAATTCGGATGAGCTTGAAAGAAATCTGACATCAAAATTTCATATCGATAAAGATTCTACGGTAATGAAGAGACTTGAATGGCTTGACTTTTTGAGTGATGAACCGTTACCTCTACAGCAGGGCTCAGTATTTGACGTCCTGTTGGCACAGATGCTGAAAGAAACGAGTTATGAGGATAACGAGAGGGACATGGTCGCTCTGCAGGATGAATTCATCGTAGAGTATCCCGGCGGTCGTGCCAGTGAGCGGATAACCTCAACCCTTATAGATTACGGTATTCCCGGCGGAGATTCAGCCGTAGCGCGGACGGTTGGTATACCAGCAGCCATCGCAGCGAAACTTGTTTTGCAGGGAGAAATTGCCCTGAGGGGAGTTCACATTCCTGTAGATCCAGTGATTTATGAACCTGTGCTAAAAGAACTTGCAGAACATCAAATAACCGTGCGCGAAAAGACCGGGGTACTTAACTAACGCAGGAGGTGATATTCAAGAAACACGGGACGACGAAGAACGGTGGGAAACCTATCGAAAAAAGAGCAAAAGCGATACAAGGAGGTATAGGAATGCTAAGATTTAAAACCTTGGGCATAGCTGTATTACTAGTGGCTTTGCTAAGTGCATACGGGGTAATCGGCTGGGCGGATCAAGAACAACCACGGTATGGTGGAACCTTCATCATGCCGGAGACGTACAGTGCCCACATCTCGATGGATCCAATCCGTATAGGAAGTGAACGAGCGGAAGATATACAGGTCATTTTCCAAGCCTTTGAGGGGCTTATCAAACTGGATCTTCCTACGCTCAAAATAGTGCCCGCTGTCGCAAGTTTACCTGATGTCAGTGACGATTTGCTGACGTATACGTTCCATCTGCGCCACGGCGTGAAGTTCCATAATGGCCGGGAAGTTATTGCGAGTGACTTCATATACTCGTTTGAAAGGTTGATGAACCCTGACGAGGCTGCAATTCCCATTAACATCCTGGAGAATGTTGTTGGCGTTGATGCCTACAAAGCGGGGACAGCCGATCACATCTCCGGACTGGAGGTCATCGATGACTACACCCTCAAGATCACATTGACCAGTATCGACGTGGACTTTCTGTACAAGCTCGCTGAACCAGGTGCCTCGGTTGTTCCACAAGAAGCCGTTGAGAGCTTAGGACGGGATTTTGGCCGAACCCCTGTGAGTTGTGGTCCGTTCAAGTTTGAGAGCTGGATTGGAAACGAAATCACATTGGTCGCTTTCCAAGACTACTATGGTGAGCGTCCTTACCTGGACAAAGTTATCTACCGCACCATGCTAGAACCAGGTACGAGGGGAGCCGCTTTCGAAGCCGAAGAAATAGATGCCACGCGACTTACATCGCCTCAGTATCTAAAGTATAGGAACGACCCTCTATACAAGGACTACTTAATTGAAGTGGCTGAGCTTTGGACGCGTAACCTCTACTTCAATACACGAGAAGGACCATTTGTTGATAAGAAGGTTCGTCAGGCCTTCAATTATGCCATTGACAATAAAATCATAATAGAAAAGTTTCTTTTAGGTATGGCTTTCCCGTGTGTTGGATATCTGCCAAACTCTCTCCCGACCTACAATCCGGAATTAGTGGGCTATGACTACAATCCGGAACTTGCAAAGGAGCTACTAAAGGCCGCCGGTTACGAGAATGGCGTATCCGTTGAAATCATCGGTGACTCAACAAGCCCAACCTGGGGTATACCTTACGTTGAAGCAGCCGTACCCTACCTAGAGGCAGTAGGTTTCAAGGTTACACTAGTGCCGTTAGAATCTGCGGCTCGACATACCCGACGAAATACAGGAGAGCACGACGCTGGAATGACCTCAACTGGTGGATCGGTATCACCGCTAAGCTACATGAGCAGATACCTCTCTCAACGTAGTCGCGCCGAAGGTAACTTCCCCGCATACTTCAACCCGAGGTTTGACCATTACCTTGATCTAGCAGGCAAGGAAACCAACTTCGAAAAAAGGATGGAATTAATTAGAAAGGCAGAGGAAATCTTTGTTGATGACTCTCCTATTTGGTTCGCTAACTA
>JAUWNS010000083.1 GCA_030612485.1 Candidatus Bipolaricaulota bacterium
TCTAATTTCGGTTCGCACGGGACAGATGCTAAAGAGAATTCACCACGAAGAGCACGAAGGACACGAAGAATGGAATTCGATGAGCTGTTGAACCTATATAAAACTAGCAAGGGTAAAAACCGAACTCCTGATGAACTTCAATGTCACCAAACTTAAGAGTGGGATCAAGCGCTTCGTCCTCCTTCGTGGTGAAACGTTTTGTACCTTCGCGAGAGTCTTATCGCTTCACCCTTTCTCTTTAGGTACCCACTCGAAACGACAAAGAGCCTTAAAAAGAGGGAAGAGGGGAGCTAGGTTTCCCTCGCCCATACCGATTCGAACGGCAGCCTGCCGGACAGAAAGGTTTACGCCGCCAAGGAGGTTAAGCAGCGCTCCTTATATTCTATCCGCTTGGGTTGTAGACCCAAGTTTGGCCGACACCTTATCGCGGACTCGCCGTTCTTGATTCGTCATCTCGCGGCGTAAGCTCCCCTTGTTGTTTGGTGGTGACTGCCACAGCTTCCCTTAATCAGGAAGCCGGGAAATTTCTTGTACTCTTATTGTCAAGCAAGCGTGCAGTATAACAACTGCTCTGCGGCGTGTCAACCAGGAGAGTTATCTCATACAAAATGGGCGTGTGGGGAGCAACGACGGTGCAGGTTTATGCCTGCTGACCCAAGAGAGGGTCGGTCATTTTTGCAGGCGTGTTGGCTGATAAGGCGAGTTCCTGTGCGTGGATCAGATCGCGATCAATTCCCTTGGAAAGGTCGAGAGCGCCTCGCACCCGTCTTCCGTGATGAGAACATCGTCCTCGATACGCACGCCATACTTACCCGGAATGTAGATCCCTGGCTCGATGGTGAAGGTCATCCCCAGCTGCAATCTTGTCTTATCCCCGGCGACGATGTACGGCGGTTCGTGGACCTCCAAACCCAACCCATGTCCAGTACGGTGGGTGAAATACTCTCCATAACCAGCCTTCTCGATTACGCCGCGCGCGGCACGATCGACATCTTCAGCCTTGACATCCGGTCGGGCTAGGCGACGTGCGGTGGCATTCGCTTCTTTCACCACTTCATAGATCTCCTTCCATTCGGGATTATCCGTGCCAATGGCGATGGTGCGAGTGATGTCTGCTGTGTAGCTTCCGATTTTTCCCCCGAAGTCTATGATAAGGCAATCTCCTGGTTGTAGGGTCCGATCGGCCGCCGTGGCATGGGGGAGCGCCGCCCGTGGCCCGGAGAGAATGAGAGGATCAAAACCCATCCCGTGTGCACCCTTATGAAGCAACTCGATGTGAAGCAGGTTTTGAACCTCCATCTCAGTCTGTCCCGGTCGCACTTGGTCGAGCATTGCCTGCAAGGCCTCCTCGCTGATACGGATCGCCTCTCGCATTGTGGCTATCTCCTCTGTGTCCTTTACCATGCGGAGCCGAGCCAAGAACGGATCAGCCTCTTCGAAAGAAGACCCGGGCGCATCCTTCTCGATCTGTCGCAGTTCCAACAGACGCATGCTTCGGTATTCCATTCCGAGACGTTTACCTACAAGATCCAAGCAGGCTCGCTCGAATGCCCTTTCATATCCCTCCTCGTCGGTATATGCGTAGAAATCGGCGTCATATGGGAGCGATTCCTCTGTTGCTGTCTGCTCCAGGCGTGGGACGATGAACGTCGGGATCCCACTCGCGGGGAAGAATCCCACAAACGGCCGCTCACTCACTTCCTTACGGAGCCCTGTGAAGTAGGTGAAGTTCGCCCCGGGAATGAGGACCAAGTAGTCTAGCGCGTGCATCTCCAGCTGCTCTGATAGGTACTCGATACGTTCGGTGTAACAGCTCATCTCTTCCTCCTTTGGGTAGCTCCGCTATGAACGCCGGACTCTCGAATCGAGAACACAATCAGTATACCCTTCCATCTGTTCCTTTCCCATTCTTTCGGAAGGTAGCACAGCGATACCCTCGCCCTCAGGCAAGGGAGACTCGCCGGGATCGTTGCTTCGGCACTCGCCGTCTCCGTCAGCGTCAAGATCGACTGATTGAGTCTTAAAAGGTTGTTTGTGGTAAGTCTATCGACGTTGTGCTCAGGGAGACATGGGTCCCCCCCTTCTGTGATCCATATCACACCAATTCCACCGCCATTGTGTCCGGGGTGATGTGATCCATATCACAGATAACGCGCTCGCCGGTCCTTTCTCGTGTAATACTCATAACGTATGGTTGAGCTTTGAAGGCAGATTTATCCGTCACTGTGCGGAAGGGGTGTGATAAGAATGCGTGCAAATCATAAGTGTGTCTCAGCGATTATGGCCCTTGCTCTACTTCTCTTGTTGATCTCGATCGTGGGAGTTGCTGACGATCCCCCGTGCTATAGGGATCCGGACCTTTGGTTCCCGCCTCCGGGGACACTCCTCTCGGATGGACATATCGCCGTCCAGATTGCTACTGCTCCAGGATCACAGGGAGAAGATCTCATCGTCTGCCAGGGAGAGACTATCACGATCACAGTTACCGTTGACAACCTGAGCTGTGGTGATGCAGGTCCATTCGATGTCTCGCTTTACTACGACCAGTTCAACGAGGTGCATCTAATCGGAACAGCACGGATCGATGCTGGATTAGAGGCGTGTGAATACGTGGTATTGGAATTCCTCTGGGATACGATCGATATTCCGCCAGGTGTTCACTCGATTATCGCATGGGCTGACGTGAACCACGAAGTCGATGAATTGAATGAAGAGAATAACCAGTACACGATTCCGGTTACAGTAATGGTGAGACCACTGGCTCCATGGATCGAGGCGGAGAAGACTTACATCGATGAGAACGGTGGCTCCCCTGCGCCTGGAGACATAATTACTTACGAGATTACGGTCACGAACGATGGTTGCGCGGATCAGGGCGATAACGCAGGCTATGAGTTCATCGATTCGATTCCGGATCTTATGAGCTATATCCCCGGGTCTGTCGCGGCCAGTAGTGGAACGGCAAGTTTTGAGGGAGATCAAGTAGTCTGGGACGGTGAGATCCCCACGGGAGGGAGTGTGACGATCACCTTTCAGACGGTGATTGCCGAGAATACTCCAAACCAGACAACTATCTGTAATCAAGGCGTCGTCCATTGGGATGGTGCTGGAGATGATACCAATGATGCACAAGAGCCGACCGACGATCCCTCCACACCACAAGATGATGATCCCACCTGTCTAACAGTCATTCGGCCTCTTCCAGTGATTGTTGCGGAGAAGATTTACACCGATGAGAACGGAGAATCGCCCATCCCTGGAGATACTATCACCTACAGAATCACGATCCGCAATGACGGATATGGTGATCAAGAGAACAATCCCGGCTACGAGTTCGTCGATGGGATTCCAGACTTCATGGCCTACATTCCCGGATCCGTCAACGCGACAACTGGAACAGCGGGATTCGAGGGCACTCAAGTGGTATGGGATGGTGAGATCCCTGCGGGAGGGAGTGTGACGATCACCTTCCAGGTGGTGATCGATGAGAGCATTCTAAATCAGACAATTATCTGTAATCAAGGTGCTATTCATTGGGATAGTACCGGGAATGGTGTCAATGATTCTCAAGAGCCGACCGACGACCCTAGCACACAAGTAGATGATGACCCTACCTGCTTGATAATCGTTAGATATCCTCCTGTTATTGATGCTGAGAAACGATTCACTGACGAGAACGGAGGCGTCCCCTCGCCCGGGGATACAATCACTTATGAGATCGAGATCTGCAATCATGGATATGGGCGCCAAGGGAATAATCCTGGTCATGAATTCATAGATCCGATTCCGGATTTCATGACCTACATTCCCGGGTCTGTCGCGACAAGTAGTGGAACGGCAGGGTTCGCGGGAGATCAAGTGGTCTGGGACGGTGAGAGCCCCGCAGGTGGAGGCGTGACGATTACTTTCAGGGTAAAAATTGACGAAGATGCAGAGGACCTCCAGGAGATTTGCAATCAAGGGGTCGTTCATTGGGCAAGCGATGGTGGAGGGACGAACGATGTGCAGGAGCCGACCGACGCCCCCGCCACGCTGGATGATGACGATCCGACCTGCTTAACGGTTGGCGTTCCCCCTGCTGGGTACGTGATCTCAGGAACGATCGATGCACCGACTCTCTCTGAGTGGGGAGCCATCACCTTCAGTTCTCTATTTGCACTGGCGTTCTTTTGGATGCTCTTCCGGCGAAGGCGATTGATGATTAGAGCACGTTGATGAGGGAGTGAAGACACGAGGCTGTTATTAAGGATAACGATGAAGAACAAAAAAAAGCGGAAGAGTTCTGGCGGGATAGCAGAGGCTATTTTCGTGCGAGGAGGTAAGAGGTTCGGTCCTTATCTCCTCTTTCTGGCCTTTCTGAGCGGCCTTGCTGCGCTGATTCTGTGGTTTATGGGAAGCGAATCTGCGCTGGCATCCCTTCAAAACGGGATCGCGCATGTCACGAATTTCGTCCTCAACCTATTTGGGAATCGAACGTGGGTGATGGGACATACCATAACTTCTAACCGCTTCAGCATCACTGTTGTCACCGCCTGCACCGGGCTCTTTATGACAGCGGTCTTTCTCTCGGCAGTTGTCGCGTATCCGGCGCGGTTTCTCGCGAAACTGATCGGCCTTGCGCTCGGCATTGCCGGGATCTTCACCGTCAACATCGTCCGCCTTGTCAGTCTATTCTACATCGGCATTTACTGGCCGAGCTTCCTGGACCAGGCACATCTCCTAGTATGGCCATCGTTGCTCATCGTCTTTTCGTTATTCTTGTGGCTCTTCTGGGCAGGGAAGGTGACTCATGCACCTCGTGGAGCATAACAAGAAAGCCGGTACCCACGGTGGGCTGCTCCGCTTTGCCGGCCTCTTTCTCGTTTTCTTTGTTCTTATTGCGCTTATTTGGCCGCTTGTCACCCCTGTCTACAACGCTCTCATCGTCGGAATAGCCCGGCCCGTCTTTTCGCTGGTGGAGAGACCCGATGTGACTGTTGTAGAGGCGCAAGGGGGAAGCATCTTCATCTACCGCGATGAGCCCGGGATGAGAAACCCGGCTCCATTCTCCGATTACTCGCGCTATGTCTATTTCGGGTTAGTCCCCCTTCTTGCTCTCTTCCTCGCGACCCCTAATCTTGGGAGATGGAAGCGGGCCCAGCTTACACTGATGGGGTTTGCCCTATTGGCCTCTTTCCACGTGATCTACCTGGTCGGGTCGGTCGAACTGACCTATGTCTTTGTTGGGTGCAGTGAGGTCGGGGCGGTGGCTTATCGAGTCCTCGATTGGATGCAGGTTTTATTGCGTATTTTATGGGAAGTTTCCTCTATTATAATTTGGATGCTATTAACGTTCAAATACTGGGGCAGACGGCTTCTTGAAGATAAGAGAACTGCTGGTCCGTCCTATTTTTCAGGTAAGATAAAAGATATAGAGCATACGGTATGAGAAGGAGATTAATTATGAAGAGGCGATATTTATTGGCGAGCGTACTAGCGATTCTGCTCGTTTCTTCCTTCGCCCTCTCAATTTGGGCGACCAATGCGGAGATCTACTTCGCGTCGGACAAGAACGGACAGAATCGAGTCACGAAGATCCAGGAAGGGGACGAGATCTGGATCGCCGTCTTCGACCCAGATGAAGATATCGATTGTGATGTGCGCGATAAGACCTGGACAGACGTCAAGGTAATAGACGCGAAGACCGGTGCCCACATTGTGTGGAAGAGCTATCTCGATGCGAACGGAGTCGATACGGATGACGATGGTGTCGGGGATACCCCATACGGTGAAGCTGGTTACAAACCGCATAAGGGACACTACCCCGGCAACACAATGGGGTACCTAGGTGAAGACTACCTGGAGGAGACAGATTCTTCCACAGGATTGTTCGTGAGCAAGCGCCCGTTCCAGATTGGAACCCGCGCGAATTTCGGGTCTGACGGCCGCGGACAGACACACATCGTCGGTCCATATGCCGGTGGTGGCCCTGCAGGATCGATTGAACCGACCGACTTCGAGTGGGGAAACTATCTCTATGCAGATCAAGATAACGATGGATTTGGAGATAACAGGGTATGGGTCGATGCTGAGGATCCACCTGTATTTGTAGACGCCACTGCAACCCCGACCCCGCCTGGGAACGCCTATCTCCCGGGTGATGTCGGTGCTATAGCTGAAGAAGACTACGTCCTCGGCCGGTTCGAGAACATGGATACCGTGGTGGGGCTGTACGTTGACCAGAACGATGCGAGTGACGTGACAGTGACAATGGGGAAGATCATCGATACCAAGGCGACAATCTCTTGGGGGCAAGGGGTGTACAAGGATGCCAACGAAGCGGCGACGATAACAGTGGCCGATCCGGACGAGAACATCAATTGCAACAAGGTTGAGTTCGTTCCGATCTTCATCATTGTGAATCCCGGTTCCTGGAATCCGTTGAGTGCTACTAGCGCAACCAACTTCTGCATGCTCAAACGCTACGGGGGTGTAATCGACACAGGTAATCCTGCGACGGTGGGACCGGGAGCGATGGTCTGGTACAACATCTATGACAGCGGGTTGACAACAGCTGATGTGAACCTCTCTGCGAACGGGAGTAATCAGCCGAACATAGATGGGGCTTATTACATCGAGTATCCGACAGCCGATGATGGCAATGTGACCTCATTCGATACAGCGAGCGCTTCTGGAGTGACGCGTGTGATGTTCTACGCACAGGAGACCGGAGCTGATACAGGGATCTTCCAGCTAAATCTGAACAGTATCCTCGGAGACCTTGGATTCAAGTCACTAAGGGTGCGCGACGTGCTCGTAGCGTACTACGTCGACCCGAACGACCAAGACGACTTCAGACTCGCCACGGCATACATCGAGGAACGACAGCACAGCATCACCCGTTTTACCAATGCAAGTCGGGAGGATACGGATGAGTTCTGGATCGGACGCGATCCGGTCTACGTGGAAGTGGTCGATGCCAACGCTAACATCGATTCTTGCTGCCCGGATCAAGTGGTTGTACACATCTGCGATCCACATGAAGTTGACGATTCCGAGTGGTTGATCCTTGATGAGATGTCCTCTAACTCACCGATGTTTTTCATCAACCAGGGATTGCAGCTCCAATCGGTGTGGGACGCCTTGGGCGTTGGTCTTGCCGGTTCCAATGGCGGATATCAGTTGAACCTCGATAACTGGAAGATCGAGGGATTTAACGAGGACACTATCTACGCGCGCTACAACGATGTCACCTATACCGATGTCGACATGAGCGGCCTTGGGGATATGGATACTGATACGGCCTTCCCTCCGATGATCGATCACGTCCGTTTGGCGAACGACGTCTCCTTTGATCTGATGCAAATCGCTGATACACAAGTATACGACGGCGAATCACTCAACATGTACTTCCTCGACCGTCAAGGGAACCGCATTACCGGTTACGTCAACTCCGACTGTGTCTTCATCGAGGTAATCGACCCCGATCAAGACGAGGATCAGTACCGCCGTGAGCGGATCGACGGGTTCTGGGACGGGACAGCAGGGAACGGGCAGAACCTCCCATTCGCCCCGTGGGCAATCACCGATTGGGGTTGTGACTATGAGCGTGGAAATACGCATCCAGTGAACGCGCTCCTCGGTGACACGAACATCTTCAACAACGGGAAGTGGACGAAGCTCTACGTGTTGAACCCGCGAAACGGTCGCTGGGCAGCAGTCGACCTTCTGGAGACAGGCGTGGGTACGGGCGACTTTGTCAGTGTGACCTGCATCGATCTCGCAAGTCAGTACGGCTGCGTCCCCACGTTGGGAGTCCTGCCGGGCGATACAATCCTTGCCACCTACCAGGATCCGTCGAATCACTCCGACTACGTCTGGATCGCGATCAAGGTCGGGGTTGGCGGGGGCGGAATTTCCGGAGGATCGGCAACAACGTTCGTCGATGAGTTTGGGATAGAGGTTGAAGCCTACACGGAAGACGACGATATATACGTGAAGGTAGTCGATTCCTCCCATGCCGGTGCGAACACCATATCAGGTGCGGTGAAGATTGCCGGCGTAGCCTACGATCTTTCTCCCCTTCCCGACGCGACGGCTGACACGTTTATCACCAACCCGATCAGCCTGAACCTCGCTATCGGGGATTCGATCACCGCGACATACACCGATCCGATCGACCCCACGGACACTTCATTCGACACGATCTCGATCGTTCCTTCCGAGCTTTCGGTCGAGAGCTTCTATGCAGGCCCAAACCCGTTCGTGGGTGAAACCGCCTTTGCGTATCACGGAAGTGGGATCGCCACGACCTTCTCGATTGAGGTCTACGACCTCTCCGGGCATCTGGTGTGGACAAAGGAGGGCACGGACGTCTCGAAGATTCCTTGGAACGGGGTCAACGAGGACGGAAAGACTCTTGCCAACGGCCCCTATATCTACGTGGCAATGGCAACGGATGGGACGAATACCTTCACAGCCAAGGGAACAGTCTTTATTAACCGGTAATCCTAAGGAACGTGTGACAATCCTCCGGGATCTTTTGAAAAGTCCCGGAGGATTTTTGGTACACTATGGCAAACCTCTCTGAGGTAAACCTCTCCGAGAATGAACGTGTTGGTGCGGTGAAACCCCTTATTCAGGATAAGCCTTCCAAGCTCGGCCGCCGGATCGTGGTGGTGGGTACGACCGGATCCGGGAAGACTACCCTGGCGGGTGACCTGGCGCAGCGACTTAAGGTGCCACATGTGGAGCTCGACGCGCTTCATTGGGAGCCCGGCTGGGCCGAGGCCCCCATAGAAATCTTCCGTGAGAGGGTCGCTCGTGCGCTGAGCGGTGAGGCTTGGGTGACCGATGGGAACTACAGCGCAGTGCGCGATATCGTGTGGTCCCGCACGGATACGATCGTGTGGCTTGATTACAGCCTCCCTACCATCCTATACCGGCTTACGAGGCGCACCTTCCGAAGGATCTTTACCCGCGAGGAGCTATGGAGCGGAAACAAGGAACGGGTACTCACGCAGTTTCTCAGTCGCGATTCGATCTTTCTGTGGGCGCTTAAGACATATCGCAGACGAAGAAGGGAATACCCAGAACTCTTTTCTTCTCCCGAGTACACCCACCTGCACTCCCCGCATCAGGCGCGGCGTTTTCTTCGTAGCCTGTGAGCCAGAGTGTGCAGTATGAAGTTCAGGTTGCAGTTCCCGTAACAGATAGGATTACGGGCAAGCTCAGATGACAACTGGTGGAGCCTACGTGAACGATGAGAGAACTTTTGTCCTAACATGCTCATGGAGCTGAAAACGCTTTCTGAAGCCCATTTGCATCTTCTTCGCCTCCCCCGCGAGGCGTCCGTGCCAGAGACCCGACGTGAATGAAGATGGAACTCTTCACAAATGTCACTTTCCTACGCAATTGCAAGACTCCAAGAAGAGAGCCTAGGTGAATGATTGTAGAACTTTCACTCTGAGGCACACTACTTGGGAGTAATGTGGAGAATGCGA
>JAUWNS010000075.1 GCA_030612485.1 Candidatus Bipolaricaulota bacterium
GTCGTAATCTGCGGTAGGGTCCCTTGTCACAGCAACCCCTTGGCTTTCTAAGGCCTGCACGGAATTACGCGTCGCTACCCCAATCCCGGATTGGTCGACTAAGCCGTGCACCTCAAGGTATAAACAGATCTTTATTGTTACCTCTCCCTTGCGTGAAGACTGAGAGGGAAGGCTACCGGATCTCTTCCCCTCTTTCAAATAGAGAGGGTGTGTCTCCCAGCCTGTCGAGGACGAGTTTGAAAGCCGCATCGGCCGAACGTTCCTTATTCGCCAGCCGATCCCCATCCCAGATGAATCGCTGGCAACGAACCCCTTCTGCTGTAGCCACAGCAATGTAGACCAACCCGACCGGTTTTTCCGCGCTTCCCCCGCCGGGGCCGGCAATTCCTGTGATCGCCACCGCGATATCACTCGCTAGGAGGTCCTTGCACCCGGTTGCCATCGCCTTTGCCGTCTCTGCGCTCACCGCACCGTGTCGACTGAGGATCGAAGCCGGGACCGCAAGTAAGTGCTCTTTCACATCATTCTGGTAAGCGATGACTCCCCCGCGGAAGTAGGCGGACGACCCTGGAACATCGGTGATCCGGCTCGCCAATAACCCGCCTGTACACGATTCGGCAACCGCAAGGGTCATCCCACGTACGGTTAGCACCTCGCCCAGTCGCTCTTCGAGCATAAGACTCCTCGCTTTCGCATTCTGCCCATTTTTCCTCCCCTTATTTTCCCCGGTGAAGAAGGGAAAGGCAACCGTTCGCACAAGAGAGATTCGAGGGGCTCTCAGCCGATCACGGCGTCAGTAGACAAACAGGGCGACAATGCCGCACCAGGACCTGAAAACGACAGCAGCGCTAGCAAGATGGCTCCCATGACTCCCAACAACCCCAATTGATGCGAACTTCGGAGCGGTGTCAGTTCTGTGGATCGAAGTCAACGCGGACCTCTCGACCTTGTAGAACTTCGATGTTCAGCATGTCTGGAGAACCAGGCGTGAGGTCGAGGTAGTTATAGCAGAGGCCTACCCAATCCTCCGCGCCTAACCCGGCATTGTTAACGAGCGCGTTGATGTTGACAATCTGGTTATCCTCCAGGTTGAGCCACTTGAGGTTGATCAAGCCGGATAGCACGCTGATATCGACGATTTGGTTGTTGTGCAGGAAGAGCCCCGTAAGGTTGGTCAAGTCCGATAGGGGACTGCTGTCAACGATCTGGTTGTTGCGTAGGAAGAGCCCTGTAAGGTGGGTCAAGCCGGATAGCGCGTTGATGTCAACGATCTGGTTTCTGGGCAGCCAGAGCTTTGTGAGGCTGGTCAAGTCCGATAGTGCGTTGATGTCAATGATCTGGCTGCTGTCCAGGTAGAGCCTCGTGAGGTTGGTCAAGCCCGATAGCGCGTTGATGTCAAAGAACTGGTTGCTGTCCAGGTAGAGCCCCGTGAGATTGGTCAAGCCCGATAGCGCATTGATATCAATGATCTGGTTGCTGCTCAAGTAGATCTCCTTGAGATTGGTCAAGCCCGATAGGAGACTGGTGTCACTGATCTGGTTGTTGTGCAGGGAGAGCACTGTGAGGTTGGTCAGGTTCGATAGGGGGCTGATGTCACTGATCTGGTTGTAGTACAACCTGAGACTCTCAAGCTTGGCCAAGCCCGATAGCGCGCTGATGTCGCTGATAAGGTTGTCGCGAACCCAGAGCCCAGTTAGGATGGGCAAGCCGGATAGCGCGCGGATGTCAACGATCTGGTTGTCGCGCAGCCAGAGCCTCGTAAGCTTGGTCAAACCTGATAGCGCGCTGATGTCAATGATCTCGTTCCCGTACAGGTAGAGCTTGGTAAGGTTGATCAAGCCGGATAGCGCGCTGATGTCAATGATCTGGTTGCTGTCTAGGTGGAGCCCCGTGAGGTTGGCCAGGTCTGATAGGGGGCTGATGTCGACGATATGGTTTCTGTGCAGATCGAGCCCCGTGAGATCAACACAGTGCTGAATTTCCTCGATATTGGCGATATTGTAATCGCCAGCATCGAGGGACGTTAGCCCAATCAAGTCGGTATCGTGGATGTCTCCGGTTGGTTTCCCGATCGCGTCGCGGATAGCTGCTTCAAGTCCTGGATCGGGGAAGTTGACAACAACGGCAGAAGCAGGGACCGAGACTATGGCAACAAGAGCACCGAGTGCTAGGACTATTCCAATTGCAATCAAGCTCCCGCCACTCATGTCTCTCAATCGATTGCTTCGCATCATAACGCTACAGTATGGGATGATGAAATGAGGAATACAAACCAAAAACCGTTCGCTTAGGAAGTCTCGGCCCGCCACGTACAGTGATCGCTTAACGGGCACGTGGGACACTCGGGACGACGCGGATGACAGGTCTCACGGCCTAGGCGGATCAACTGCAGGTGAAGACGTCGCATGAGCGCTGGATCGGGAGGGAGGAGTGCATTCATTTGCTGGTGTGGGTCGTCTCTCTCTCCCACCAAGCCAAGACGGGTTGTTACACGCCGGATGTGCGTATCGACCGGGAAATACGGTTTGTCAAACGAGAAGAGCATCACGATCCCCGCCGTCTTCTTCCCCACCCCCGGAGAGGCAAGGAGCCAGGCCATCGCCTCGCCAAGGGGAAGATCGGCAAGAAAGGAGATGTCGAGCGATCCCCGTTCTCGATCAATCCGTTCGAGGACCAACTTGATACGGGACGACTTCTGTCGGTGTAATCCACCGACCTGGATTGCTTCTGCAATCTCACCTGCAGGGGCTTGTCGCACCTTGTCGAGGTCTCCGAAGTGTGAAAGGAGGGAAGCGTAGGCTCGATCCCGGTTCGTGTCATTCGTGTTTTGAGAGAGGATCGTCGAGATAAGTTCTTCGAGTGAGTCGCTTCTCATAATCTCAATTTTACCGTAGCGATTGAGCAGATGCCCCGCGATCCAGTCGATCTCTTGGTTGGCGTTCATGGGCGAGAGGATAGGGGTAGGGGATTTACCATTCAAGCAGCTAGGTGCGACAAGGAAAGAATTGACCGTTCACCAGCGAATTGATAAGCTTGAACTGCCTGGAGGCAAGCAATGAGCAACGAGACGAGTGCAAACCTTGGATTTGAAGACAAATTGTGGAAGATGGCGGACAAGATGCGGGGCCACATGGACTCCTCCGAGTACAAGCATGTGGTTCTCGGCCTGATCTTTCTGAAGTATATCTCCGACGCCTTTCGAACCAAGTATGAGGAGCTAGAAGTCACCAAGGACACGGAATACACAGATCCGGAAGACCGTGATGAATACTTAGCCGCCAACATCTTCTGGGTGCCGAAGGAGGCTCGCTGGAGCGTCTTGCAGAGCAATGCCAAGCAGCCCTCCGTCGGGAAAATCGTTGACGACGCCATGGCGGCTATTGAAAAGGAGAGCCAGAAGCTCAAGGGGGTTCTCCCCAAGGATTACTCCCGCTCCGCGCTGGATAAGCATCGTTTAGGAGAGCTCATCGACAATGTGAGCAAGATCGGGCTTGGAGATGATGCATCCCGTTCAAAGGACGTTCTTGGCCGGGTGCACGAATATTTCCTTGGTCGCTTCGCTGCCGCAGAAGGTAAGGGTGGAGGCGTGTTCTACACGCCTCAATGCAATCGATGAACTCAAAGAAGGTGTCCGGTTCTGGAGCGAAAATAATGATTGAAAGAGACATTGACAAGCAAATATGCGAAATGCGTAAGGCATATTTGCAATACGGTCGACAACTTTATACAAAACAGACATGCCTACAACGCTAACACCATTACGATATCCTGGCGGCAAGACAAAATATGCCAATTTGCTCGTTGAGATAATTTCGCTGAACGATCTTGACAACTGCACCTTTGTAGAGGTTTTTGCCGGCGGAGCCGGAGCAGCAATATCGTTGCTGCTTAAAGGACATGTGAAATCGCTGTTTCTCAATGATCTGGATGCTGCAATCTTCTCATTTTGGAAATCCGTCAAAGAGCATCCCAAGGAATTAGTTGAACTAATCCGAACTACTCCCATCAGCACTACTGAATGGTGTCGGCAAAAAAGTATCCACGACAGCAAGGATACCAGCGATATGCTTGCTCTTGGCTTCTCCACATTCTATCTTAATCGTTGTAACCACTCCGGGATTTTGAAAGCAAGGCCAATTGGGGGCATGAAGCAAAATGGCGCTTACAAGATCAATTCCAGATACAACAAGGACACGTCCATTGCAAAGATAGAGGCTATTGCCAAATATGTTGACTCATTTGCGGTCTTTAACTTAGATGGAGTAAGCTTCCTTAACCTTCTTGAGCACCAACACCACGACAGAAGCCTCCTCATATATTTTGACCCCCCGTATTATCAAAAGGGTCCCGCTTTGTATCTGAACCATTTTAGTCATGAAGACCATGAATCTCTTCGAGATGCTATTCTGCAGTGCCCATTCCCCTGGGTTCTTTCTTATGACAACCATGAGAACATCGTGCAAATGTACCGCGGCCGGAATTGTAAACTGTTCCGAAACCACCTCAGGCACACGATCTCGGGAAACGCCAGGGCCGAAGAGCTTATCATCAGCAAGCTCGACTTGCCGGATTATCTTGAGCCACTTGAAACCACAACTATGGAGGAACGCGATGGCGCCAACGACGGTAGTTTGCCTCAGGATTGACAAGTTTCGCAGATTCCATGACATTACGATCCCCTTCGGGGAACGCATCACGATCATTGCGGGGCAGAATGGGACCTCCAAATCTACCCTCCTGGGAATGCTTGCACAGCCCTTCTCCTTTGGCGTCGTCCGCGGTAGGACAGCAGGAACACCTGATCATTCTACGTACACGAAGAACTACCACGGCCTCGAGCTCAATGAATATGTGGATCTCGCAGGCAGGCCATTCATGTATGATTGCGATGACATTTTTCGCCTTTCACGAGCCTTTGACTTTGGCAAGCGCTACGAATATAGGACCGAGCTGTCACCGCTGAAAGGCGGGGTGGGCATCCTCCCCGACAATCGGCTCGTCACTGTGTCGCGGCATCAGAAGTCCAAGGACGGTGAAATAGTTCGGATGCGCTTCGTCACCGGGCCCGGCGCCAGTCACAAGCCGGGTGAGGGCAACTTCCCCCATCCGGTGATCTATCTTGGGCTTAATCGTCTCTGGCCCCTGGCCGTGACAAAGAAGTGCACCTTCTCCGGCGAAACGCTTTCCGATGAGGACCGGGAATGGTATGTGGACAAGTACAACGAGGTCCTGTGCCTGGAGGAACGGGGCAACGGTGCCAAATTCATGGACACTGTCGAGAAGAAAAGGTTCATAACTCCGGAGAGCACCGATTACGACGGCGAAAGTTGCTCGGCAGGACAGGACAATCTCAGCCAACTCCTGACGGCCATCCTGTCTTTCCGACGTCTCAAGAAAAAGCTTGGCGACCGCTACCAAGGAGGGCTGCTCCTCATTGATGAACTGGACGCGACCCTGCACGCCTTTGCACAGGAAAGACTCCTTGGACTCCTTCGCGATATCTCCCACGAACTCGATCTCCAGATCATTGCAACGTCACATTCCCTGCATCTTCTTGAAACCGCATATTATTCGTCGCTCAAGAGCGACATTGCCGTGCTCTATCTCGCCAATAGCGATGGGGCCATAAGCTGTGAAGAGTGCGCCACCTATCAAGACCTCAGCGACTATATCAAGGTCCAGGCAACTCAACCCCCAAAGAAGAGGGCAAGGAAAGTATCAGTTATCGTTGAAGATCTCAACGGAAGGTCGCTGTTTTGGCAGATCTGCGGTTCAAAGCTTCGGAATTACGTTGCCTGCGCCGATACTTCGACTTCCCTGGGTGCGGGGACGCTCAAGAACTTTGCTGAAATGTCGACGTCTGTTCCGGCCCTTGCGGAAGTGATCTTCCTTCCCGACGGCGATATGGCAGGAGAGTGGAAGAGTCCGCCGAAGGGATTGTTGGCCTTGCCCGGAGGACATCGCCCGGAGACCCTCATTTATCGCCACCTTTTCACGATGAAGGACTCGGACCCGTTTTGGAGAAAATGTGCACCCACGTACAAGAGGCAGGTTGCGATAACCAAGCCGGGTGGCATCTCGTTGGAAGTGGGTGATGACAAGAAATGGGTCAAAAACTGGTACAAAGAACAAAGCCAGTACTGGGGACGCGGTAATCAAAAAGTGTTCAAGTCCTGGATTGGTGCCCACCAACAAGAGTGTCTCGCATTTTACAAGAAATTCATCAAACTCCTCCGTGGGCGTTACAAGGGCGAGATTCCAACAAAAGTGATAGATGGAGTACTTGCGAAACTCAAGGACTCTTGATGAGAATATCTCAACAAAATGAGAAACTCAAACCACCGTAGATCGCTAAGGATAACCCACCTCCGACAATCGGCACACAGAGAGGGCATGATCAGTAGACGTTAAGCTATGCGCCCGATCAACGAGAGGTACGCTCGATCTCGGTTCGTGTCATTCGTGTTCTGAGAGCGGATCCTCAAGACAAGTTCTCCGAGTGGATCGCTTCTCATAATCTCAATTTTACCGTAGCGATTGAGCAGATGCCCCGCGATCCAGTCGATCTCTTGGTTGGCGTTCATGGGCGAGAGGATAAATGAAGCCGCCCGGGCGGTGCAACCGGTAGACCTGTCTCATCTTTGACGGCGAGGAGCTCCACGAGATATTCTTGCTTAGGAAAAGGCAGCTGGTGATATGGACAGGGAAAACCTTGTGCTACGATGCTACAGCCGAGTGCCCTTCGTAAGAGGATCAAAAATGGGGGGATTATGAGTCGTGATTATCGATCTCAGTTGTTTGATAATTGGGTGGGACGCTACGAACGGTCGGTGCAATCGACCAGTGGGTTCCCGTTCGATGGGTACGAGCAGGTCTTGGATGAGATCGTCCGCTTAGCGGCTGCCCAATCGTATATGCGCGTGCTCGACTTGGGGATCGGCACGGGCAACTTGGCGAAACGCTTTGTCTCTCTCGGGTGCACGGTCTGTGGGGTGGATTTCTCGCCCAAAATGTTAGCAGAAGCGCGGGTGAATCTTCCCCAAGTGAGGTTAGTAGAGGCCGACCTGCTCGGTGATTGGGCCGTTTCACTTGACCAACGTTTCGATCGTATTGTATCGGCCTACGTCTTTCATGAATTCGATCTTTCAACGAAGATCAGCCTACTTAAGCGATTGGCACATGATCATCTTACCGATGGAGGGCGCATTATCATCGGCGACATTGCCTTTCCAACGGTCCAGGCGCGGGAAGAGGCCCATCAGCGATGGCTACGAATTTGGGATGAACGAGAAGACTACTGGGCAGCGGACGAAGTAACGACCGCCTGTGAAAAGGCGGGTCTCCAGCTGCGATACACGCAGGTTTCAAGTTGCGGTGGCACCTTTGTCATCTAGATCGGGGGGGATTGAGGAATTGAGAGATCGGAAGATTGAATGATCGGGGGATTGGGAGATCCAATCACTCAATCACTCAATCTGGTAAGCCTGTAGAACAGCCATCCAACACAGGCCTGTTTTGAGAGTTCCCCAGCGGGTATTTGCTTTACCGGCATTCGCCAAGGCGGTGGAACATCCGCTACAATACGGTCTATGGTCCATCGAGTTGCAGGATTAGCGCTTATTGCTTGCCTTCTTGGCGTGGTCTTGGCGGGAGCCTCCCCTGCTTCGCTTGGTTCTGTGTTCGCTGATTCCTACACTGCTTTCGCCCCTCTTTACGCTGTATACCGGTCGTACGCCAATTATCTTTTCTATGGCTCCGAGGTGGCGATCCCTCCTGGGTTAAACGAGGCATGTGATGCCGTCTCCGATCGGTTGGTCGATCTCCACATGGCGTTCATCGTGCAGACGGATTCCCAACGAGTTGAGGAAGTCACCAGGCTTGCTCACCTGCGGTCGAGCGTGGCCTCATTCTGCCGTGACTACCAGGAACAGATCGCGGCGATCGGCAACCTTAGTGAACCTGACCTCGACTTGTTTACGCAAGCGGCGGACGCGGGTATGTTTGCGGCGGTCTACGAGCTGAACAAGCAGCTCGAAGGGGTCTTCACCACTGCGCTAGAGAGTTACGAGGGGACGAAAGGCGGCTGGGCATTCAGTGTCTCCTTTGCGATCCGGGCGCTCTTGAACCAAGGGCCGATCGAGCAGGTCGATCCTACCCTCAAGGAGATCCTCCTTGGCCCCGAGGAGGAACCATTCCCGCGCAAGGATCTCCCCGCTGAGATCCTTCCGGAGATTGACGCGTTCGCCGCTCTCATTGGGAAAAGTCTGACAGCGGACGAGCAGGAGGAGATGGCTTCACTCGCGCTAGCCATCTATGCCTTTCTCAATCCATGAAGAGTCTGTTGCGTGCACCTTTTCTACTGCTTGGCTTCAAACTCAAAGCGTAGTTTCAAGCATTTTATCGCAGAGGGTGCTGAGGAATTGAGAGATCGGAAGATTGAATGATTGGGAGGTTCACTCACTCACTTGCTCAACCCTGCTCCCACTCTCTGGGTTCCGCGTTCTCGGCGGTGAAGGCTTCTATTTTGCAAGGAGAAGAGGTTTATGCAACAGCCTGCTCTCTTCCCCTTTACAAGCTGAGTCAGGCTGTGCTATCATCGGGGCAGTGATTGCGCTCTACAAAAGGAACGAAGGTGAGGGTCCTGGTGAATGAGACGACAGAAGGATTGACAGCTGAGGAGATGCTCCTGCGCTACAAGCAGGCGGTGGAGAAGACGATCCCCCACTTGATGGTTAAGAACGGGGTGATTGATATCGACTCGGTCTGGGTCGAAACCTCCATTCCCTACAAGCTGTTAGCTGAGATCCTCGTTCGGGAGGACCTCGTCCTCCCGGAGAACGTGCAGCGCATCAACGTCCAATCGCGGGTACGCATAGGAGAGCGACGTGGAAAAAAAAGGAAGTCGAAGCGGCGGCAGCGAAATAAAGTTCGGGACTGACGGATGGCGTGCTGGTATAGCACGGGAGTTCACGTTCGACAATGTGGCGCGCGTGGCCCAGGCGACGGCGCGGTTCCTCCTAGATGAGAAGAGGAAGGACCTCGCGATCTATCGCGATTGGGGCTCTCCCTACCGTCCGGCTGTGGATGGGGTCGTCGTCGGTTACGATATGCGTTTCCTGTCGCGGGAGTTCGCACACCACTTCGCGCGTGTGTTGCACGACAGCGGGATTCCTGTCGCGGTTTCGGATGCGCCGGTCCCTACTCCGGCTCTATCCTACGCGGTGGTCGAGCGAAACGTGGCAGCGGGGATCATGTTTACCGCCAGCCACAACCCTGCTACCGACAACGGAATCAAGTACAAGGCCGAATACGGCGGTTCTGCGCCGGGAGAGGTGACCTCTGGTGTGGAGTCGTTCCTCCCCCACTTCCCGCCTGTCCCTCATACCCCGAAAGGGGCGATCGGCGAGGTCGATCTGAAGACCCCCTTTCTGGAGAAGGTGCGCACGCTGGTCGATCCTGATCGACTCACTGCGTCACCGGTACACGTCGTCATCGACTCCATGTACGGTTCGGCGCAGGGGTACGTCTCCCAACTCCTCGGGGAGTACGGGGTCCCCTACACCCAGATTCGTGGGCGACACGACGTTCTCTTCGGGGGGAAGAAGCCCGAACCGATCGAAGAGAACCTGGTCCCACTGAGGGCGGTGATCGCCTCGCTGCGCCATCGGGGGAAACCGCTGCTCGGGGTTGTCACCGATGGGGACGGAGATAGGATCTCGGCGATGGACGAGAAGGGAGGGTTCATCGACGCCCATCGCACCTTCGCCCTGATCCTGCGCTACCTTGTCGGAGAGCGCGGCCTGCGTGGGTCGGTGATCACCGCGTTCAACCTCACCGACATGGCGCGCGACATGTGCGAGGACTACGGCCTGACACAGATTGTTGTCCCGATCGGGTTCAAGCACCACTGCGAGAAGATCCTCAAGCGCGGCGACGTGCTGATCGCGGCCGAGGAGAGCGGGAGCATCGCCATCCAAGGGCACATTCCCGAGCGGGACGGCGTTCTTCATTCCATTCTCCTCTCGGAGATCGTGGCCAGCGCCGGGAGGCCAGCGAGCGAGCTCGTACAGTCGCTCTTCGATAAGTACGGACCGCGCGTCTACCAACGCCGCGATCTCAAGGTGGAAGAGCGTTTGGAGGTCGTCGCCCGGCTCCGCGAGAACCCGCCGGAACGCTTTGGCAACCGCCGAGTGATCGCGGTTGAAATGATGGATGGGATCAAGCTTCGCTTCGATCAAGGGTGGCTCCTCTTCCGCGCTTCGGGGACCGAGCCGATCCTGCGGATCTACTGTGAGATGCGGGAGAAAAAGGACGTATTAAACTTGCTAGAAGAGGCGGAGAGACTGGCACGAGGAGATTTGACGTTATGGTAGACCAATATACGGAAAAGTACGACTTCAGATCGATCGAGGATCGCTGGCGCGACTTCTGGCGCGAGAGAGGGTTCTTCCGGGTGAAGACCGAGGAGACGGAGAAGAAGTTCTACTACCTCAATATGTTCCCCTACCCGTCCGGCTCGCTCCACGTGGGGCACGGGCGGAACTACATCATCGGGGACGTGGTGACCAGGTTCTACATCATGCGCGGGTACGACATCCTGAACCCGATGGGGTGGGATGCCTTTGGCCTGCCCGCG
>JAUWNS010000180.1 GCA_030612485.1 Candidatus Bipolaricaulota bacterium
AGCACAACAGCTAGCGTTAATAAAGCCTTCCTTATACCCCTCTCCTTGATAGGAGAGGGTCGGGGTGAGGTGAAATAATGAAATCCCGGTTTTGACCTTCAGGTCAAAATGAAATTGGCGGAATACCCCGTAGTCTTGCTAGGGGGATAGTCAATTTCAAGGGATTTCTTTATTCCCTAATCCTGTCCGATGCTATCATCGTGAAGGGAAGTCAGTAGCCATTCGCGCAGCCGTCTTTGCGCGGGTCCGATCCTCCGAAGAGCATGTTCGTCTCCGGATCGATCCAGATCCCCTGGTACCCGCCGTACCCGCCCTCTCGGTACGCGACGCGGTGCCCCTTCGCCCGTAACCCATCCATGACCGATTCCGGGATTCCCGGTTCCAGGTACAAGGTTCCTCCATCGTACATCACGTCTCCGGTGGGAGAGGAGGAACCGTCATGGCGGAAGCGGAAGGCGTCCCCGGCCTGTTGCGCGTCCATGTGGAAGTCGATTAGGTTGCACAGGACCTGCACCTGTCCCTGTGGCTGCTGATCTCCGCCCATCACCCCAAAGGAGAAGATCGGTCGTCCGTCTTTCGTGACGAAGCCAGGGATGATCGTGTGAAAAGGACGTTTGTGCGGTTCCAGCCGGTTGGGGTGATCCGGATCGAGGTTGAATAAGGCTCCCCTGTTTTGCACGGCGAAGCCGACGCTTCCGGGCACGATCCCGGAGCCGAAGCCATGGTAGAGGCTCTGAATGAATGAGACAGCGTTCCGCTCTCGATCGACTACGGTCAGGTAGACCGTGTCCCCGTTGCGCAAGCGCGGATCACCTGCGTGGACCTCTAACGCCGCCCTCTCAGGGGCTATCCGCGCCCTCTGGCCGGCGGCGTACTCAGGGGAGATCAGCCCTTCGAGAGGAACAGCGTAGTGATCGGGATCGGCGTAGAAGCGAGCTCGGTCAGCATAGGCAAGCTTCTTTGCCTCAACGATGTGATGAATATAGGCCTCTGAGTTGTGCCCCATCCCCGCGAGATCGAACCCCTCGATGATCCGCAACATCTCAAGAACCGCGACCCCCTGCGTGTTTGGTGGGAGTTCCCACACGTCGTAGCCACGGTAGGGAACCGACACCGGCTCAACCCAGGTTGATCTGTGATCGGCAAGGTCGGCGAGAGCGAAGTATCCGTTGAGCTTATTCGAGGCCGAGACGATCTTCTCCGCGATCGGCCCTCGATAGAAGGCCTCCCTCCCTCCTTCTGCGATGAAGCGAAGGGTCTCTGCTAGGGCGGGATTCGAGAAGAGCTCTCCCTTCTTCGGAGGCCTCCCGTGCGGAAGGAAGGTCGCAGAAGCAGATCGATCCCTTTGGAGAAGGTCGGCCGCGCGGCCCCACATACGGGCGATCACCGGGCTTACCGGAAAGCCGCTCTTGGCGTAGTGGATCGTTGGGGCGAGGAGATCATGGATCGGGATACGACCGAATCGCTCATGCAGAGTGAACCAGCCGTCGACACAACCCGGAACGCTCCACGATAGCACCCCGCGAATCGGGATTCGATCCAACCCCTTCTTTGCGAAGACCTCTCGTGTGAGTGCGTACGACGAACAACCACTTCCGTTTAGCCCAACCAGCTTCTTGGCTCCCTCGTCCCAGACAGTGGCGAACAGGTCACCACCGAGGCCACAGCTCATCGGTTCGACCAGGCCGAGCATGGCATCGACGGCGATCGCGGCGTCGACAGCGGTTCCTCCCTTCCTCAGGATATCGATCCCCACCTGCACGGCGAGCGGTTGGCTCGACGCCACCATCGCCTCGGGGGCGATCATCACCGAGCGACGCCCGGCATCAGAGATACGATCCACCATGTTCCCCTCCTTACGCGATCCAAAGGGTATCAGGAAAGATGGCTTTTCGCTATTCGGCCTCCCTGCAGCAGGCAAGAGTAACAGATTAATTTTGGGATGCTCGCTCGAATCGTCGAGGAGCAAAAAAGAAGGTCCCAGCGCTGTGGCTGAGACCTTCTGGGTCTAGCTGTGGTATGCTGTTACTCCACTTTGATCTCGATTGACTCTTCCTTCTCCTTGATCGACTCCTTGAGAGGGACCGTCACCTTAAGGATCCCATCCTCAAAGCTTGCTCTGATTCCGCTTTTTTCGACTCTGTCGGCCGGAAGCGGGAAGCATTGCTCGACCTGCCCATAATGGCGGCCAAGACGGAAGTAGTTCTTCTCCTTCACCTCTTCGCGCCGTTTGACCTCTCCGGAGATGATGAGCTGGTCTCCCTCCACCTTTATAGAGATCTCCTCCTTCTTCATCCCGGGGAGTTCGATCTCAAAGGCGAGAGCCTTGTCCTTCTCGTAGATGTCGGTTCGGCCGCAGCTCGGCGCCACATAACCCCCCGCCCGGTCAAAGTCGCGGAAGAATTCGTCGACAAGCTGGGAGAGCCCTGCCTCCATCACGAATGGACCACGTCTTACCTCTGGTAGCTTTCTAATCAGCATAACAACCTCCTTTGTTGTCGCTTATTAGCAGTCTCGCTATTCGATTGCTAAAACAGCATAGCGCCGTACACCGTCCTTGTCAAGGAGGAGGAGGGAAGGTAGACTAAAGGTCATGCTGAAGAGGTTTCTATTGGGAATTATCGAATTCTACCAGCGGTTCATTTCGCCACTCTTTTCGCCGCGATGCCGGTTCTACCCGACCTGTTCGCAGTACGGAGCGGAGGCGATCTCAAAGTATGGGCCATTCAAAGGTGGCTACCTCGCCCTGCGCCGGGTCCTCCGATGCCATCCGCTCCACCCTGGTGGATTCGACCCGGTGCCGTAGACTCCACTCTTTCCGGTCGGTCAAACAACACTGAGTTGGAGGCCTCGACCAACTTTAGAAGAACGAGGAGCCCCAATAATCGGGTTCCTCGTCGTTCTGAGAGGGAAATTCAAGCCCAAACTTCCCTGCACCGGAGCTTCCTTTGAGGGAGCACTCAATCAAAGTGGCGAAGAACCAACGACTTAGCAAAAACGCGGGATATACGCTACCAGACAGCTCTTGCCGTAAGGCGAACTCTGTAGTCCACCCTGGATTTTCTCCTGCAACTCACCCCACTGAACGCTCCTCGATACGCAGCCTATGCGCCCTCCGCTTGGCAAACGCCCATTAAGTCGCTATACTGCTTTACATTCTCAAACTACAGAGGGGGATACCGTATGAACAAAGCGGAACTGGTGGAGAAACTGACGAAGACGACGGGGTTCACAAAGAAGGATGCGCGCACGGCAGTGGATGGCTTGGTTGAAGTCATCACAAAGTCGCTTGTGGCAAATGAACCTGTAATTATCACAGGATTTGGCAAGTTTGAAACCCGCAAGCGGAAGGCCACAACACGCATTAACCCACAGACCCGGCAGAAGATGAAGACTCCAGCAAAGACGGTCCCGGCCTTTAAGGCAGGGAAGAATCTCAAAGAGGCTGTTGCCAAGAAAGGGAAGAAGAGGTAAACGCAACCAAACGCTCTTTTTGTCGGTTGGCCGATTAACTATGAACATGCAGGGGGGGAGAGATCAATTCTCCCCCCTTGTGTGTTTCTAAGTTTGCTTTCCGATAGGGTTCAGCGGTTTCACTGCCCGCACACACAAGAACCCCGGTCGTCTCGATAGCTCTTCGTAGTAGTGTGGCGCTTGCTGTTTGAACTTCTCTGTCGGTATCGGTTCGAGTAACTGATCCAAGGCAAACCCCGCTTCTAGGAGCGGATTGATCATCGCACTTAGCGGACGCTGATATGAAGGGACTTGCACAGGAGTACCGAACCCGGTCCATTCATGTTCGACTAGCTCCGTCCGGAAGTAATTCACCCTCTCGTTCTCGTTATGGATGGAGGGATCAGCGAAGGGATGGTCGACTGAGAAGATCAAGAGACCACCCTGGCGCAACACACGATAGGATTCCCGAAACACTGCACCCCAATCTCTCACATAGTTCAGCACCAGTGCGCTCAGCACGATGTCGAAAGAAGCGTCTGCCAGAAAACCGAGTGGCGTTCCTAAGTCCGCCTGCACAACCCGAACCTTGGTTCCCAGTCTTTCCCTTGCCAGTTGCACCATCTTCTCGTTTACATCGAACGCCACGACTTCTGCCCCTCTATCCGCAAGCCACTCGGAGTACACTCCCGGTCCACAGCCCGCATCGAGAACCTTTTTGTGCTTGACATCTGGCAGGAGCGATAGTGTAGCTGGACGCTCGTAATAGGCGTTGTGGGGTTTGGTATCCACCCGCGCTGCGTATGATTCGGCGAGAAGATCGTAGGCATCGAGAGCTATCGGCTTATCTTCGCGTTCATCACTCATGATCGACTCCTAGTGCCACCTGATTCTACAAATCTCTGATGTAGTGAAGCTCCTGAATGGCATGATGTGGGTTCTCAATTGCAACCACGTTGGTTGGTATGTCTTCGGCTCCCAACTCCCAGCGCCAACCGCCACTAAAGCAAGAAGGTATTGACCTTCTGGCCTCCGTTCGGTAATAGACAGTGTATCCGTGCGTGAAGGAACCAACG
>JAUWNS010000096.1 GCA_030612485.1 Candidatus Bipolaricaulota bacterium
TGGGGAGATATCTCAGGTAAAAATAGATGACATGTACGAACAGCAACGTGACTTCCGTATGGGTAAGAAGGCGGGAGAGAAGGCGGAGGGACTAGCAGTGATCGCCCAAGCTTCCGGAGATGGGCTTACGGGCATCATGAAAAATATTGGTGCTAGCGAAGTTCTAAAGGGCAATTCCTCCGTGGGCGAGATCCTCGAAGCAATCGGGCGAGCGCGCACACCATCGGTCATCCTCCTCCCCAATGATAAGAATCTCCTGCTTGCCTGCGAGAGAGCCGCCACATTCTCCGAAAAGGAGGTGGTGGTAGTCCCCTCACGCTCTATTCCTCAAGGGATCAGTGCCCTGATGACCTTCAATCCCGACGAGAACGCAGAGACGAATGTGGAACGAATGAAAGCCTCTCTCAAGCAGGTGAAGACGGGGAAGATAGCAGAGGCGGTGCGTTCTACTTGGGCATCGGGAATGGAGATTGTACAAGGGGACATCGTTGGTATTCTCGATGGCGATATCGTGGCAAACGGGCAGACGTTCCAAGAGACGGCCCTGGTACTGATTGACAAGATGCTGACCGGCAGGGAAGGGTTGCTAACGCTCTTCTATGGTGAAGCGTCAACCGAGGTGGAGGCCTCACTTCTCAAAGAGAGGATCGAGGAATACTATCCGGGGATAGCGGTTCAGGTCTACTATGGTGGGCAACCCCACTATCGATACATTATCTCTGTAGAGTGAGGTGGTAAAGGATGCTTTCAGTCTGTGGAATGATTCTACTTGGTTATCTTCTGGGTTCGATTTCCTCAGCCCGAATAATCGGGCGAATGAAAAAGATCGATCTAAGAGCGGTGGGATCGGAGAACTTGGGTGCGGCAAATGTATTTCGTGAGGCGGGAAAGGGATGGGGGATCATCACAGGACTCTTCGATGCCGGCAAGGGGTTCTTGCCGGTCTTCCTGGCAGGGGGTGTTTTGGGGCTTGCTCCTTGGGCGTTGGTTCTGGTAGGGGCGGCAGTGATCTGTGGACACAACTGGCCGATCTACTTTGGCTTCCGTGGCGGCAGGGGACTAGCCACGACCATTGGGGCGACGGCATACCTGTTGCCTTTGGAGCTGGCGATCGCCTTTCCCCTGGCGATCCTGGCTGGGTTTGCCATTAAGGAGATGCTGCCGCGTGTCGCCTCTCGGGTCCACCCGATCCCCGCTGGGGCTACAGTAGGGTTCATCGCGCTCACCGGCGTAACCTGGATATTTAATAAACCGACTTATATGATCACCTATACGTTTGGCGTCTCATTGATAGCTCTGATCAGGAGCCTTCCGAATATCGCGAGTTTTGCTGCAAGCATTATGAAGTGGCAACCTCAAAAGAGGTGAAAATGACGGGAAAGGTAAAGGTCATCACTGGGAGCGAGACAGGAATCACACCTGAGCTGGCTAAGCGGTTTAATGTCGAGCTCGTGCCGTACTACGTTAGCTATAACAATAGGACCTATACCGAAGGGGTGGACTTTGACAAGGATGACTTTTATCGTTCGTTGCGCCAGGCACAGAATTTCCCGACAACCAGCCACCCCACCCGCAGCGATATCATCGCTGCCTTTGAGAAGGCCGAAGAGGAAACGGACTCCATCATCTACGTTACTATCTCCTCAAAGCACTCCAAGACCTTCGAGTTAGCAAAGCGTGCGAAGGAGGAGTTTCACGACCTAAGGATTGAAGTAGTGGACAGCGGTAAGGCAACGGCTGGACATGGCTTGGTGGCCTTGGAGGCGGCACGGTTGGCCGGTGAAGGAGCGGATATCGCTAAGATATTAGGCAGAATGGAGGAGATAAAGGAGCGGGTGGACGAAGTGCTTGCCCTAAATACCTTGAAATACTTAGCCAAGGGGGGCAGGATCCATAGGGCCAAAGCCCTCCTCGGTTCGATACTCTCCATAAAACCGCTGATCACCTACCGCGATGGCCTCTCCACCCCGATCGGGAAGGTGCGCACCCACCCTCAAGCGCTGGAGTTTATCATCAACAAGATAAAAACAGATCTGGAAAGATACGGTTCGTCGGGGATCAGGTGCATCGTTGAGGACGCGGACAATCGGGAGTGGGCCAATCAGGTCAAGGAGAGAATCACAAAGGAGTTTGAACCTGAGGAAGTCTGGCAGGTGGACATGTCACCAATATCGGCTGTTCACATCGGTCCGGGAGCGTGGGGGGTGGCCTACTATTGCCTGTAGATAAGGAAGAGTCGGGAGAATGAAGAGAACGATTACAGTAGTGATCCCAGCGCTGAATGAGGAAGAGGAGCTCGGGGAATGCCTGGAGAGCTTAACTAATCAGAGCTTCCGGGATTTCGAGGTTATTGTAGTAGATAACGGCTCGACCGATGCCACCGCCAGGATCGCTCATAGCTATGGCTGCTACGTGCTCTACAAGGAGCGAAGAGGCGCCAGCTTCGCCCGCCAGCGCGGTTTTAAGTCAGCCCGGGCAGAGATCATCGCCTCCACCGATGCCGATACGGTTGTCTCGCCGGACTGGTTAGAGCCCATCTATTGCTCATTCCAAGAGGATCCGGATCTGGTCGGGGTCTACGGCCGGGTCCTGCTGAAGAAGGGCTCATCCCCCAGCCACTACTTCAACCAGCTCATCCCCCTGACCGATCCTCTGCTGACATCTTTCCTCGAGGTCAGCCACTCCCTGAGCCTTCCTCACTTCTACGGGGCCAACTTCGCCGTCAGAAAGAGATTTTTTGAACGGGCAGGTAGGTTCAGATCGCGGGATGGTCGCTTCTATCGGGTTTCAGAGGATGTCCGGTTGGGGCTCAAGCTCCGCAAAGTAGGCGAAGTTCGTTTCCTCAAAGACCTGGTGGTCTATACCTCGGCGCGGAAATTGGACAGCGGCTCTTGGAAGGTCCCCCTGACCAACGCCAAGAACTACATCTCAATGGCCGTGCTGGGCAAGGAGATCTAGTGACTAAGTTCAAAAAGAGGCTCAAGTTCATTCTCTCGGGGATCCTGGGCCTGCTGATCCTAGGAGGGATCTTACACTACGTCAGCCTGGGGAAGGTCCTGCAGAAGATCACCATGCTCGGCCCCTGGGGCTTCCTCCTCTTCTTCTTAAATGCGATTTTGATCTTCCTCCTCTGGACAACCGGTTGGCATGTTCTCCTTCGTGCTTACGGCGTGCGGCGAAGTTGGAGAGAGACACTCCAGGCGATGCTCAGCGGCTATGCGATAAGTTATCTCATCCCTTCGATGAACTTGGGTGGTGAGCCGGTCAAAGCCTACCTGATCTCGGACGGTTTCTCCTCATCCGGGGCTAAGGTGGTGGCCACGATCGTCGTCGAGCGGTTCATCAACATGTCCAGTATCTTGCTCTGCATCCTCGGCGGCAGCATCTACGTGAGCTTCACCCCGCTCATCTCACCGCCCTTGAGATGGGGCCTCCTTTCAGGAGTTGGGGGAGGTATACTCCTCGCCCTCGCTATCGGCATCGGATTCGTGAAGCGTGTCACCTTGGTGAGCAAGTTTGCCTTCTGGCTCCAGCAACGGCTCCCTTTCGGGAAGGAGCTGCTCGGCAGGGCAGGGAGAGGGATCTTGAAGGTCGAGCAGGAGATACACCGGGCGTTCTCCCAACATCAGCGGACGGTGGTAACCACCTTCGTGGTAGACCTGACGGCTGCCTCTCTCTCTTACCTCAACCCGCTGATATTCTTCTTCTTCGCCGATCACCAAGTCCTCTCTCTGGGAGAGCTCTCCCTCATCTTCGCCCTGGGGATGTTCCTAGCTTTGTTCCTCTGGGTCACACCCGCCGGGCTCGGGGTGGCGGAGGGCGGGATGATAGGGATCTTCAAACTTTTGGGGATATCACAGGCGAGCGCAGTGGCCTACTCCTTCATGACCAAGCTTCCGGCGCTCCTTCTGGCCGGGCTCGGGATTGCCTTCATGGCTCAGTATGGCCTGGCCCGATTGTTGAAGGGCCAGGGGAGGGCTTGCCCCGAGAGAGAAGAGGGACGTGGTCTTTGAAGAGGAAGGAGCGGGTGTTTAAGCGGCAAAAAATGAGGATCTCGGTGGTAATTCCGGCGCTCAATGAGGAAGAGGAAATTAGGGAATGCTTGGAGGGTTTGCGGCAGCAGTCATTCCCTTATTTTGAGGTGATTGTGGTCGACAATGGGTCGAAGGACGCAACCGCCTCCATCGCGCGGACGTACGGGGCACACGTTGTCGAAGAGAGGGAACGCGGGATTGCCCGCGCTCGCCAAACTGGCTTTGAAGCAGCACACGGGATGATCATCGCCTCCACCGATGCGGACACAATTGTTCCAACAGATTGGGTAGCCCGGATCTACCATGAGTTTGTGGATAATCCGAGTCTGTGTGGGGCGTTCGGGCCATTTTATCTCAAGCGGGGATCTTCCCCTGATCCGCGTATCAATCGTCTGATACCGTACCTCGAGAAAATAGGGATAAACTACCATCGTGGGACGACCGCACTGGGCCTGCCGCAGTTTTCCGGGACAAACTTCGCTGTACGGAAAGATGTGTTTTTTCAAATTGGCGGCTTTCGATCTCCAAAGGATGGGCACTACTACCGGCGTTCGGAGGACATCCAATTGGGGTTGAAGCTCCATCGGGCGGGAAAGGTCCGCTTTCTGGAGGACCTGGCCGTGTGTACCTCTGCGCGGAAGCTCAATAAGGACCTGTGGAGGATTCCGATCTCTAACGTGCCGGACTACTTCTCCTTCTTCGTTCGGAATGGTGAGGTCTAACCGATGGGACCCTCATTGACTCAGAGGAAGCGTTACATGGGGATAGCATGGGAAAGGGTGCGTGCCTGGGGAGACCTCAGCGGCGTTCAAATAGGGAGGATTCTGGGGAAGAAGCGACGGGTCTTCCTCATCTCTTCCCTTTTCGGGCTCGCCTTGTTGATCGCTATGGTATGGATCGCACGGCCGATGGCCGTTCTTGCCCGCATCAGCACGCTTGGAGCAGGAGGCATCCTCACCTTCCTCCTCACTATCCTCCTTGGGTTCTCCTTCGGAGTCGAGGGATGGAGGACGCTCCTTCGTTCTTATGGGGTGGAGTACTCCTTTTGGCGGACCTTCCGTGTGATGGCTGGAGCGTACGCTGTCACCTACCTCACTCCTTCGTTCCACCTCGGTGGCGAGCCGGTGCGGGTATTCGCCGCCTCCGACGGGCTTACGCGACGTAGCCACGAGGTTATCGCCACGATCCTTATCGAGAGGCTCGTCTACTTGATCATCATCGCGACCCTGCTCCTTGCAGGAGGAATCATTGGATTAAAAGCAAGTGCGATTCCCGCGGCCGTCCAACAGGGGATCATCGCTCTTGCTGGGGCGGCCTTGGTTGGGGGCGGGATCTTGGTGGTAGGGATCGTTCGTCAAGCAACGTGGGCGTCGCGTTCTGTTGCGTTCATCCTGCAGCATCTTCCCCGCTGGGGATGGCCGCAACGTGTGGAGGAGGGCTTGAACCAGGTAGAAGGGGAGGTCAACAAGGCTTTACCGAGTCACCGCAGGACGAGTGTGAAGGCCGCTGGGTTTCTTACCCTCTCTGTTGGGATGAACGTACTCGCCCCGTTTGTCTTCATTGGTTTCACCTATGGAAGGCTCCTCTCCATCGGGGAACTTCTCCTCTTCTTCGCCTTGAGCACGGTCTTCTCCCTCTTTTCCTGGTTGACCCCAGGGGGGATCGGAATCATGGAAGGGGCCTACGCTGCCGTCTTCAGCATCATGGGATTGCCGATCGACGCAGCCATTGCCTTCTCCCTCTTACAGAAGCTATCATCCTTGTGCATCGTCGGTGTCGGAATCATCTATCTCAGCCATCGTGGCGTTGACTTGGTCGCAAAGAGAAATCGTAAGGAGGGACAAGATGAGTCGAGTATCGAGGGAGTTTGATGGGTTGAAGATCGGGTTGGCCCTCGCTTCGGGAGGGGCACGCGGCTCGGCGCATACTGGCGTGCTGAAGGTTCTCGAAGCAGAAGGGATTCCCATCTCTGCTGTCGCGGGCTCGAGCATCGGGGCGGTCGTTGGCGGAGCCTACGCAGCCGGGATCTCGGCGGAACGGATCGAGAAGGAATGGATGGAGACGGATCTTCCCAAGGTGGTGCGGAGCTTCCTCCCCACCTTCCCCCGTGCGGGGCTGAGTTCCGGAGGGGAGTTGCGAAAGTATCTGCGGGAGTTGATCAGAGACGTTCATTTTGATGAGCTTTCGATCCCATTTGCGGCAATGGGGTGTGACATCGACACCGGGGAGGCGGTGGTCCTCGACCGAGGGTCGGTGGCCGATGCTATACGTGCCTCCGCCTCGATCCCGGGGATCTTCCATCCGGTGCGCTGGGAAGGGCACCTCCTCGTCGATGGTGGATTGGTGGAACCACTCCCGGTACGCCTCTGCCGTGATCTCGGAGCTGATCTTGTCATTGGAGTCGACATCGTTCCTGCTCCTTATCCTAGCACCCCTGATCGGCGGCGCCTGTGGGAGCGTTTAGGGGAGGGACTGCGCGAAGGTGTTACGAATCAGACCTGGGTTCCGGGGAGTCTGACCGAGTTCCTGGACAATATGGTCAAGACGCTATCGTCGGAGGAGCGCCCCCTACCAGGGGTCTACAGCATCATCAACCAAGCGGTGGCGATCTTCCAGCAGGAGATCCTACATCTCAAACTGGCCCTATGGCCGGCGGATCTGATCATCCGTCCCGACCTTCCGCGCGGATTGAACTACTTCAGGGCGGCCGAAGGGATCCGTGCGGGCGAACAAGCGATGGAAGAGTCTCTCCCGAAGCTGCGTGCCCTCCTTATCGAGAGAAGAAAAGCACTCTCACAAGATGGCGACGGGAAGAGTGCCTGACCCCTTCTGTTTAGGATTTGTGAACTGCGAACAATTTCACTAAACTCTGCCAAACGGAGTTGGATCTATCCTCATGAACCACAGTGAAATCGTCAGCTTCATCTGGGGCGTTGCCGATCTGATCCGCGATGTGTTCAAGCGGGGTAAGTATCAGGACGTCATTCTGCCCCTTACCGTTCTTCGACGACTGGATTGTGTGCTCGCGCCGACGAGGGCCGAGGTGCTGCGCATCAACGCGGAGTACAAGAGCAGGCTGGAGAATCCCGATCAGCTTCTACGGAACGCTTCAGGCTTTGCGTTCTACAACACTTCTCAGTACGACTTTGAGAAGCTCGTCAAGGACGCGCCCAACGTCGCCTCGAACCTACGCAACTACATAAGCGGGTTCAGCCCGAACATGCGCGAGGTGGTAGAGAAGTTTGACTTCGACAACACCATCAGCAACCTCCACGAGGCCGGGCTCCTATTCAAGGTACTCGAGCGGTTCAAGAACGTCGATCTCCATCCGGATGTCGTCGATAACGCGGCGATGGGGACGATCTTCGAGGAGCTGATCCGCAAGTTCAACGAGGCCCTCAACGAGAATCCTGGTGAGCACTTCACTCCACGTGACGTTGTCCATCTGATGGTTGACTTGATGCTTGCCGGCGATGCGAAGAGGATTGCCGGTACCGGCATAATTCGGACCGTCTACGACCCGTGCTGTGGGTCGGGCGGGATGCTGACGATCACCAAGGAACACATCACGGCCGGGATTAGCAAGGACGGGGAACTGGTCAAGGCACCGATCAATCCCAAGGCGGACATCCACCTATTCGGTCAGGAGGTGAACCCAGAGACGTTCGCCATCTGCAAGTCGGATCTGTACATGAAATCAGCTGACGGCCGCGACGCCGAACACATCCTGTACGGGAGCACCCTCTCCAACGATCAGCACGAGAGCATAACGTTCAACTATCTGATCACCAATCCCCCGTACGGCAAGGACTGGAAGATGGATCAGGAGGCGGTAAAGACCGAGCACGAGCGAGGAAGTGCTGGCCGGTTCGGCGCAGGGCTTCCACGCATCTCCGATGGTCAGCTTCTCTTCCTCCAGCACATGCTTTTCCACATGGAGCCGATCTCGGAAGGCGGCTCTCGCGTGGCAATCATCATGAACGGCTCGCCGCTGTTCACCGGAGGAGCCGGGTCCGGCGAGTCGGAGATCCGACGGTGGATCCTCGAGAACGACTGGCTGGAGGCGCTTGTAGCGCTGCCTGAGCAGCTCTTCTACAACACCGGGATTGCCACCTACGTCTGGGTGTTGACCAACCGCAAGGCGCCGGAACGGCGCGGCAAGGTACAGCTGATCGACGCGACCTCGTTCTGGGCTCCGATGCGCAAGAGCCTGGGCGACAAGCGGCGCACGATCCCGCCGGAAAAGGCGGCAGAGATCGTGGAGATCCTGCATTCATTTGAAGATAGCGAGTACTCGAAGATCTTCCCCACGACGCAGTTTGGCTATCGTCGGATCACCGTAGAGCGGCCGCTGCAGCTCAACTTCCAGGCCTCGTCCGAGCGAATCGAGCGAGTGAAAGATGCGAGGACATTCCAGCGGCTCGCCAAGAGCAAAAAGCGTAATCCCGAAGTAAAGCCGCACGTGCCTCAAGCCTGGATCGACGAGTCCAAGCGCGACGCTAAGGATGGCCAAGTCGGCATCGTCGGCTACGAGATCAACTTCAACCGCTACTTCTACACCTACGAGCCGCCGCGTCCGCTCCCGGAGATCGAGGCGGATATCGAGAAGGTGGAGCACGAGATCATGGAGATGATTGGAGAAATGCGGGAATGATGGCGGCCTCGGGCAGAGAACGGCACCACCGGCGCAGCATTCGCCTACGAGGATACGATTACGGCCGATCCGGCGCGTACTACGTCACCCTGTGCACACAGGAT
>JAUWNS010000026.1 GCA_030612485.1 Candidatus Bipolaricaulota bacterium
TGTTCGATACCAAATAAGGCGTCAAGCGATATTCGATAGTCTCATAGTCTCGATGATGATCTAATATGAAACACGAAGCATCTATACAAACAACCATAAAGATTTCGCGCGGTTTGACAAGGTCGAAGTCCTTCCCTGGCCATCGGCGGGCACGAGAACTTCTGCCATGACCTGAAGGAGTACCTGAAATCCTAGTCCCTTCTTGGCGGGGCTGACATTGCATCCTTGGTTTTGGTGCGGAAGTTCGTTATGGGGAGCGAGTCATCGGGAGGTTCTTGCAGGAAGAAATGGCCGAATGGCGTATGTGTCTTCTGCGCCAGCTTCTTCAACGGCGCGCGAGTGACAGCGCCAGAGCGCTCCCACGCAAGCGGTGCTCGTGTATCCGAGGGTGGACGAAGAGATCGACATGACGTTCGAAGCCAGCTGCATGAAGTCAGGATCGTTACAATCGATCTTCGTGAGCCAAGGGCGCGTAGATACACATGATTTGGTCTTCGGTTCGCACACAGCGGTCAGTAGAGCACGAAAACGGTGGGGACTTTGGGCCGGCAAGGGGTAGCCCTTGTCGGAGATTCGAGTAGATACGGGTGTTCACCCACGTGGCGAACACCAAGAATAAAGACTTGACCCCGCAGCCCAGTCGCGGCCTCTCAGATGTAGCAAATTGGGGATACATGAAGCAAGCGCCGTGAAGCTTAGGGAAGGTCTGGCCGCGATGATTCGCTCGTTTGCCCCGCGAAGCAAGGGAGTATAGCACCCATTCCACGCACAAATCCGTGGATGGACTGCGTTCCCAGGCCTCCCATCTGGAGATGCGAGGAATCGATGTCTACTTTACAGGATACCCACAGGCAAGCCAGCTAGCATCCGTTTGTGGCCGGACTCCCTGGGAAATCGGGGCAGTAGTCCTCCGCATCCGGAACCCCATCCCCGTCACGATCATCAGATGTACTCGGACTGCTGTCCGGTTCGGGGCCCATCTGCGACGGGCGATGCGGCGTGATCGGTAAGTACCAACTCGTTGACGAGATCGTTGTGCCGAAGTACAGATCCTGATGAACGCCGACCCCAGTCTCCCAATATGTACCGTGCTGGGCGATGATAGGTTGATCGGAAGTGATTACCACAGAGAAACTTATTTCGTCGCCGACGCTCTCCGGCAGGCTGACCGAGTTTCTCGCGAACGGATCGAGCGCCAAGTTGGGACCGTCCACTGTTCCGGTATCCGTCATATAGGTGACGCTCACATCGGTTGATGTGCTTCCAACGTTCTGCACCGTAAGCCAGGCACTGGCACCGCGGTGGGATCGCGCTACGGGAACGTACCACTGCGTCGCCGGCTCGGTCACCCCTATTGTGGTGTCATACCCGCTGTGGCCGTTCCAGGTCATCGATTGAGCGGCCACTACCGGCACGTCCGAGGTAACGACCGTCGCGAAATGAGCCTGATCGGGGAACGTGTCAGCCACATTAAACTTGTCGTGCGTCATCGGCGCCACGTTGAGGTTCGGTCCGTTGTGCTTTATTCCACCGCCGTAGTAGGTGACCTGAACATCCGCTGTGTTGGAGCCGGGATTCTGGACCATGATCCAAGTCTCAAAGCCACTCCCCTCGGCCGTGTTGCCCTCGGCGAGATACCATGTGGTCGCTGGAGCCATTGCCCCCCGCGAAATCGTGGTCGAGGCCCCGCCGTTCCAATAAGTCGACAGTTGCGCTACCACCGGAACATCCGACGTGACAACTGCTGAAACACTCGACCAGTCGGGCAACGTGTCTGCGACGTTGATCTCTGTCTGGCCGACCGGGTCCAGCGTGAACGTCGGCCCTTCGTGCGTACCGCCGGGCGTCATGTAGGTTAGTTCGACCTGGGCTGACTGCTCTCCGGGATTCTGGATAAGGATGTACGACTCGAATTCACCGTAGGTACTCCCCTCTGCCAGGTACCATGTCGTCGATGGCGTCGGCACTCCGCCCAAATGGGATGCCCATTGTGTTCCGGAACTCGGATCAGACCACAGGTATGTCTGCGATGCGACCACCGGGACGTTCGACGTCACGATGGCTGCCGATCCCCATGGCCCTGGAAACGCGTCATTCACATTCACGGTCGCGCGCGTATTGGGCGCAACAGTCAACTCGTAGTCGGGCGTGGTCGGATCGCACGGTGTCTGATACGTTACCTGCACGTGGGCCACCGTGTCGGACACGTTCTGCACCACGATCACCGAGGAATAGGCGTACGTTCCGTCACTCGCCCAATCCTCTAAATTTCCACCGAATCCGATCATCCCCACCAGAAGAATCACCATCAGGCCAGCAAATATTCGCCGCATTCTCCACCTCCTTGCATCTATAGTAAGAGTCTGATGTAAGTGTAACAAAGCCCGCGGATTCAGCCAACTCGGTGGCGCGCTACATATCAAGCTCGCAAGCACTCCGCCTGAAAAGGCGTGTAGTGAGTAGTCATATCCTTATATGACACATAAGCCAAAACCTGCTTTACCCGTCTAGTTTTTGGCAGATTCAAGCAGTAGACTGATCTCGGTGATCGGTTATGCGGAAAGGGATCAGAATGCTGGTTGTAGCATCTCTTATTTGGATCGCATGCGGTATCGTGGCCGATGGTTGTCCCGTAGGTGTACCCGGATCGTGCATTCTCACAGTCGGCTTCTTCAATGCATTGCGCTTCGGGCACGGCGGGAGCTACTGCAAGGACATCGAGCAGTTCGCAGAGGTGTTTGAATCCTACGATCTCGTCGGACTGGGCGAGGTGATGAGGAACACTGGAAGCTGTGACGACTACGAAGCCGGGGACCTTGGTCATCTTGCAGCACTTGTGAATCGGCTCAGGGTGGACACGGGCTATCCCTGGGCATACGTACCTAGTCCGACCGGTGTGGGCTCCAGCGGTTACAAGGAGTACTACGCCTTTGTCTACCGTGCAGATCGCGTGACGTGTACAAGCAGCGGGGCCTTCTACCCCGATCCATCTGAGCAGTTTGTGCGCAACCCGTTCTTTGTCAGTTTCCGCTCTGGCGACTTCGATTTCACCGCAGTTGTTGTCCACATTTACTGGGGTGATGGCAACGATGATCCAATTGCGGAGGTCGAAGCCCTTGATGATGTCTGGGCCTACGCTCAGGGGCTGGATGCATCTGAGAACGACATCCTCCTGATGGGTGACTTCAACGTCCACACGCCGAGTGCCTCTGCGTTTGGCGACCTCTACACCTTGGGTGTTGATCCGCTTCTATCCGGCTCTGGCATCCGGACCACCTACAGCACGGGGACATCGGCAGTGGGCGCAAGCTGGTATGACAACATATGGATCGACCTTCACTACACCGGCCACGAGTTCACAGGTGGAAGCGGTGTCGACTACTTACACAGGAGGTTCTTCTTGGATGCTTCGTGGCCTCACTTGGAAGTGAGAGCAAGCATCTCTGATCATTGTCCTGTATGGGTGCAGTTCTTCATCTCCCAGGGTGACGACGATCCATCGGCTGAATGACATGCAGACCTCATAGACGGCTGCCTCAGAGCTTGCGGGCGTGGAATATGAGGTTAGTTGAGTTCCCTACAGCCGTTCTAGCTTTCTCAGTTCACGAGAAGCTTATGACCCAGGACGGGATGTATGGGCATCTTAATTGGGTTCAAATGCAGGAAGGGGGTAAGAAGCCCCTTCCGGGGATGAGGATAAGCTGCCCTGGAAAGCGCGGAGGATCCTGTTTTCCCTAGACTCCGCACCATAAATGGTTCTTAGTCAACGAACGTTGCACCCCATGCACCACGCACATGGATCTCCTCGAAACGACACAGAGTAGCCTCGCCAGCTTCTTCAACCGCGCGAGTGTGATAGTTCCAGACTGCTCCCATTCGACTACCATCTCCGAGGGCACCTTCACGCTAATCGCCAACTTGTTTGGAGACAGGGAAACCCGCTGTCTGGCTCAACGAAGAAGTTCTGGTCGAACGGTTACACTCACGGACATACGTCATCTCCCGTTGCACACATTAGCACAGCTCTATACATCTATCTTTGCGTTTCGCACGAGGGTTGTCAAGCACCGCGAAAGCTAGCTCTGCCTGAAAAGCTCATCATTGGAAAAGTCACCTCAGTAGCCTAGCCCGGCTTCACGAAGATCTCATCCTGATACCTTAATCGTTCTCATCTCGAGGAAAGCCTCGATTCTTGCTCCTGCATGCTTGCACAAAGCACTTAGTCTGCGGTTATCTCTTCCTCGGTTCGCGGCCGAATACTCGGCGGACACAGTCCGCGAGGAAGTCCTTCGCGGCATTGGCAAGTATCTGATTGATCCGAAGCTCATCCCGGAACCTCTCCGTAGAGGCAATGTAGTCGTGTAGGCTTTCGTTTCGTTTGGGGACGTCCGATGAGTACGACTGCAGAAGATCGAGGAAATCTATCCCGGGCGAGCTTTCGAGATTCTCAAGGTCGTCGATTGTCAGGATTGTGAGAGGTGCAAAGCGGAGTCCATTTGTCTCCCATTGCCAGGAACCGGGAGCTTGGGATGCATCCAACTTCCCGACCAAGAGATCTGCAAGGAACGATGTCACTAGCGGCTCTTGGAGAAGTCGGTCATGGACTACGAGAACCGGGTAGACGAGTCTCAGGCATGAACTCGGATCTAGCCCCTTCCATCTTCCGGCTGCGAGTGATCGAATGGCGCGCGCCAATTGACCTACCCCTACTGGCCTCTCCCAGTAGAGATACTTCTTCCTGAGCTCTGCTTGGAAGGCAGTTTCATCGCATTCGACAACTATGGCATCTGGGATGAACACCGCCTTGGCTTCAAGCAGGACGAGTTGGTCCACATAGTCAAGGCAGGCATCGATCTGGAATTTTCGGCCGTCCGCATCAGGCAAGGCAACGTCACGATAGAGAATCCTATGTAGACCAACACCTGCGGGGAACACCTCATCCAGAATGTCGCCTGCGTACTCCTCGAATGCATCGCCGAAATGCCCGAATACCTCGTTTGCATCTCTCACACCGAGAAGTTGGAAGAGCGGGCCTACCATGTAACTATCTGCAAGCAGCAGTGGATCGGGAATGACGCCTCTGCCGTCGTCCAACGCAATGATCGGCCTCTCGCGTAATGGCCTTAGGCTGAAGCCGGATGCCGCATCGAAGAAATTCGGAGGCCGATTGCCAGGCCACAACCTCTCACGGAGGTCGTCAAGTTTCCAGATCTGGTGTGCCTGGTATGCCTTGAATACCGCCGCGTATTCCGTGTCATGCCCAAGCGTAATTGCGTCACTTAGTACCATCGTGTTCTCAAGTTGGAGATGCATACTGATCAGAGCGCCTGCTGCTGTCATGTACTCAAGAGGGGACACTCCGGTAGCTTCTCTGAAGTCGCTATCGAGATCGGGATAGTGCTTGGGCAGGTACTCAAGGAAGAGCTTCTTGCCTCGGCCGACGACTCTCCACGGATCGACTCCAGACATTCCCGCATCGAGCGCTGTGCGGAAGAATACAAGCGCGATGTCTTTCAAAGCCTCGAAGTCTGCATTCTCTTCAAGAACCGCGCGAATCCTTGTCTCAGAGGCCCAGGAGCAGATCAGTGCTGCCTTGGTGAAAAGGTCCTTTTCAGTCTGCGTCCACTTTCCTTCGAGTGGAGGGGTGTTGGGATCGCACAGAAGTAGCGCCCAACGGACAAGTTCGAGCAACCCTTTTCGAGTGAGGAATGCTGTCTTCTCAGGATCGTTCTCATCGCGGGTTCGCGCAACTTCGTTGAGTCGGGCACCGGTCTCTGCTGTGAGAAGAGTGTTGGCCAGACTCCGTTGGCGATCGAGCCTGGTCAGTCTTCGAGGGCCAGACAGTACTTGATTCGCACGAGTGCACATGACGAGTACGAGATTGAGGGGCAACGGAGCTAGGCAATCCCGCAGGTTTTCCACGGAGCACTCCTCCCCGGGAAAGAGGTCTCCGAGCTCCACGTACGAACCTATGTTTGCTGGCATACGGCAATCCTCTCCTTTCCACCAAACCGGACTCTCTAGAGCTCTCCTTGGAAGGCGCGCTGGACAAGTGACGCCAGCAATTCATCCTCTACAGCCGCACGCGACTCGAGCTAGATCACGTTAGCTCAATCGCATCTTGCGGGCAAGTGATAGAGTTATCATATACACGATAAGCGGGGATTGCATGCCCATTCTCGGATATGCCCTTGCGAGCGTCCCTGCTCCTTGCTTTTCGGCCAAGTTGTATGATAGCATTACAGGTATCGGTCGCTAAAAAAATGGTTAAAGCGGCCGACGTTTCCAGACCGGGAAGAATTAAGCTCAGGGAGGATAAGGATGATCGATCTAACTGTCAACAAGGAACAACTCGAACGAACAGTAACACGGGCACGCGAACGGGGGATCATCGCCCCGACATTCGCGCAGATGAAGGACCCGAATAAGATCCCTGAGAAGATTAAGGAACAAATGAAGGGCGTCGGCCTGTGGGATCTGCATCCGCTGAACCTGCTACGCATCACCTGGAAGAACGAGCCGGTTAAGCAAGGCGGTGGGTTCGACGGGGTGAACTACGTGGAGATCCCCTCGGAGATCACCGGGGTGAAAGCGCGGATCATCGCCCTCGTCGGCAAGTGGTTCCCCACCGGGACACACAAGGTGGGAGCAACGTACGGATGCCTCGCCCCACGCCTTGTCACCGGCCAGTTCGACCCTACCTTTCACAAGGCGGTCTGGCCGTCTACTGGAAATTACTGCCGCGGCGGTGCCTACAATTCCAACCTTCTCGCTTGCGACTCAATAGCCATCCTCCCCGAGGAGATGTCACAGGAACGCTTCCAGTGGCTATCCAGGGTCGCCGGCGAAGTGATCGCCACGCCGGGGTGCGAGTCGAACGTGTGGGAGATCTTCCAGAAGTGCATCGAGCTTCAGGCTACACGCGACAACATCATGATTTTTAATCAGTTTGACGAGTTTGGGAACCACCTGTGGCACTACGAGGTGACCGGTCACGCCATGGAAGAGGTCCTGCAGCAGGAATTGGGAGAGAACGGTCGCTACGCCGGTGTCGTTCTTACTTCCGGCTCGTCAGGGACGATGGGATCCGGCGACTATCTGAAGGAGCTCTACCCGGCGAGCAAGCTCGTCGTCTCCGAAGCACTGCAGTGCCCCACCCTCCTGGAGAACGGGTTCGGTGGCCACCGGATCGAGGGGATCGGCGATAAGCACGTCCCGTGGATCCACAACGCGCGCAACACGGACATGGTGACAGGGATCGACGATGAGGACTGCATGAGCCTCATCCGTCTGTTCAACGATCCGGCAGGACAAGCGTTCCTGCGGAGCCAAGGGGTTAGCGACGCGCTCATCGAACAGCTCCCGCTTCTTGGCATTTCCAGTGTGGCCAACCTCCTCTCGGCGATGAAGTTCGCCAAGTACTACGAGCTCACCGAAAAAGACGTTGTTCTCACCGTATTCACCGATTCGATGGAGCTCTACCAGACCCGCCTTGTAGAGCTGGAAGAGGAGAGGGGCGCGTACAATGAGATGCAGGCAGCGATAGACTACAACCGGTATCTCATGGGGATCAAGACCGATCATACTCTCGAACTTCGGTATCAGGATCGTAAGCGGATTCACAACCTCAAGTAATACACGTGGATCGAGCAGATGGGTAAGTCGGTCGACGAGCTGGACGCGCAGTGGTACGATTACCCCGACTACTGGGATCGTATCCACAAGTTGGTCGAGCCAATAGATGAGCTGATCGAAGCGTTCAACGACAAGGTCGGCTTGCTGAACGAACTGTAGAACAACAAGTTGTTATTGATCAGGCGCCCCTCCGTTTGAGAGGGGCACCCTGTTACAGAGAGGTCCCGTTTTCTGTAATTCTTCCTGTCTTCCGCTGTTCTCTGCGTCTTTGAGCCTTTGCGAGAGGCACAAGTTTTCCTCTCGCCCGTTCGTTGTACTCACTCAAGCCGCCAAGATATTGCGATACCAGGGTGTCGCGACACCAAGATCGCCAAGGCGTAAGCCAACGTCGGAGGCAAGCTCCGACGCTACATACAATCAACACTCTTTGCTCTTCTTCGCGTTCTCTGCGGCTTGGCGAGAGAATGCTCTCGAAATAACGCTTGACATCGCCTTTCCCTATTTGTATACTGCCTTCAGCTTTTTCAAAACAACCGGTCCCACAAGACCTACTTGGGGGTACGATTATCTTGAGGAATAAAACGCTTTAGCATAGGGCTGCCCGTCGTTCGTGGTCGGCTTATTTGCCTTTTGCCGGTTGGTCTTCCCTGCTCTCAATTTTCCAAGGAGTTACTATGAGTACCCCCGCACTCGAAATCAAACAGGTTTCTAAGGTTTTTATCAAGAAGGAACGTAGTAAACGTTTCCTTCATACGAAAAAAGAGAAAGTGGTCGCGCTCTCCGGGGTAAACATGTCGGTCTCTCGCCAAGAGATTTTTGGTGTTCTTGGCCCGAATGGATCGGGAAAATCAACCCTGATCCGGCTTCTCTCCACACTCCTCCTTCCCGATTCCGGGACGATCCACATCTTCGGTCACGATGTCGAGAAGGAAGAATTCGTGGTCAAGCGGTTGATTAACCGCGTCTCGGTCGACGCCGCCTTCTTCAAGAAGTTCTCTCCGTTGGAGAACCTGTCTTACGCTGCTCGCCTCTACGGGATGCCGATACGTGAGGCCAGGGAGAAGATGCGAGAGATCATGCTCCGCCTGGGATTGAAGGAGGAGACGTTCACCTCCCCGATGGAGAACATGTCGCGGGGGATGCAGCAGAAGGTCGCAGTAGCACGCGGTTTTCTTACCTCGCCTACCCTCCTCCTTCTGGACGAGCCGACGACCGGACTCGATCCCTATTCAAAGCGTGACGTGCAGGCGTTCGTACGTGAGATCCGCGAGACACACGATGCGACGATCCTCCTCACTACGCACGATATGGAGGAGGCTGATCGGCTGTGCGACCGAATCGCGATCATCGACGAGGGGAAAATCATCGCCCTCGACACCCCCGAAGGGTTGAAGGGATCGGTCAGCCGACGCAATGGGCATGAACCGACGCTGGAGGACGTATTCATCGAGCTGACCGGCAAGAAGATGGAGGAGAAGGAGGAAGGCAAGTGAACCCATTTGTGAAGGAGATGCGCGTTGCCTACGCCTTTGTCGAGCGGAATATTAACCTGATCAAACGCTACTGGGGTTGGGAAATTGTGTGGCTGATCTACTCACTCGTCAATTCGCTTGCCGTCACCTACATTGGAGCGGGGATGGAACGGATCAGCGGGCAAGCCCTCGACACGCAGTACCTTATCACCTACCTGTTGGTAGGGACGCTGATCTGGTCGTACCTCTCGGTGATTTTCTACTCGATCTCCGAGATGATCGCCTGGGAGCGATGGGAGGGGACGATCGAGTATACGTTCATGGCCCCGGTCTCGCGGGCGACCCACCTCGTAGGGACGACCTTGTTTGCCATCATCTACGGGATCTTGCGCACGCTCGTGATCCTGGTCATCGTTGCCTCGTTCTTTCACCTTGACCTTGCGGGCGCGAACATCCTCGGAGCGGTCCTCCTTCTGTTGGCAGGGAGCGTGTCATTCGTCGGACTGGGGATCGTCGCCGCGGTACTCCCTCTTCTCTATCCGGAGAGAGGGGCGCAGATGACGAACGCGGCCGCCGCGATCCTGCTCTTGATCTCTGGGGTCTACTACCCGGTGGAGACACTACCCGGATGGCTACAGGTGGTCGCCTCTGCCTCACCAGCGACCTACGTTATTGAGGGGATGCGTGGTTGCCTCTTGCGCGGCCAATCGACCCGCTCTCTCCTCCCGATCGTTTTCATCTTGATCGGGGCAGGCACAGCAGTGATCGTGGTGGGTCTCTTCATCTTCGGCCGAGTGGAGCGGTACGCTAAACGCACCGGTCGCCTGAAGCGAAGCGGGTGAGAGGATTGAGTGATTAAAACGCCAATCTCCCGATCTCTCTCCCCGCATCTCTCGACCAACGGCAATATAGAATCGGGTTGAAGAAACGGGCCCGGTGGGTCTAGAATGCTATCGAAGGAGACCGTAAGGAGAAGACAGTATGGCGCTAAACTGTGGGCTTGTTGGCCTTCCTAGTTGTGGAAAGACCACGATCTATAACGCAATCACCGCTGCCGGAGCAGGGAGTTACGACGGTGCGGAGATGAACCGCTCCGTAATAAACGTTCCGGATTCGCGCATTCAGCCACTCGTTGACATGTACAACGCCCCCAAGATCGTCCCCACAACACTGGAAGTAGTTGATATCCCTGGCCTGAAAGAGGGTTCCACCGCTGGCGAGGGTCGCGGGATGAAACTACTCTCCCACATAAAAGAGGTCGATGCGGTATTGCATGTGGTACGCTGCTTCGTGGATGAGAACATCCCGTTCGAGTATGAAACGATCGATCCATCGCGCGATGTGGAGACCGTGGACCTTGAACTGATGGTCGCCGATAGCCAGACCTTGGAGAACAAGATCAACCGGCTCGCAAAGAGGGTTCGTGCGGGGGATAAGGATGCGGTCCGTGAGGTTGCCGATTGCGAGAAGGTCCTCTTTGCGCTGAATGAAGGCGTTCCCGCTCGCCGTCAGGGTCTGAGCAGTCACGAGGTTCAAAGCGTCTACGATTGCAACCTCGTCTCCCTAAAGCCAGCCCTATATATAGCTAACATAAAATCCATCTCCGAGATGGGGAACGAGCACGTAAAGTCGCTGCAAACGATCGCTGATGCTGAAGGAGCCGAGATGCTCACCGTCTGCGGCCAAGACGAGGCCGATATCAGCCAGCTCGATTCTGAGGATCAACTGGAGTTCCTTACCGAACTCGGCCTCGAAGAGTCGTCCATGGAGCGGCTGATCCATGCTGCCTATCGGATGCTCGGCCTAGTCAGTTTCTTCACCGCTGGAGAGAAGGAAGTCCACGTTTGGACCTGCCGGAAAGGAGACACGGCCCCCATAGCTGCGGGGAAGATCCACACCGATATGGAGAAGGGATTCATCCGCATGGAAGTGATCCGCTACGAGGACCTGATCGAGCTAGGGAGCGAATCCGCGGTGGCAAAGGCCGGTAAACAGCACATCGAGGGGAAGACCTACGAAGTGCAAGACGGAGACATCGTGTTCATACGGTTCAGTCCGGCAAAATGACTGCCTTTCTCAAAAAATAGGCTCTTTGTTTCAAGCGGGCAACTTAAAGGGAAAGGGTGAAGCGCCAAGACCCTCGCAGAGGTACAGGATTGTTTCACCACGAAGGACACGAAGAGGTCAAAGGCACTGCTCATAGGTCGACTCCAACAATCTTGGGCCCAGTTCCCGGTGCACTTTAATCGTACATCCGATTGTCCGATTCGATAGCTCATCGAATTTCATTCTTCGTGCTCTTCGTGGTGAGTTCTCTTCGACCTCCGGTCTTGCTTCGCAACCTGCACCTATCCCGTGCGAAACAGAAGCCTTCACCGCCGAGCACAGAGCAAAGGGAGTGAGAATCTCGCATCTCAGCGTCCTCTGTAGCGGCGGGGTTTATCCCCGTCGTCGTGATCCGCACTCGCACCACCGGCGCAGACAAGCTACGCCGCTACGAAACGATGGCTCTTCCCTCTCCAGACCCGAGATCTATCTTGGCGGGACGAGCCTCAGTGTCAACAACAATTGTTCCTGTTTTCCGCTCTTCTCCGCGTCTCCGTCTACCTGGCTTTCGCCTCCCGCCGTGCGGCGACGATCTCCTCGGAAAGAGCGTACGGGACGGCTTCGTAGTGCTCAAAGTGCATGGTGAAGTTTCCGCGGCCGCTCGTGATGTTTCGCAGCTCTGAGGCGTAGCCGAACATCTCCGCTAGTGGGACCCGCGCGCGCAGGACCGTTGCGTTCCCCTTTGTATCCATTGCGATGATCTTCCCGCGTTTCCCAGCTAGGCTTCCAGTAACCGCTCCGGTGTAATCCTCAGGCGCGATCACCTCGACGCTCATTGTCGGTTCGAGAAGCTGAAGACCGGCCTTCTTGCACGCCTCGCGGAATCCATTCGCTCCACAGGTGTGAAACGCCTGCTCTGAAGAATCCACTTCGTGCATCGACCCATCGTACACTACGGCCTTAATGTCGACCATTGGGAACCCCGCGTATGGCCCCTTGGTCATCGCGTTTATTATCCCTCGCTCGATCGCACGCAGGTACTCACGAGTGATCTTCCCCCCCTTAATCTCATCTTCAAACTGCAAGCCAGCGCCCGGCTTGCTCGGCTCGATACGGAACTTCATATGTGCGTACTGACCACGCCCTCCGGTCTGCTTGACGTGGCGATACTCGTGGTCAATCGAGCTGATGATCGTCTCCCGATACGCTACCTGAGGCGTGCCGACCGCTGCTTCCACGTTAAACTCGCGGCGCAGACGATCGACGATGATCTCCAAGTGCAGCTCTCCCATCCCCGAGATGATGACTTCATGGGTTTCCATGTTCGAACGTACCACAAATGTTGGGTCCTCTTCGGCGAGACGATGAAGAGCCTTAGCCAGTTTGTCTCGATCCTCCCGGCTCGTCGGCGCCACGGCCACGCCGATCACCGGTGACGGGAACTCGATCGACTCCAACACAATAGGGTGATCTGGGCTGCAAATCGTATTGCCGGTGCGGGTATCTGCAAGCCCTACTACCGCACCAACCTCACCCGCGTGCATCTCCTCGACTGCCTCCCGGTGGTTGGCGTGCATCTCGAACAGCCGGCCAATACGCTGTTTCTTCTGCCGACTGGAGTTCAGCACAAACTCCCCTGCTTTCAAGACCCCAGAGTAGACACGAACATAGGTCAGTTTTCCCATGTGTTTGTCGGTTTGAACCTTGAACGCGAGCGCAGCGAGCGGTGCATCACCGCTCGGATTCCTAACGATTTCCTTGTTCTCCTTCCGACACGCTCCGATCACCGGAGGAAGATCAATCGGCGAGGGGAGGTAATCGACAATCGCGTCGAGCAGACGGCGCACTCCCTTGTTCTTGAACGCTGCTCCGCAGAGAACGGGGATGAACCGGCCTTCGATCGTCGCTATCCGAATAGCGCGTACGACATCATCCCGCGCAGGCGTCTCCCCATTAAGGAACTGTTCCATCAGGTGATCGTCCTGCTCGCTGATCCGCTCGATCAGCTCCTCTTTCGCTTGGCGAGCCTTCGATAGCAGTTCCTCGGGGATCTCCTCCTCGCGGATGACGGCCCCCTTCGGCGTATCATCGTAGTAGACTGCTTTCATGTCCACGAGGTCGATCAACCCCTGAAAATCGGCCTCTGCTCCGATTGGGATGACGACTGGGACTGCGTTAGCCCCAAGTTCCTTCTTGATCTCCTCTACCACACCCTCGAAATCAGCGCCAGAGCGGTCCATCTTGTTGACAAAAGCGATGCGGGGAACACGATATTTCTCGGCCTGGCGCCACACAGTCTCCGACTGGGGCTGCACCCCTCCCACGGCACAAAAGAGGACCACCCCTCCATCGAGCACACGTAAGGAGCGCTCCACCTCTGCCGTGAAATCGACGTGTCCTGGCGTATCGATGATGTTTACGCGATGGTCCTTCCAATAGGTCGTCGTCGCCGCAGAGGTGATTGTGATCCCCCGCTCTTGCTCCTGGACCATCCAGTCCATAGTCGCCTCGCCGTCGTGCACCTCTCCAATCTTGTGGCTTTTGCCGGTGAAGAAGAGAATCCGCTCCGTCACCGTAGTCTTACCCGCATCGATATGAGCCATTACCCCTATGTTGCGAATCTTAGCAATATCCGTTGCCTTGCTCATCATCCCTCCGTTTTCCTTTCCTTTGCATTGTCACGCACCACTCTACAAGGATGTGTCCCAGGAGCCAAGAGAAAATTGCCCTTGCTCCAGTGCAAAGGAAACGCGATCCAACCGCGATACACTCTTCGTCAGGGAAACGTGCGTGCGTGACCTACCAATGCTCGTTAGTTATTAAAAACGACAGTTTACCCGCCCTTCTCGCAAACGCAAACGGAGAGGACATCTCCGTGGGAAGACTTGCAGGGGCAGATATACCTCGAAACGGATGCCTTCGTAGAAAGGCCTACCCAAACCATCGGAGTTAAAGGAAGCACCTCGACGCCAACGCCTCGTGAGTCGTTCCAGCCTAGCCGGTATCCTACACAACGCAGTCGCCGATTGAGGAAACACGAGCGAGCAGAATCTGCCAATTCCTAGCGCTGGATTGCGAGACTTGACCCTAATCCACCAAGAATAGGAAGTTTCTGGAGCCTGGGAAACTGATTATAGAACGCGTTCGTTGGCTGCCTCGTGGTGACAAATGGCCGATTGCCCTACCCGAACCGCCTAGTCCGGGCGGAGTGCGACGATCATCTCGATTTCCACAGGGATGTTGTGCGGAAGGATCGAGGTTCCCAGGGCGCAGCGGGCATGGCGGCCTCGCTCACCGAACACGGCAACCAGCAGCTCCGAGGCGCCATTCATCACCTGCGGCTGAAGGAAGAAGCCGGGCGCCGAGTTCACGAACCCACGCACCTGGACGATCTCCTCGACTTGGTCGAGCGATCCGGTGGCAGCCTTGATCGCGGCCAGCGCGTTCAGTGTGGCCAGCCTTGCGGCCTCCATTCCCTCTTCCAGAGAAATATCCCCTCCAACTTGTCCGACGAAAATTGGGACACCGTTTTGTATGGGGCCCTGCCCGGACAGAAACAAAAGATTGCCGATCCGCTTGCTTGATACGTACTCCGCCCCAGGGGGCGCGGGTGGTGGCAGTTGTAGACCAAGCTCGGCGATTCGTTTTTCGGTATCCTCGGTGAACATAACTCCTCCTATTTGGGCGAGATCATTAGCGGTTCTATGATCTCGCCTGTATTGCATGCCTTTCCATGTGCCCGATTCCTTCGTACCTCGCGTCATTCTGCGTTGGACTACCTCAGCTTCGGATCCCATACATCTCGTAGTGCATCGCCAACAAAATTGGCTCCAAGAACCAGCAGCATGATCACGATCCCCGGGAGTGTCGCCAGCCACCATGCTGTGTCCACGTACTGCCGGCCGCTTGCAATCATGACACCGAGAGCCGGAGTTGGTGGTTGAAGCCCCACCCCAAGGAAGCTGAGAGTCGCTTCCAGGATGATTGCCCGGCCGAACTGTAGTGAGGCGATGACAAGCACGGATGCAAAGATATTTGGTAATACGTGTTTGATCAGCACCCAAGGCATTGGGGCCCCCATGGCTCTTGCAGCCTCGATGAATCCAGCCTCTCTTATGGATAGCGTACTCGCCCTTGTTACGCGTGCGTATTGCGTCCATGTCCAGAACGCAATGACTACGATGATATTAACCAGTGAGGGCTTGGTGAACGCGATCCATATCATGGCGATAAGAATCAGAGGAAGACTGAGCTGGATATCGACAAGCCGCATGATGAGAACATCCAGAACTCCTCCAACGTAACCGCTCAGAATCCCGAGGAATGTACCAATCACACCTGAGATGGTAACAGCTACAGCAGCAACCAATAGGGAAACTCTCATTCCATGAAGAATCCTAGAAAACAAGTCTCTCCCAAGTTGATCCGTGCCTAGCAAGAAGAATTTGCCCTCGGCGGCGACCGATCTACTCCCAGGTGGGCTGTTACGCATGCGTAGGTTCTGCTTGAGTGGGTTGTGTGGCGCAATGTAGGGGGCGAGGATTGCCATGAGAATAAGTGTAATCAGGAGCAAGATTCCGCTTGCTCCCTTCGGCTTCCTGAGCACTCTAATGAGCGCGTTTCGCCTACCTTTACGTGCCATGTGTTACTCCCAAATGGTCAGTCATATGAGATTCGCGGGTCCAGCACCGCATAGCTAATATCAATACCAACGTTCAACAAGGCAAATGTGATACCATATACTAAAACTACCCCCAACACAACGGGGTAGTCGCGCCCTAGAATCGACTCTACGCTTAGCCTTCCCACACCGGGCCACGCAAAAACCGTTTCCGTCACAATAGATCCCATAAGTACCGTCCCTACTTGCAATCCCCATATGGTGATTACCGGAAGAGATGCATTCCGCAATGCGTGCTTGATGATAACGCGTCTCTCGCCTAGGCCCTTGCTCCGAGCAACCTGCACATAATCGGCGTTTAGCACCTCTAACATGCTCGATCGAATCACTCTGGTGAGAAGGGCTGTGCTGTACCATCCTAGGGTAATGACGGGCAATACATAATGATCCCAACTGCCAATCCCTGAGATCGGTAGCCACTTAAGCTTGACCCCAAATATAAGGAGCAACAGTATCGCAAGCCAGAACGTGGGCATCGATTGTCCCAGAGTGGCAACAAAGGTAGCAAAGAAATCAACAACTGAGTCCCGTTTGATGGCCGCCGCAATGCCAAGGACGAGGGAAATCATAGTGGCGAAGCAAATGGATAGTGCACCAAGCAGCAACGTGTTTGGAAGGTATGACCAAATAACTCGTGTCACTGGGAGATTCATGCGATAAGACGTTCCCAGGTCGCCCCGACTAAGCCTACCAAGGTAGTTTATGTACTGGATAAGTATGGGTTTGTCAAGCCCTAAAGCTCGGCTCATCTGCGCTATTTGCTGAGGGGTTGCATCAGCCGGTAACAACAGGGCAGCGGGGTTGCCACTCAGGTGCAGAAGCGTAAAAACCAGGACAGTCAGGACAAGCAACACGACGAACATCTGTATGAAACGTTTGATAATATATTGAGTCATGATGCTATTATTGAGTGGCGCCGAAGAGATTGAGACTGCTGCAAGTTTCGGATACGAGCAATCACTATAGGGCAAAGGTCAATCGTGGAACATGAAAAGGAATGGCCGGAGTATAACAGCCTAAAGATCATGCTTCTCCTCATCAGTTACGATTGCACTCACACACTACCCCTGTCATCTTGAAAGCTCCTGGAGCCTTGTGGGAGTTCGGCTCCACCAGTGCCTGCAGACACGCTGCCATTGATCTTTTCGCTCCCTTGTCGTAGCTGACCAGGAATTGTACCCCCTCACTATGGTGGTACCTAAAATGGGGAAGGTCAAGCCAAGCTCCCCTCTCGTTTATAGAGCGAGGAGCTTGGCATATCAGATTTTTACTTAACCACTAGTTGCCAATAGAAGATGTGCTCAACTGGGAGGGGCGTATACTCCGCGATCTTCGAGCTCACCCCATAGATCAGGTTCTGATCCCACAGGAATATCCAAGGAGCCTGTTCTACAAAATACTGACTGAGTTCGTGGAAAATCGCGGCACGCTCTGCAGGATCGAGGGCTTCTTGTTCCTGGCGGATCAAGGCATCCGAGTAAGGATTATTGTAGTAGATCCCTCGACGTGCACCGTCAAGCTGTCCACCGATTCGGTCGTCACAATCCGGGAAGGCTGCACCGTAACTGAGAAAAAACATATCCATGTTGCCGGCTAGGAAGTTATCCCAGTACTCAGGCCAAGCTGGCGCATAGACTTCCACCTCAATCCCTATCTCCTCTAGCTGTCCAGCAATGGCTTCCACCGTCTCTAGATCCTTCATGTACTTGCCTCTAGGAGACCAGAATCTTACTTTGAACCCATCGGGATATCCGGCTTCTTCTAGCAATTCCTTTGCCCGAGCTGGATCATAATCGTAGGGGTAACAATCTGGGCAATAGCCGAAATCACCGACAGCGCAAACACCGGGGTGAACCATAGCTTGTCCCCCAAGGATTGTATCCACAATCAACTGGGGGTCGACCGCGTAGTTCATCGCTTGTCGAACCCTCCAATCACAGAAAGGTTCCCGCCAGGTATTCATGCCTACAAAGAAGCCTCTTAGGCCAGCGGCCTTCAGAACTCTGAGCCCTTCGCTGGCTTCGATTTCCGGGATTCTTTCCGGCGCAATCTGGCCAACGATGTCCGCCTCCCCGCTTTTCAGCATCGCGTAGCGGGTGAAGTCTTCAGGAATCGACTTTCGAATCACAACATCTGGTCTCTTCTCTCGGTCCACCCAACCCCACCAAGACTCGTTAGCTACAAGTTTTATGTACTGCCCTTTCTTCCACTCTTCAAGCACATAAGCACCGGTCCCAACAGGAGCTTGGCCGAATGCTTCCCCGCCCATCTCGGTAAAGGTCCGCTTGGGAACAATCTTGACAACGTCCAGCCTTGCGAAGATAGGCGCATAAGGCCGATACGTTTCCAGTACGATAGTATAGTCATCCTTAATTGTGACGTCCTTAACGATACCAGCAATCCACGCCGAGACTTTTGTGGGATTGTCTTTGTCTAATACTCGATCAAAGGTAAATTTTACATCCTCTGCTGTAAAGTCTCGACCATCATGCCACTTCACACCCTGTCTTAGGTTAAACTGAATGGTTGTAGGAGACAGGAATTGCCAGGAAACCGCGAGGGCAGGAAGCGGATCGCCCGGATTTTCCCAGTTGACTCTTACCAAAGGATCAAAGATGTTCTGGAAAACGGATGTGGAAGTGGCCTGTGTGTCATTGAGAGGATCGGCTGTCCAAAGATCGGTTCCTCTCACTATTGTTATGGTTACGCCCGAGCCCTGGGCACACGCCATTATCCCGAAAAACACCATTCCTAGTACAGCCAACCACATGGCATGTATTGCTATTCTAAATTTTCTTCTCTGCATTGACACGGTTATCCCTCCTTGGATTTGTTCCAGGACTTGCCTCTGCCTAGAAAACCATAATTGACAATATTGCCTCCGATTATCACCTCCCGTATCTTTTCTAGAGCTGATAGATCCTGTACAGGATCTTCCTCGAGTACCAATAGATCCGCTTTCTTGCCTTCTTCAATGCTGCCAATCTCTTTATCTAGGCCGAGAATCTTAGCAGAGCTTATAGTTGCCGCTGATAGAGCTTCAGATCGCGACATTCCGCAATCAGCGAGCATTTGTATTTCCTGATGAATGAAACCCAACGTGTCAGTTCCTGTTCCGATAAGGATTCCCGCATCAATGCATTTGGAGACCGCCGACCCGTGAGGGCTGATAACTTCCCATAACATATCTGCTATGCCAGCGCTTCCTCCATCTCTTTCTCGTTCATAAACTCTACGAATCCCTGACATTGTGGGGACAAAGAAAGTCCCCTTATCTTTCATCATGCTTATAGCCTCATCATCCAGCAGATTACCGTGCTCGATACAATCAACGCCTGCTTTGACCGCGATCTTGACACTTTCTGCTGACATACCGTGAACCATTACCTTGCGATTCCTCTTGTGGGCTTCTTCGACGGCTGTACGAATTTCTTCATACGAGAACTCCACTATGGAGGGATGGTCGCCTTTATGTATTCCTGCTAGCCCCCCGCTTACGCATAGCTTGATCCAATCAGCCCCCGCCTTTAGGAGCATTCTTACCGCTTTTCGGATTTCATCTACTCCATCTACCTCCATAGCGCCGTTTAGTCCGCGGGTCCCATGGCCACCTGTAATAGCAAGTATTGCGCCAGTAGCGAGAATTCTTGGCCCATTAAACATTCCTTCTGCGAACACGTCCCGCAATTCAATATTGAGACAATCCTTTGAACCTGCCGCCCTCATTGTTGTCACGCCATCCTCAAGGAGTTCGATCCAGCTATTCTTAATGGCCCACAAGAGTCTTTGCGTATT
>JAUWNS010000199.1 GCA_030612485.1 Candidatus Bipolaricaulota bacterium
GCCCATTACAAGATTCCTGAGAAGGAGTTTCCTTCCTCTCCAGAAAAACCAAACGTTGTGCTACTCGGCACCGGCGGGACCATCGCTTCGCGGCTCGACTACCGTACCGGCGCGGTTATCCCTGCATTCTCCCCTGGTGAATTGTACGGAGCGGTCCCCGAACTTGCTGATGTCTGCAACCTCACGACGGAGAAGCTGTTCGCCGTCTTCAGCGAGAACATGGGCCCGCAGGAGTACATCGCGTTGGCAAAGGCAATCGAACGAGAGATCAAGAATGGGATTGATGGGATCGTCATCGGCCATGGCACCGATACGATGCACCATACCGCGGGCGCGCTGGCATTTATGGTGCAGAATCCCCCCATCCCAATCGTGATGGTCGGTTCTCAGCGATCGTCCGATCGCCCCTCCTCGGATGCTGCGCGCAACCTGATCCACGCTGCAACGACCGCGGCAACAGGGGATATCGCTGAGGTGATGGTCTGTATGTTCGGGCCTACATCCGACGAATACGGATTGCTGCACCGGGGCACCAGGGTGCGCAAGATGCACTCCTCGTACCGCTCAACGTTCCGAACCATCGGCGATATCCCCCTCGCCACGGTGACTCGCGACGGCGTCAGACCGCTTCGTGACGATTACAACCGGCGGCGCGATGACCGCCACGTGGAGATCTACCCCTACTTTGAGGAGCGGGTCTCCTTGCTCTACTACTACCCCAACATGCATCCCGACATCATCGATGCACTGGTCGCCAATGGATACAAGGGAATCGTCATCGCAGGCACGGGGCTTGGGCACGTCAACAAGCCGCTCTATCCCGCCATAAAACGTGCGATTAATGCCGGCGTCGCGATCTACATGACGGTACAGACCCTGTGGGGATACGTGCACATGTTCGTCTATGATACCGGACGCGACCTGATGGCCGCAGGGATCATCCCCGCTGAGAACATGCTCCCCGAGGTCGCCTATATCAAGCTCGGGTGGGCACTGGGGCAGACGGACGATCTGAAGAAGGTGAAGGAACTCATGCTCACCCCGATCAGCGGTGAGATCACCGAGCGCGAACCGCACGACGGGTACCTAATCTTCCAAGGAGGCGTCCCCGGGATCGAGGCGTTCCTCAAGCACGTCCATAAGTGAGACCATCCTGCGTTAGCAGTCGAAGGACGTCCCTCTATCCCAGCCGAACTCGCCGAGTAGGGGGACGAACCGGCACGCGCAGAGTCTCTCCTGGGTAAACGTGGAACCGCTCCTCCTCACCTTCACAAGATACTGGTCCCACCTTTCCCCAACTGGGAGGACGATGATTCCTCCATCCACAATCTGGTCCTGGAAAGCCTGGGGGAGGGAGGGAAGCCCACCGGTGGCGATGATACGATCGAACGGCGCTTCTCGAGGAAGGCCCAGGGTCCCATCGCCCACCGTGCCATGGACGTTCTTGTATCCAAGAGCCCACAGGTGTTCCTGCGCCGCATGCGCCAGGGAGGCGATCCGTTCGATGGTGAAGACGCTCTCTGCCAGTTCGGCGAGGATCGCCGTCTGATAGCCGACTCCTGTTCCGATCTCGAGGACCTTCTCCTCCCCTACAAGTTCTAGCTCCTCCGTCATCAGGGCAACGATGAGCGGCTGAGAGATCGTCTGCCCCTCACCGGTAGGGAGAGGAAAATCGCAATAGGCCTCCCCCCAAAGCGATGGAGGAAGGAAGCGATGGCGCGGAACTTGCTCCATCGCCGCCAACACCCGCGGATCGACGATCCCGCGAGACCGAACCTGGTGCTCGACCATCGCCTTCCGCTCCCCCACAAACGGATCATCTTCTGGTGTGTAACGGCGCATAGAAAGAGTGTAGGGGAAATCTTCTCGAAGAGGGAAATCCTCCCTATCGCACAAACCTTTATCGGCCCTGTACGATCATCCGCAATCCTGCGATCCAGCCTATAGATCGGTGTGCATTTGACAAACACTTGCACTATTAGTAAGATCTGCTTTGTAAATTGTGTTTACAAGATCAATTGGAGGCGAGAGCAGTGAGACACCACAGAAGGAAGAAGTTCTACGGATCGGTCACCGTCAGCGAGCGGGGACAGATCGTCATCCCGGCCGCGGCTAGGGGAGACTTCGGAATCGAGGCGGGCGACAAGATGTTGGTCCTCGGCGATCTAAACAAGGGAATCGCTCTTGTCAAGGGATCGCTGGTCACGGATCTCTTGGGAGGGATGTTCGAGGTGTTCCATGGGACACCGAAAGCGGATGAGACCGGAGAAGAAGGTGAAACATGACGGGAAGAAGAAAAAACGCATCACAGACAAAATCCACTTTGGAATGATATCTTTCGTCCATGGAACCCTCTACAGCATCTTCAGAGATCCCTACAAGGCTCTAAACGCTGCCGGGATCAAGCCGGGTCAACAGGTACTGGAAATCGGTTGTGGCCCCGGCTTTTTCACCGTTCCTGCAGCAAAGATCGTAGGCACGGAGGGGAGTATTACCACGTTGGATATCAATCCGTACGCTGTGCGGATCGTAGAGCGGAAGGTCGAGAAGGAAGGTATGAAAAACGTTGCGTTCCTCCTCGCCGATGCCGCTCAAACAGGTCTACCAAATCAGAGCTTTGATCTTGTTTTCCTCTTCGGGTTCACTCGTCCGATCGGCGATCTTAAAGGCATTCTGCGGGAGATTCATCGACTCCTGAGACCGGCTGGTATACTCTCCATCGAAGGACGATCCTCCCTTCCAGGGGAGCTCTTCACCCAACTGAAGCATGAAGGGAGGATCACTCAATTCAAGAAAGCCGGATTGGAAGTTGGCAGAACCAGCTAGTGTACTGACCAGGTTAGAGGAGGAAGCGTGGTAGTAAGATTGTGCCCGATGACGGAGCAGGAGTTCCAACGCTGGCAAGAGGCGTCGATTCGCGACTACGCGGCCGAGCACGTCAAGACAGGGCGTTGGAGCGAGGAGGAGTCGATCGAACGAGCACGTAAGCAGTTCGAGGAGATCTTACCGAATGGCCTCGCTACGGAAGGGCAGTACCTATATTCGATCGAAGAAACGACTCGCAGCGAGGCCATCGGAATGATCTGGGTGGGGATACAGGCCCATGGTGAAGGCCGGCAGGCATTCATCTACGATCTTCTGATCGATGGCTCCTTCCGCCGTCGGGGATACGGGACGGAGGCGCTACGCGCTTTAGAACCGACCGTCGCGGAGTTAGGGGCCAACACAATCCGTTTGCACGTCTTTGGCCACAACCACGCCGCTCGCGCGCTGTATGAGAAGGCCGGGTACGTCACGACGAACATCCATATGCAGAAGGTTCTCAAGTACCCGAACAGGTGATTCTATCAGGGAAGATCCGGGGAGAGCGCACGCAAGGGAGTGATTATTTCTTGCTCTTCGTGTGCCTTGTTTGTTGCTCGCTGCGTTCGTAGGCCTCGATGATCCGCGCTACGAGGGGGTGACGAACCACATCGGACTTGTCAAGGTGAACGAAGGAGATCCCGTCGACCCCGTCCAGGATCGAACGGACGGCCGCAAGTCCTGAGAGGCCGTCCGCTAGATCAACCTGGGTGATATCTCCGGTGATCACCGCCTTAGAGTGAAATCCGAGGCGCGTGAGGAACATCTTCATCTGGATAGAGGTCGTGTTCTGCGCCTCATCCAGGATAACGAAACTGTTGTTCAGGGTACGGCCGCGCATGAAGGCGAGTGGAGCCATCTCGATCCGCCCGTGTTCTATTAGCTTCTCGAACTCGCTCGCCGGGATCATATCGAAGATCGCATCGTACAACGGGCGCAGGTACGGGCTCACCTTCGCCTGAATGTCCCCAGGAAGGAAACCGAGCTCCTCCCCGGCTTCCACTGCTGGGCGGGTGAGGATGATACGTTTCACCTTCGCGCGTTTCAGGTAATCGATCGCCATCGCCACTGCAAGGTAGGTCTTCCCCGTCCCAGCCGGTCCGATGGAGAAGACGATATCGTTCTTGCGGATCTCCTCGATGTAGCGGTGCTGGCCGACCGTCTTCGCGCGGATCTCCTCCCCCCAGTGGGTCACCCGCACCACATCGGCGAGTACCCCCTCCACTCCGTTTCGCTGTTTGATCTGTCCAATGTGGTAGCCGACGTAGGACCGGTGGGGGGGATGCTGAGTCGCGCTGTTATCGACGCGCTTCTAGAACAGTGAGC
>JAUWNS010000201.1 GCA_030612485.1 Candidatus Bipolaricaulota bacterium
AGAGACCCGAACGATCGCCGCTCGCAAGGGCCGGCTCACGATCGAACACAAGAAGAAGCAGGAGAAGATCGATGCCCGCGTAATCATCGGTGCCGACGGTCCGCGAAGCGCCATCGCCTCCTGGTTCTCTCTTGCCGGCCCGAGCTCTTTCCTCGTCGCAAGCCAGGCCGTTATCGCCGCAAAGCCGCGCATTGAGGACGGAGTGGAGATCTTCTTCGGCCAAGACATTGCTCCTGGTTTCTTTGCCTGGGCTATCCCCGCAGAGGAAGGGCACTTGCGGGTCGGCCTCGCCTGTCTGTCTCTCCAGCACAGGCAGGTCGCCACTCCAGGAACGAACAGTAACGCACTCCTCGATCGTCTCCTCACGCAGCGCTTCCCGGGGAAGGTGCTCGCGCGGATTGGGGGGGTGATCCCGATCGAACCGGCGCCGAGCACGGTCGCAGATGGGGTCCTTATCCTCGGCGATGCGGCCGGGCAGGTGAAACCGACATCAGGGGGCGGGCTATACACCGGTGGGATATGCGCTAAGATCGCCGGGGAGACCGCCGGGAATGTTGCACAAACGAAGGAGGTCACCCGCGAGGCGCTCTGCGTATACGAAGAGCGCTGGCAAAAGAAGATGGGAAAAGAGTTACGGTTCGGCCTCGCCGCCCGTCGTCTCCTCTCGGCCCTCACCGATGAAGAGATCGATGTTGCCTTCGCCGCGATCGACGTACCCGAGATCCTCTCTTTAATCTCTTGCGAGGGGGACATCGATTACCCGAGCCGATTATTCCAAAATCTCCTCGCTCAGAAGGACTTGCTCTCGAACATCCTTGTTCTCCTTCAATCTCTGGGAGGACGTAAGCGGGTCGAGGAGATCAGGCAGGCCGTCTTTGCCGCGGGTGAGGACTCTCCCCTATAATGGATGGAGGAAGATGACGAAGAAAAAGAAAAAAATACCGAAGAAGAGTCCGCCCAAGGCAGGTTTCGATCTCTCGCTCAACCGTGTCCTTCTCTTCCTGATCGCCTTCTTCATCTTCTCCATGCCCCTCTTCATCTGGCCGGGGATCACGGAGTACGGTTACGCTAAGTCGATATTCTCCCTCGTTGGGGTCTCGATCCTCCTTGCCTGGTGGGGTGTTTCTGCACTGGTAAGCGGAAAGTGGAAGGTCCGGCTCCCTTGGCTCACTTTCCCGGTTCTTGCACTCATCGTTATCTCATTCTTCTCACTCATCCACGCCGTCAACGGGCGTGTGGTGATCCAGAGTCTCGCCCTCGTCGTCTTTTTCTCCCTTTTCTACCTTCTCCTTGCCAACACTGTTAAGGAGAAGCGTGATGTCACCCTGATCCTCTTCGCCCTCCTCATTTCCGGTTTCTTCGCCTCGCTCTACGGTCTGTTGCAGTACCTGGGGGTGATGCGCGGGGCCCACGGCACACCCGGCCTGAACGAGATCATCTCGACACTGGGAAACCGAAACTACCTGGGCGGGTTCCTCGCCTACCTCCTTATCCCGTCGGTGATCCTGATCGTCCGCCTCCATTCGCGGATCCTGCGTGCTGTGACGATCATCCTTCTATCGTTCAACTTTGGGATGGCGATGCTCGTAAACCAGGCAGGAACGAGGATCGCTCTTCTCGTTGCCTTCATCGCCCTCCTCATCGGGTGGGCGATCTTCCGGCCGATCGCACCGCTACGAAAGAACCGGGTTTGGCTGATCGCTCTCCTGATTGCCCTTGCGTTCACCTTCCTCGTCGAGGCCCCATCAGGCCCCCTCAACTCGGTCGTCGGCCTCTCCGCGGATAGCAGCTCGTGGATTGGGAGAATATGGTCACAGAGCTCGGGGAAGACCCGTTCCTGGGATTGGTGGGTCGGGTGGGAGATGTTCAAGGAGCATCCGATCGTCGGCGTAGGCCTGGGAAACTACAAGCTGAACTTCCTCCCATACAAGGCGGCATTCCTCGCCAGTCCGCAAGGCGCGAACTACGACTTCTACATCCCCCGCGCGGCACAGGCGCACAACGACTACGTTCAAGTTATGGCTGAGCTTGGCTCACTCGGGTCCCTCGCCCTCCTCGCCCTCCTCCTCGCTATCCCTTTCTCATTCTGGATCAGGCTCCGAAAGAATACCGATGAATTCGATCGTTTTGACCTCCTCCTCTTAGCCGGGGGGATCGTTGTCTTCCTGGTCCACGCCCTGGTGAGCTTTCCCGCCCACCTTCCCGCCTCATCGCTCGTCCTCGTCCTCGTCCTCGGACTGGCCTCCTCTCCTGCCTACGGTAGAGGGGCGACAAAGACCGTTCACCTCACGGGTTGGTCACTCAAGGGGGCAGCAATAGGACTCCTCGTGGTCTGCCTGGGCGTCTCCGTGATCGGAATCCGCGACTACCGCGCCAACCTCCTCCTCGCGCAAGGAACACGGCAACTGCAGATAGGGCAGACAAGGATCGCGGAGGCAACCCTCGAACGAAGCGTCAAACTCGACTTCTGCCCGCGGCAGACCTACTACTACCTCGCGATGGCGAAGATTCAGCAGGGGCGTTACGAGGAGGGGCTGAACGACCTGATGCTCTGCCGCACGCGGTTCATCTCTGAGGAGGTCTACCTCACCCTGGCAAACGTTGCCATAAACCTGGGAGAGACAGAGATCGCGCAGGAGAACGTGGACCTCCTCCTCTCCACCCACCCCAATCCGAGCATGGAACTCCAGGCTAAGTACCTGAACGGGATGATCGCCTTTCGTGAAGGGGACTACGATCGAGCTGGCGACCTTCTGGAGGCACTCATCGAGGTTCATCCCAACTTCGAGCGTGCCTACATAGCCCTCGGAGATCTCTACCGAGGCTTGAAGATGCCGGTCACCGCGCGCAAGAACTACGAGAAGGCCCTTACCCTGATCGAGAAAGCCCTCACCCAAAACCAGAGGAAGCTCTCATCGGCGACCACGATGCAGGCCGATGAGTACGCCAAGCTGCGCGGAGAGATAGCGGTCCTTGAGCAGGAGAAAGAGGCGGTAGAGGCCGCTCTACGCAGCCTCCCGACGACGACATCCCCTTGAACGGGAGCCTTCCCCTTCCTATACTGACTCCGCTATGGCAATCGATCGTATCAAACGGACTTTAGACTTCTTACTCGGACAGACGAACGCGCAGCAGCTGAAGCGCTACCAGCAGCATCTCGAGGCGATCAACGCCCTTGAAGATGGAGTCAAGGCTCTCTCGGACGAGGCACTGCAACAGAAGACAGGGGAGTTTCGCTCCCGCCTGGAGGCTGGGGAGTCGAAGGCCCAGCTCCGCGACGAGGCCTTCGCTGTCGCCCGCGAGGCGGCCGTCCGCACGGTCGGGATGCGCCCGTTCGACGTACAGATCCTGGGAGCAGTAGCCCTCGATGACCGAAAGATCGCGGAGATGCAGACCGGCGAAGGGAAGACACTCGTCGCCACCCTCCCCGCGTATTTGAATGCTCTCGTAGGAAGGGTGCACGTGGTGACAGTGAACGACTACCTTGCTCGCCGCGACCGGGAATGGATGGGCCCAATCTACGAGTTCCTCGGCCTTTCCGTTGGCCTCCTTCAACAGGGGATGGAGCCGGAAGAGAGAAAGATCGCGTATGGGACCGACATCACCTACGGGACGAACAACCAGTTCGGGTTCGATTACCTGCGTGATAACATGGTCATCTCTGTCGAGCAGAAGGTACAGGGTCCGCTCGACTACGCGATCATCGACGAGATTGACAACATCCTAGTCGATGAGGCGAGGACCCCTCTCATCATCTCCGGTTCGACCGCCGAGTCGATCGATAAGTACCGTAAGTTCGCCGCGGTCGTGCGCCGGTTCAAGAGGGATACGGACTTCGAGATAGATGAAGAAACGCGACGCCTCACCCTCACCGACAGTGGAATCAAGAAAGGGGAGCAGGCCCTCTCGATCGAGCACCTGTATGCCCCGGAGAGCACCGACCTGCTCCACCACTTAGAGCCCGCCTTAAGGGCACTCCACCTGTTCAAGAAAGAGCAAGATTACATTGTCAAGGCCGGGCGGGTGATGATCGTTGACACCTTCACCGGCCGGTTGATGCCCGACCGCCGCTACTCCGACGGCCTCCACCAAGCCCTGGAGGCAAAGGAGGGGAT
>JAUWNS010000091.1 GCA_030612485.1 Candidatus Bipolaricaulota bacterium
GCGATCGAACACGCTACAAGAGCCATGCAGGTCGTATTCGTCGATGAGGTCGGTCGTCTCGAGTGCAATGGTAAAGGACACGCCCCGGCTGTGCGAACGCTATTACGCTCGCAAGCACTTCCGGTGCTCCTCGTTCGCTCCTCTTTTGTCGAACGAGTAGTTGAGACCTTCGGGATCGCGCGCTATGAGCTCCTTCCCGTCGAATCAGGCCTCCCAGACTGCTCTCCAGAAGAAGGGCACCCATGAGCGATCGGTTCTGGGAGGTCGTCGCGGGGGTTGGGTTCCCCATCTTTGTGACCAACGGCAAGGACGGGTTTCCGCGGGCGCGCGTCCCTCAGCACAGATTCGGAGGAGACGCGGAAGCTCCGGCAGGAGGACTGGACAGCAGAGTGGCCAAATGGACCGTCCGACCCGGACTATGTCCTCGTCAAAGGAGAGAGGGAGCATGGCACGTACTACTATGGCGACAGCGATTAGACCGGAGGCATAGTGTTGTTTATTATTTCAAGATGTTGTATGTTATCCAATCTAGTAAAGGATCTTTCTTAAGACAAGTCAAGATTTATCACTGAGGCACCCGTCGAATCTTGGATGCGCTTGACAATCCAGTCATGACATGTAAACAGAAACACTTGGCGCTTCTGCGCAATAGAGGAAAGAATTTGCACCCCTGTCTCGAACCGTTGATCATCCCAGTTTATCAGCACTTCGTCTAGTACAAGTGGTAGATGTTCATAGCCTTCGTCTAGGTGGTCAATCACAGCCAGTCTAAACGCAAGGTAGATCTGATCGAGTGTCCCGCCACTCAACGGAAAAGCAATTGGCCGATCTTCTCCTGATTTGTTGATCACTGCCCACCGTTCTTCTTCATCTTCGTCTTCCAGGGTGATGATACGAGTGTAGCGCCCACTGGTTATCGTGTTAAGGTATTCACTGGCCCGCTTCAGCACGTCAGGTTGGTGCTTTTCACGAAACCGTCGATCGGCCTCTCGTAGCACGGAACCAAGCAACACCAAGTGGTCATGCTGAGTACACACGTCCTCTATCTCTTCCTCGATGCTTTCTATCTTGCCGTCGAGCTCGCCCACTGAAACATCCCCACGAGCATTCTCTATCTCGTTTTGCAACCCGATTCCTTCCTCTCGCAGACGCTGCAGCTCTCCATCCTCACCTTGGAGTTCATCCCGCCTGATACGTGACTTCTCCACTTCCTCCTCATCTAAGACTGACGTATCGACGTTTCCTTCTTCTAGATGATGAATCTCTTCTTGTAGTTCAGCAAGATCCGGGTGATCCATCTCTAGTTGTTCTTCGGCGTTCTGAATCTTTCTCAGGATTCTTTGCAGTTCAACGGCTCTTTTCAATGCCTCATCTGGTGGCAAATCTTCTGCTGTAGCTTCAACAACTCGCCGCAGAAATTCTTGCCGTTCGTCCATAGCATTATCCAGGGCCTTTTCTGCCCCTTCTAATTCTTCAGTGATTTCTTCGATGCATGTAGAGGCTTGATTGGAATCGCGCTGACGGTTTCTAGCAGCTTCAAGACGGACCTCTAAACGATTTATCCCCTCCAGACTGGCCATGTGTTCTCCCGATATTTCAATGACATTTCGCAGTTCTCCTTGCGCAGTATCCCATTTTTCTCTTCGTTTCCTGAGTTCAACTACTTTTTGACTCTTTGTGCCGCCAAGCTCACGCAGGAGATGCACCGCTTGGTAGAGTTCAAGGTCGGGATGTTCAAGCAAAACAGGAGGAATGGGCAAGTCTTTCAGGATCTCTCTTATCAACTCGCGCGTTTTATCCCTGTCACGATAAGTTTCCCGCCTCCGTTTCTGCAGTCGTTCAACCTCATCCTCGCGCTGTGCCTCCTGCTGTCTATTCTGCCGTCGGATGATGAGGTTAAACACCCAGCCGGCAGCAGCGAGTAACGCCAGGGGAGCGCCAAGCGCGATAGCGGCCGCGATAGCGATATGGGAAACCGCGATCCCAGTCAGAATTACTCCCCCCGCTATTGCAATAACTCCCAGCACAGCCCAGCCGGGCAGTTCGCCGATCATCCGTATGGGAGCAACACTTTCGATTGCAGTTTGCCGTTGTTCGACTGCCTTCTCCTTCTCCTGGAAGTTGTCGATTCTTGTCTTTAACTTAGGGAGCACTATCCCTTCAACGGTTGGAGAAAGATCATCACGCCAGGGCTCGGCAAGGATAGTCGCAGCAGTCGATTCCAGAGATCGCTGGAGCTTATCCACCTCACGCTTCAGGTTCTCCCTGTTATGCTGTTCCTGCTCATGAGCGGTCACACGACGTGCCCAGCTATCAATCTTCTCTGCGTGTTCCAGAATAGAGCGATCTTCCTCGATGAATCGTCCCTGAACATCAAGTTGCGTCTTCCTTTCTTTTTTCAGTCGTTTGATAGCCTGCTCTGCGTTCTCAACACGGTCGCACAAGCGCCTGTATTCGGTCTGCAAACCATCTGTCAGGCGCTGTGCCGCCCCAATATCAGGGATATCAAGGCGCCACTTTTCAATCTGATCCATCTTCTTTTTTAGTGGGAACAGCAGATCGGTTTTGCGTACCTGCGCACTCAGTTTGGCTAACTCTTCTTTAAGAATACCTATTTGTTTCTCGACCTTATGAAGGCTTTCCGCTTTTTCGCGTAAATCCAGGTCCTTTTTGACGGCTTGCTTACGGTCTTTCCTAGCGTCCTTCAATTTGCTTCTAAGATCCACGTACAGGGGCTTCCCCCTCTTATCGCTCCGCCAAAGCTTTTGGGCCTGCTTCTCAAGGTCAGCGATGACCTGCCGCGTCGGGTTGAGTAGCTCGGCACCAAGCCCACTGAGCAGCCGGTCGTCGATCTCCTTTCTCTGTGCTTTCTCAAGCGAGCGCATGTTCACCTGGGTGAGCGCGTATAGCGCTTTGTAGAGGGTCATACTTACATGCTGCACGAAGGGGAGGTCGTGGTTGCCTAGCTCCTGGGCGCGGTCATCGCGGGTGAGACGCCCCTGGGGAGTGCTTGTCAACTTCCTCCATACCTCTGCGCGAGTGCCATCCTGAAGAGTTAGCACTGCTCGTAGTTCGGGGTATCTATCCACATGCCATGGGTGGTAGGGAAAATCCGACACGGGATAAAAACCGTACGAAAGGGTGGTCAGAAGGTTGAATAGCGTGGACTTCCCGGCTTCATTCAGGCCGTGGACAATCACCAAGTTTTCGGATAGGTTCGGAATGCTACGGTCGACAAAGCAACCATATGCGCTGATCTCTAGCTTCTCAATTCTCATCGCTTCTGCTCCGGCACCAGCCAGGAAGCCGCCTCGCGATCCATATTATTTGCTAACTTTCGTAAGTAGTGCCGCACGTCTTCGGTGCTCGAATGTGCCAAGTCCTTGGGGGTGATGCGATCCAATAATTCGTCGTCCGCGGGCAACCTCTCAAGCAACTCCAGGGCTTCGCCTAACACCGTAGGGCTACCTACATAACTTTCCATATCCACCGGGCGCACAAGTGAACGAGGTCGTATCTCTAGCCAGGTGGCATCTGTTTCACTCTGAACAATCTCCTCTAAGTCTCGCAGGCTTTCGGATCTGTTTAGCTCATCGGCTAGGGGAGACTCTCCCGTCAGGACGATACGCACCAGGTGCTCTCGGCCATCGTCTAGATCTATCTTCTGATGAAGATGTGATGCCAACTCCGATATTAACTCTGCAGCCGTATGTGTGTTCTCAGGGCATGCCAGTTCAACTTGGTCCCATACGAGAGGTGAAAGGGGTATGAACTCTGGCTCAATCACATCCCCCTTCGATACTTCCACGTAGAGCGCGCCTTTGACACCAGTCTCTCTAGGGTTTCGGCCCTGTGTATTGCCGGGGTACCAAGCCGGTAGACTATCAGATATCCGTTGGCGTACGTGAATATGCCCTAGCGCCCAGTAGTCATAGCCTGGTAATTCAAGATCTTTTTCGGTACACGGAGCATAGCGCTCATGTCGATCTGCGCCCCTGGCATTGACAACTTGTGTGTGGAGCATTGCCACGTGTGGTAAATCATCTTTGGCTTTTTTGTACTGAGTAGCCAGATTGCTACCTTCGCGCGTTGAGTTGTGTCCAGCAGCAGTTAGCCACCCTACATGCTGTCCCTTGTGGTCGACGATTGGAACGGTTTCAGGAGTAGTACTGGTGAATAGATGCACATTGTTCGGCCATTCGAGTTTCTGTGCACGGTAATTCGCACGGCCGGGATCATGGTTCCCAGTTGCGTAGAAAACCGGGATTTGCGCATTCTGCAGTTTGCTCATTTCGGCTAAGAGAAACTTCTCCGTCGTAATAGATAGCAGCTCATTGTCAAACAAATCGCCCGCTATAAGGAACGCGTGAACGTCTCGTTCGATAGCTGCATCCACCGCTCCTTTGAACGCCTCTCGACAAGCGTTCCGCAATTTCCGGCGTAATGATTTATCACGGCCATAAAAAGGGGTATCTAGATGAACGTCAGCAACATGCAAAAGGCGTAAGGTTTCCATGTTTTTCCTCTCCCTTCGCAGGAATGCTAACACAAACAGGTTGTAGGAGCCAATCAAAAGAGATGGAGGAGCCAAGCGAAGGACAAGAAGCATGTTTAAACTGCACACGCCTACATGGAGCTTTCCCGCAAAGCTTACTGGGATCAGTTTCCACGAACCCCGGAGATGGTCATCATGTTCGTTCCAAGTGAGGCTAGCCTCTCCGCCGCCTTTGAGCAGGATCCAGACCTATTGGAGTTCGGCGTGGGTAAACGTGTTCTGATCACTACACCCCTCACCCTGCTTGCCCTACTGCGCGCTGTGGCCTACGGCTGGCAGCAGCAGATCGCGGAGAACGCCCGTGAGATCGCAGTGCAGGGCAGGGACTTATACGATCGCGTGATCCGATTTCTCGAACTATTCCAGAGAACGGGCAAAGGCTTAGGCCAGGCGGGCGAGGCGTACGACAACGCGATCGGATCACTAGAAAGGAGACTTCTTCCCTCAACGAAGCGATTCAAAGAGCTGAACGCATCGACCAAGGATCTCCCCGAGCTAGTGCCAGTGAACCGTCAGCCCCGCCCGCTCTCCTCCCCTGAGGCTTCCGAGCCGGAAGTCTCCGAAACGGAGGTCTCCGAAACGGTGGAATAGGTTCATTCATCGAACGGAAAAGGAGGCCAGCAATCAGCCCCCTTTTCGCTACTACCGGTAGTAGAAAGGCGGTCTACGCGATAGCGGATATAACGATAAGCGTATCCCTACCTATCACGCGACCATCGTTGTCCTTGAGGGAGTGGACTTCAGTCACCATTGACGGTTAGCCCGTACCATTGCCTCCTGTAGCGGAAAAATCTGTTCCAGCCTCTTTGGGTTGGTTCATGAACTCTTTTACCATGGAGAGCGCAAAAGTCGCTAAGAAAGGCCCTAATTCTTCAGTTCCAAACATCTTTTTCTCTTTGCCTATTTACGCTTTCCTTTGCGTTCTTGGCGTCTTTGCGAGAGGCACAAGCTTTTCTCTCGCCCGTTCGGTATCACTCACTCAAGCCGCAAAGATCGCTAAGCAGATAGCTCTGTCACAAGGCGATCGAGGTTCATATCCCGCGATCCCTTGACGAGGAGGACGTTGCTCTTCCCTTTTAAGGTCTTGCGGATGGAATCGGCGAGGTTTTTTCGGCTGGAGAAGACGAAGGTTCCAGTGAGGGCATCCTTGACGGTTCCTCGAGCCGCCTCCGTGGCGAGGTCGCCTACCGGGAAGATCGGTCCGATTCCAAGATGGAGGGCAAGATCGATCATCTCATGATGGAAGCACGGGGAATCGTCACCCAGGTCGAGCATGTTCCCAAAGACGAATCCCCGCCGGTCCATGGGTAGATCGAGCGAGGCAAGGGTGAAGAGGGCCGCCCGCGTGGAATCGGGGTTGGCGTTGTAAGTGTCGTCGAGGAGGTGTCCAAACGGGGCGGGAAGGAGGTTCAAGCGGTGGAGGAACGGCTTGAACGTTCTCATTCGGTTCTCGATCATCTCTTTCGCGAGGCCTAGTTCGAGCGCGCAGGCGACGGCAGATAAGATGTTGGTGGCGTTGTGCCGACCGAGGAGGTTCGTTTCCAGCCGAAGGGGTGGATCCTCCACCTCGATAATGAGGCCGGGGCACGCTCCAACGATCTTCCCGTGCACCATTCCACCTTGAAGACCGACTGAGACGATCTCCCCCGTCCATTCGTCCGCGAGCCGGGAGAGCTCCGGGCAGTCGAGGTTGATGATCGAACTCCCCTGTGACGGGAGTGCACGAACGAGCTCCCACTTCTCTTGTGCGATCGCCTCTACGTTTCCAAACCCGGAGAGGTGGCCGTGTCCGACCATCGTAAGGATGGCGATCTTCGGAGAGAGGAGCGCTGCGAGGGGGGCGATCTCTCCTGGCGCGCTTGCCCCCAGCTCGAAGATCCCGACCTGTGCGTCGGACGGCATCGCTAGTAACGCGAGGGGAAGGCCAAGCTCTGTATTGTAGTTGTGCGGGGCGGAGAAGACACGAAGGCCTCTCTCCAATATATGGGCGAGGATGGCCTTGGTCGTCGTCTTTCCACAGGTGCCGGTGATCCCGACGAACGTCGCGGGCAACTCACTGCGCCAGGCAAAGGCGAGGGAGGAGAGCGCGACTCGAGTCTCCTCGACCACGATCAGGTTCCGCCCGTATCGGGGGATCGCGCCGGCGTCCGCGATGAGCGCGCCGCACGCCCCGCGGGCGAACGCCTCCGCGAGGAAGGCGTGCCCGTCGGTGCGCTCCCCGACGAGGGCGACGAACAGGTCCCCCTCCCGGACGAGGCGGGAGTCGTGGATCGCCCGGAGCGGGACCTCATCGCTTTCCCGCAGCAGGCGTCCAGCGACGATCCGCGCGATATCACTGCTGGGGAACATCCTACCCTTCCGGAAGGAAGAGCGGGACGCTCACTTCCCGTTCGTCATAAAGGAAGTAACCGGTGATCTCCGTTCTGACCTTGTCGATCCCCTGCAGTCCGCTGGGAGACATGTAATCCCAGGCGAAGAGTTCGACGGTGAGGGTGTCGTAGCTCGGCAGCTCCTCGATCCTCTCGATGATGTCCGCGAGCGACTCGAACTCGATCGGCGACTCTCCCTCTTCGATGAGGCGCGGTCCGCTGTAGGCGCGCACCGTGATGTCGTCGGCCATAAGGCCGATAGGGATCGTGATCTCTCCTTCTTGCGTCTGTTTCTCCCCGTGGTAGGTCAGCAGTTCAACGGTGTAGTAGATCGTGTCTCCGGGATAGTAGAAGTCCTGGTCGAGTTCGAGGTGGTTGATGTGCATTGCTCTTATCTCCTGCGTGATCTGCATCGAGGCGGCGATGCGCGTGATCTCTGGGTCCTGGAAGTCGTTGTACTGCAGGAAGTTGACGATCCCTGCCAACTGCCATGGCGGATAGATCGCGATATCTTGCGTACTCAAGAAGATATCATGCCGTTCGAGCGGAAACGGCATCCCGTCTCCCAGGATCTGATAGCTCACCTCAACTGTACCCTGTCCGATCCGGTCGAGGGTGGCATCGATCGCTTCGAATCCGGTCGCGAGAAGAAGATCTGGCATAATGCGCGGCTCGTCCACGAGATTTATCCGGAAGTTCTGCGAGCGATTACGGTCGAGGTCGAGAACCCCTAGAGAGAGGTTGATTAACTCTGGCTCTTCCCCGATCCGCCCCCCAATCCCTGGCATGCGATCCTCGAGGATTGTTCCAATCGACTCTCCGAGCGTCCCCAGCTTGAACGAGGCGTCGTAAGCCTTCATCGTGTCGTAGATATGGACGGTGGTAAGAGGGAAGGCAGCCGCTCCGTTTGACAGGAATGGATGGCCGAAGCCCACGATCGTATTCCCTTCTTTGTAGGTGAGGGTTCCGAGTGCCCCGATCGTGACATCGCCGCTCGCTAATGCGACCCCGATTGCGCTCCCCGGCTGGAGGGGGGCTCCTCCGTCTGTGTTGCTGGTCGCCCCACCCGCGATGGGGTTTAGACGGAGGCCGAAGGAGGAGAGTCCGGGCACGGTGGAGGGAAGTCCAGTGGGTAGAAACTCAGAAAGGAGGCCGTCCGGTGGTGTGGTGATTCCATCCATCAGCGTTTCGAGCGCCCGGCCGGAGAGACCGGTGACAAGGAGTGATGAGGAGACCGGGTAGGCAAAGATCGTGTCCGGTGCTGCTTGAAGGGCGGTGATCGCGGGAGGGGCATCAACCTCAGCTAGGCTGACACCGGTGAGGAGCGTCTCCTGGCTCGGACGGGAAGCGATCGACGTTCCGTTTATTACATCGATGATTCCGAGCATCTGCTCGATCGGGGTAACCAGGCCGATCGGGGTGATCTCCTTTGACCAGGAGGCGGCGCGACTCAGGGCACCGATCATCTTCCCGTCGATGTAGATCGGGCTTCCGCTCATCCCTTGTGCGATTCCACCGGAGCGGCCGATCGCCTCCCCACTCACGCGCACGACGATGAAATCCGTGCGTTCCCCAGGTTCGTCGATCACACCGAGGATCTCCACGTTGAACTCGCTGATCACGTCACCAGCGACGACTGTCTTCCCGATGCCGTGCATCCCGAGTTCGATCTCATCGAGGAAGAGGAAGTCCCCCCGATCGTAAGCGAGCCCAGTGACGGCGGTTCCAGCGATGAGCAGGGCAATAGCTACCACACTTGTTATTCGTTTCATGCTTCCTCCTTGCAGGTCAGACGCTCTCTCCAGTGTAGAATGAGTCCTTCACGGTTCTTAAGCATAAAGAAGAGGGGCACGAATCGCAAAAAGACGCCTTCGCCACGAAAAAGCAGTCGGTTACTGGATCCCGCGGAAGAAGAAGCGGACGAGCATCATCACGGGGATGATCTCGAGGCGGCCGATCCACATGTTGAAGCAGAGGGCGAGCTTGCTCACGGTCGACATCGTCGGACCGGTGATCCCGACCGACAGACCGACGTTTCCCTGCGCGCTTGCCACCTCGAATATGACGTCGGAGAGGGTGAACTGCGGCGGCACGGTGTGCAGGAGAGTGATTATGCCTGCGCTCAGGAAGATCAACCATAGGAAGGTGATCAGGGCAGCGTCCTCCAACCGGTGACCGATCTCGGACTCATCGATCGCGG
>JAUWNS010000003.1 GCA_030612485.1 Candidatus Bipolaricaulota bacterium
GAGATGGAGCGCAAGCCGTACGCGTGGGCGTAGTCCCCCAGGATCTGCTCGACCATCCACTTCGTCTTCCCATACGGACTCTTGGGGCGCTTGGGGTGATCCTCGGGGATGGGAATCGTCTCGGGGTCTCCGTAGACGGCCGCACTGGAAGAGAAAATCATCCGATCTACGCCATGCTCTCGCATCGTCTGAAGGAGGTTGATGGTACCGAGGACGTTGTTCTGGTAATAGATCTGTGGATTGTCGACCGACTCTCCGACTCTGATGAGGCCTGCGAAGTGCATCACCGCATCGATCGAGTGTTCGTCAAAAGCCCGGTCGATTGCCTCTCGATCGAGCAGATCAGCCTTTACGAAGTGCTCGCTCTGGACCGCCGCGCGGTAGCCTTCGGAGAGATTATCGAGGACAACCACTTCGCAACCCCGCCGCAGAAGCTCCTTTGTACAGTGGCTCCCTACATACCCAGCACCACCTGTGACTAGGATCAACGCTCCTCCTTTTAACCCCTATCTTCCGCTCTAATTATTATATCCCCATTGAGCGGTCTTTCTCCAAGTAGTTCACGCGACAGAAGCGATGCATGGAGGGGTCGGCGCGGGTAAGATCAAGATACCTATATGAAGCGTGATTGAGGAGAGCAGATGCAAAATCCCACGCTGGTTGTGATGGCTGCCGGTATCGGAAGCCGCTACGGCGGGCTTAAGCAGATCGACCCCGTTGGACCGAACGGTGAGATCATCATCGATTACTCCCTCTACGATGCGCTCGCTGCCGGGTTCGGGAAGGTCGTGTTCGTGGTGCGGGAGGAGATCGAAGAGGCCTTTCAGAAACGGGTCGGTCACCGTATCGAAGGAAGGTGCGAGGTTTCATACGTGAGGCAAACGATCGAGGACGTTCCAACAGGATTTAAGATCCCTCCGGGACGGGAGAAACCCTGGGGGACCGCCCACGCGATTTTTTGTTGCAAGGGTGCCGTCGGTTCTCCCTTTGCTGTGATTAATGCCGATGATTTCTACGGACGCTCGTCGTATCAAAGGCTCTGCAATCACTTGCAAAAGGCGCAAGACCAGAGTGAGGTATATGATTACAGCATGGTCGGCTATCTCCTTGAAAACACGCTCTCCGAACACGGATACGTTACACGAGGGGGCTGCACGGTGGACCAGGAGGGGTACCTCGTGGAGATTCACGAGCGAGCGCGGATCAAACGGTTCGGCAAGAGGACAAGGTACACCGAAGACGGCGAAGACCGGGTTGAGATCCCAGAAGGAAGCCTCGTCTCCATGAACATGTGGGGGTTCACACCGAGCCTATTCTCCGAGATCGAGGCCCGGTTTCCGCTCTTTCTTGCCGGTTATGGTAAGGACCTCAAGGCCGAGTTCCTCCTTCCCGAACTCATCGGGGAGTTGGTCGAGGAGAAGAAGGCGAGAGTCAAGGTCCTGCCGACGGATGAGAGGTGGTTCGGGGTCACCTACCAGGAAGACAAGCCCAAGGTGAAAGAGGCGATCCAACGGTTAGTCAAAGAGGGAGTCTATCCGACGAATCTTTGGAAGAGTACCGGTTGAACTCATTCCTCGCCGCCTCGATCCGGCGTGTGCGGCCCTTTTCAGGCAATTGCCGGTGTGGAGAAAGACGAAGAGATCAGAGGGGAGTGGATCAGGGATTGCATGCTCTTGCCCCGGGGCCGGGATGTACTTCGAGAACGGAGGCCTTGCGACTAAACTCCTCCTGATAGGCTTCTCTGATGCTCTGTGCATAGTTTTCCGAGTTCTCTTCTGCAATAAGGTGGAGAGTGACCCCCCCGAATCCCCCGCCGACCAGCCTTGCACCGAGCGCTTCGTGGGCCTTCGCCCAGTCGACCAGGAAGTCGAGTTCGGGTATGCTCACCTGAAACAGATCCCGCAGCGAGGCATGGGAAGAGAAGAGGAGTCTACCCACTGTCTTGGTATCACCCTCTTCTAAGGCCTTGACAACCTTAAGAACACGACTGTTCTCTTCTTGTACGTGCAGGGCGCGCTCCCAAAGCGTTTGGGGCATGGTCTGTCTCACTTTGTTCAGCCCTTCCGAGTCAAGATCGCTCAAGGAATTGATCCGGCGATTTGGTAACGCCTCTTGTAGAAAGCGAAGGGCCTCCTGGCATTCCCGACGGCGTTCGTTGTATCCGCTTTTGGAAAGGGATCGTCTAACGTTGGGATCGACGATTAAGAGAGTCAGATTATCCAAGGAAAGGGGGACATAACGATGCTTCAGGGAACGGGTGTCAAGCAAGAGGGCGGAATTCTCTCTAGCAAGGAGGCTTGCGTATTGATCCATGATCCCGCAGTGGGTGCCCACAAATTCATTCTCGGCTCTTTGGCAGAGGGTAACAAGGTCAAGATCCCCTAGCTCGATCTTATAGAGACGGGAGAGCCCCAGAGCCAGTGCGACCTCCAGTGAGGCAGAACTGCTCAATCCGGCCCCGATCGGGATGTTCCCCGTGATCGCTCCATCAAACCCGAAAGGGAGATCGTCACAGTGGGAGAGTCCGATCAGGATACCCGTAAGATAATCCTGCCACTCTCCGGTCGGTGTTGGATCTTCTAGCGGTAAGTGGAGTTCAGCTGTCTCTTGAAACGCTTCCGCGAAGATACGGATCCTTCGATCCTTACGCGGACGGAGCGCCACCTCTGTCACCCAAGATCTCTGCTGCTAACGCAGCGCCGTTGTACACCCTTGCGGCATAGACTCCGCCAGGGTTTCCTCCTGGGAAGAAATAGATTATGACTGCTTCTTCCTTCTCTTGTGCTAACCCTGGCAGGACGAAAAACATCACTGCCAGAACTGCCACCAACCCCACAATACTTAACTTCTTAAACATCCGCTTTACCTCCTTTTGGATTTAAGGCTCTTGTGGCCTTCCCAGCCACTGCTACTGTACCAAAGATTTCTCATCTATCACCCCCTTTAAGGTCGGACCAAGTTCACTTCTTCCAAACAGGTCGATTGCCTGACTGAAAGCTCGACATCCAACTGCACTTCTTGATATTCTTCAACTTTCCCTGCCTCACCTATCCTCCCATAGAGTGCCTCCATAGCCCTTCTTCCCAATTCCTTTTTAGGAATTCTTACTGTCGTTAATGGCACCTCAAGGCAAGAGGAGAACTCTATATCATCATAGCCCACAACTGCTATATCTTTAGGGATTCTGAGCTCGCTCTCGCGGATGGCTTTCATAACCCCGAACGCCACGAAGTCTGAGTAACAGAAGATCGCGGTCGGCCGTGGACTCCGTTCTAAAAGGGCTTGGACAGCCGTATAGCCGTCCCCCATCGTGATGGCTCCAAAGCTAACCAGGGACTTGTCAAACTGAATTTCGTAGCGAGCGAGCGCCTTCTTGTAACCCTGAAACCGCTCTTTGGCACTTGAGATATGAAGAGGTCCGTTAATTATCGCGATTTTCTCGTGCCTACACTTGAGCAGGTATTCGGTTGCCAGGTACCCTCCTTGGATGTCGTCAGTGACCACGTAGTCAGTCTCTAAGTCGTCGAAGTGCCGCCCCAGGAGCACGAACGGAAGTCCAGACTCCTTTAGTTTCTCGATCGTCTCCGTCCCGGTCTGGACGGGAGTGATGAGAAGCCCGTCTACCCGTTCGGAGAACATCACCTCAATTGCTTCCTTCTCACGTTCGTAGTCCTCATCCGTGTCCTGAAGAATGATGCTATAGGAATGCTTCCTCGCCGTTCTCTCCACCCCTTTGACCAAGCTTCCGAAAAACGGGTTGGCAATATCTGTAACGATTACCCCGATTGTCTGAGTCTTGTTCGAGCGTAGTCCCCGCGCGAGCTTATTCGGGTAGTAACCCAGCTTCTTCGCGGTCTCCAAGATCTTTTCCTTGGTCTCCGTGCGAATCTCTGGCTTGCTGTTTAAGGCTCGTGACACAGTGTTGATGGAGAAACCTGTCACATTCGCAATGTCTTTGATCGTGACTCGCTTCACGTAAACACCACCGCTTGATCCTTCGGTCTGGTAACGTTACCGGTAACGTTACCAGTATAGCGTCCATCACTGTGCTTGTCAAGGGAGCCAAAACAGATTTACAGGGGCCCGTTCTGAGGTTGAGGCGGAGGAGCCCCTGTTCAGCAAAGGCGGTTGGTCATCTCAAACCATTCCCTTCCCGTTTCGAGTCGTCTCCCCAGTTGAGCTTCTCCTCCAGGACCTTGAAGAACGAAGGAGCGTCAGTCATACGGATAAGCCGGGTGGGAAATGTGGCCTTCTCCACGGTGATTTGGGCTCCTGCCGGGAGATCCGTAAGGAAGTCGCCGTCTACAAAGAGGCTCGCCTCGGTGTTCGTGCGCACGCGCAGCACCTCATCGGCAGGGAAGACGACTGGAAGCACTCCGAGTTTATGCACGGCAAGGGGGCTTGCCAGGATACACGCTGCTGGGGGGACTATCACGGGGCCTCCGGCCGAAAGGTTGTAGGCGGTCGATCCGGTTGCTGTTGCAAGGATCAAACCATCACCGGGATAGGACGCTACAGCACCGTCACTCCAGAAGAGCTCGAGTTCGCAGAAGCGGACCTTGAAGGTTCCGGTGATCACGATGTCGTTCAGCACAGTCCCTTGCTCACGGTGAGTGGAGAAGGAGAGCCGCATTCTCTCTTCGAGTGTGAAACGATCGCGTAGGACTCCCTCCAGGGCGATGGTCAACGACTGTGCTCCCACCTGGGTGAGGAAGCCGAGACTCCCCAGATTTGCCCCAAGGATGGGGATCGTGGAATCGGCGAAGATCGAGGCGGCACGCAGCACCGTCCCATCCCCGCCCAGCGCGACGACCAACGCTCCTTCCGTCTCTATGAACACGGGTCTATCGCGGTCGATGATGACCGTCTCGATCTCCTTTGACTGTGCCCACGCCTTGAGGACGGCCAGGGCTCGCAGAGACCCTTCCTTGGTCGTGTTAGCGACGATGTAGATCCTACGAAGCTTCATGTTCCTTACCTTTACGCTGACTCATCTTCAGCGAATTCCGCTTGACGTACTTCCACCGGCAGACGAGGTGCTCCACTAGGTCGAGCACGACGTACAACACGAGTCCGAGGATCGCCATCGCCACGATTCCTGCGAACGCGCGATCCCGGCGAAAGAGCATGTACTTCTTGATAAACGCGCCCAAGCCGGTTCCCAAAGCCGCGTGTGTCTCGGCTATGTATAGGAAGGCGACCCCGAGCCCGATACTCACCCGCACGCTCGTCAGGACCTCGGGGAGGGTGGCAGGGAGGATGACGTGCCAGTATACCTGAGCGTGGGTCGCCCCAGCGGAGAGGACGCTCGTCAGGTACTCATCGTCGAGGTTCTTTGCGGCACCCCGCGCGGAGACGAGAATCTGAAAGAAGAGGGCAAGGGCAACCATTGCAACCTTTGTCGGGCTCCCCGTGCCGAAGACGATGAAGAAGAAGAGGATCAGCGCCACCTGTGGTATCGGGTAGGTGATGTAAATCATCGGGGAGATGAGCCGGTCGAGAATCCGCTCATGCCCGATGAGAAGGCCAATGGGGACTGCCGTGGCAAGGGCGATCAACATGGCGAGGATCAATCGCCAGGCGCTCGCGAAGAAGTGCCGCTGCAGTTCGGCCGCGTTCTTCACTACCTGGGAGAGCGCGTCGAACGGACCGGGAAGGAGAGGGGCCTGATTGATCGCGTTGACCACCACACTAGCTATCTCCCAGGCAAGCAGAAGAATCACAACGCTGGCGACATATGTCATTACCCGTTTCATCGTTCGAGTGCCTCCCGCAGTGAGTGCACCGTTCTTTGGAACGCCTCGGCATCTCGGTAGTCGAGGGATCCCACCTCTGGGTTTTCTACCACCTGCTTGATCGTCGCCGGCCGCTCGGTTAGGACGATGATCTCCTGCCCAAGGAAGGCGGCCTCCTCGATGTCATGGGTGACCAGGACCATGGAAAACCGGTGCTCTTGCCACAGGGTGAGGAAGAGGTCCTGGATTCGCTCACGGGTAAGGGTATCGAGCGAAGCGAGCGGCTCGTCCATCAGTAGGACTGATGGAGAGGTGGAGAGAGCGCGTGCGATTCCCACGCGGCGCTTCATCCCCTCCGAGAGCTCGGCGGGGAAACGCGCCTTGACGGTTGAAAGTCCCAAATTATCGAGGATCTCCCCGGCGTTCTGCTCCGGGTACTCCCCGGCGAGGAGGAGTGAGAGGTTCGCGTTTTTCCAGACCGTCTTCCAGGGGAGGAGGCCGGCGTTCTGCAGGATCAGGGCGACGTCGCGCCGCGGACCTGTTACCGGATTTTCACCGATCTTGATCGACCCATCGCTCGGAGGTAGTAGGCCAGCAAGGGCGAAGAGGATCGTTGTCTTTCCGCATCCGGAAGGGCCGATGAAGGCAAGGCTCCTTCCCGGTTCGAGGTGAAAGCCGATCTCCTCGACCGCACGTACACCCCGGTCGCCATGACCGTAGTCTATCGTAAGAGAACTTACCTCGATCATTTCAGGAACCGGTCGGTTGTCATCTCCTCGTAAGACGGCTGCTCCCACGTGTAGCACTTGTCATTCACCCAGGCGACAACTGCGTCGAACTGCTCTTGCGCGAGCATCTGAGGCTGCGGAAAGTGAGGGATCACGAAGCTATCCATGATCCCTTCGGGAACGCTCTCATCGGTAAGGCCGGGGAAGAAGAGGGAAAGGGCCTCATCGGTTCCCATTTCGATTAGTTCATCTCGACTCAGGTCGTTGATCATGTCGATAGCCTGGCGATAGATGTCGTAAAAGAGATCGATAAGTTCAGGGGATCTCTCGATCACCTCGCGGCGGAAGACTAATACGCTCGGCAGGATATCCATATCATCGAAGTCCGAGAGATGGAGATACGCGCTGTTCGGATTGATCTGGGGGTAGTTGCTGATGTAGGTGGTGTAGGGTTCGGGGAGGACCGCTGCGTATACCGAGCCGAGAGCGAGGAACGTCGCTATCTGCAGCATGTCGTACCAGTAAGAGTAGTCCTTGTCTGGATCGATTGTGTAACCGTGACTCTTGAGGAGGGTGTCGATCGCGTACTCGATGTCGCTCATCTCGGTGATGGCGATCGCCTTAAGGGAACTCCCCTTCTCCGTTCGGCTGAGCAGCTCATCGAGTGAGCCGATATTGAAGTAGCTTGGGCAAAGGAGAGTGAGACTCCCTGTCTGCTCGGGCTGGTAAGCTGTGCTTGTGATGACGATATCGGTCCCACTGGTGACGAGGAGGATCGCGGTAGTCACATCGCAGATCATCCCATCGATATTCCCCGCCATGAGGGCAAGGATTCGCGCCTGATTGTCGCTCAACCCAATCAGCTCCACATCGAGCCCTTCTTCCTCAAACAGGTTCCACCCTTGCGCAAAAGCAAGCGGCAGGGACCCCATCACAGGAGGGAGGCTCAGGCTCACCCGGGGAAGGTCGTCAGCCGCACCAGTAAGAGAGAGAACGAGCACAAAAAGAACGAAGAAACAGACCATCTGTCGAGCTTGGGGCATTCCACTCCTCCTTATATGCCGCGAGCGTGTTCTCCGATTATACCGTCCTCATCAGAATCGACAAATGGGGAGCGGTATCGGTGCAAGGGATCGTATGTGATACCGATGGAGGGAAGAGAGTCATTCTTCACAACCTTTCCCAAAAGGACTATAATGTAAGCGGTTATCCAGGAGGTGGGGAGCATGACAAGGAAAACCGCTTGGTTTGGGGTCTTGTGTGTTGCTATGGCGGTAGTGTTAGGAATAGCTGCGTTTGGCTCGGCACAGGACCTTACGGCGACAGAGTTTCGGTCAAACGGCGATCTGCACAGTGGCTGGTACTGGCTACGGGATCAGGTTCTTCAACAGTATGCAGAGTGGACTTTCGAAGGGATTCCCACAGGAACAGAGGATCTCACCCTTGAGATCACGGCCCTGGCGACCAACCGCGCAAGCGGTGGGAGGGGGTACCCCGCAGAGTTTCGTCTGATCTACGGATTCCCGGGGAGCGGAAAGATGGGAGGCGTCTTCGATACGAAGGTGGTCACGCTCCCTAACGTGTCGCCTCCCAACGATCCACTCGGCTACACGTGTCGGGGTGTGGTGACCATCTCCCGCTCCGCGTTTCCAGCGGCTTCTGCCCTCGTATTCAGGGTAGAGCGAACCTCGCCCGATGCCAACCATGTCGCGTTCAACAAGGAGAGCATCGTGATTCTCGCTCCTGGCGCGGAACACGAGAGCGAACATCAGAACGATGCCGGCAGTGGTCAAGACGCAAGTGATGAGAGGCAAGGGGCTTGGCACTTAGGGCCTGGCACCTACCATGGTTTTCTGAAGGATAATGACGACTATGATTGGTACAGCTTTGAGGCCGATAAGGGCCAGATCATCTCCCTCAAGCTAGTGCCGCAGACAGGAGACTTTGACCTCTATCTCTACAAGAGTGATAGCGGTTCATCCGTGGCCCATTCGAACCACGGCACGGGACAAGAGGAGGCTATCCAGTATGTAGCCGGGCAGAGTGGATCCTGGTATATCAAGGTCAAGAGGTCCTCAGGAGAAGGGGAGTACGATCTCACGATCGAGGTCCAAAATCAGAACGATGCCGGCAGTGGTCAAGATGCAAGCGATGAGAGGCAAGGGGCTTGGCCCTTGAAGCCTGGCACCTACAGTGGCTTCTTGAAGCGCGCTGATGATTATGACTGGTACGAGATCAAGCTTATGGAAGGACAGAGCCTCTCCGTCGATCTCACCGTACCCCAGACAGGAGATTTTGACCTCTATCTCTACAGCAGCAGCGGGAGCTCATCCGTGGCCCATTCGAACCACGGCGCAGGAGAAGACGAGGCTATCCAGTATGTAGCCGGGCAGAGTGGAACCTGGTACATCAGGGTAAAGAGGAACTCTGGTGAAGGGGAGTACACACTCACAGTCGCTCCTCCTTCTTATCAAGCAAGTGAGTTTAATTCAACCGGCGATCTGATCGACACCTGGAGTTGGCTACGGGACAATGCGTTACAACAGTCTGCTGAATGGACATTTGAGGGGATTGCCCCAACAGCACCGATCCTGACGGTGGAGATCACCCTGCTCGCAAGCAGCATTGTCACAGGACTGACAGAGGTCCACTTCCTGCTCATCGTCGGGCCTCCGGGTGCAGCCACCTCTTGGTCCCAGGAAGTGAGTCTGCCCGTGGTGGGTCCGGCTGCAGGAGCCGCCGAGTTCCGCTGCCGAGGCATCGTACAAATTCCACGGTTGCTTCAGTACGGCACTGACCAATCCAACCTCATCTTCCGGGTGCAGCGGGTCTCTCCCGATGCACCTCGAATCGCGTTCCGAGAAGACAGTGTGACCGTTCAGACCGTGCAGGAAGAAACAGCACTGGAGGCAGAGCTGCGAACTGTAACTGCGGACGGCTTCGAGGCCAACGGGGATTCGATCCTGGGGACCGTCTGGTGTAGAAAGGCTGGTCACGCCCTCGAATGGATCTGGGGACCGCTCAACGAAGGGGGCACAATTGTCGAGGCTGCGGTGAACTTCAGCCTGTTGGTAACGAACACGTTTGACGGAGGGAGCGGATTCAGCGCTGTTGTCCCGGTGACCGTCTTTGACCTCACCGGCGAGGTAGTCGAGCTCGGCATCCTGGAACTTACGAACACGTTCCGCCCCAAATTCAGCGGTGATACTGGAGGAATCGGGTACGCGGCGAGCGGCACCTACGAGCTGAAGGACTCAGACCTCATCCTAAATGGCTTTAGGTTACGACTGACTTGGCCCGCAATCGCTCCACTGGATGGAGAGGAAACAGCTGGCACCCCGCGTCACTTTGGAGGAAACAGAGAGAGCGCTCTCTTGGCCTATATTGTCGGTTCATCAGCGCAAAATGCGCCAACGCCCCTTCAAGTCAGTCTTTCCAATCTTCTCAACGACCCGGAGCTTTACGTGGGAAAGACGATAAACCTGGAGGCCGAGTTCTACGGGTGGGCCGGAGGGCTCACTGCGTGTCCTCCTCCCCTAACTCGAAGCGACTGGCTCATCGGGGGCGATGGGGGCTACCTCTACGTAACTGGCCCCTTCCCTCCGGGGCTCTCTCCTTGGGAGACACTGGACTACGGGGAGCGCGTCTCACTGAGCGGGACAGTCCGGATCAAGCGAGACACCCCCGACCTCGTCTGTCCGTACATTGAACTGCAGTCCGTCGAGGTAATGGAGGATCAAGAGAAGTAGAAGGGAGAGAGTATCCGGAGTCTCCCCTTCGCCGAGAGACGAAGGGAATCGATAGAAGGCGTTTGCTACAAAGATAAGGAGGTACACAAATGAAACGCATACTATTGATCGGTGTAGTGATTCTAGCCTTCGCAATGACCGTTGTGGGTGTAGCAGTACCGGAAGAATACGTCGAGGAGGTTGGCGTAGGAGACGCAGCGGGACTCTTCATCCATAAGGTCCCCGACGCGAGTCAACCCCCGAGCAACACCTTCCACTTTCACTCGGTGGATAACTGGTGTGCTCCGCTCGCGGCAGCCAATTCGATTGTGTTTCTGGATTTGGTGGTGGGCCTTGATTGGGCACATGGAGTTACCGGACGTCTTGATCCGTTGGAACTCAGTGAATACCTGGGGTACTTCATGGCGACCAACGGCGAGGGGAGTCCCAATAGGGAGAACGCACAACAGCGTGTTCCAGGAACCCTATCAGAGGACATTGGACCTGGAATCCTCGACTTTGCAGTATGGGACGGTCATGAGCCTCCTGATGTGCCTCGTTTAGAGAAGGAGCAGGTCAAGTGGCAAGCAGTGCATCTCGACCAACAGGTAGATGACGAGCTCCTCTTTACATTGCTGGGGAAGTTCATTTCCCAAACAGGCGTCCCGCCGATCCTGAGTTTCTCTTACTGGAACCCAATAATTGTCAAGGAGGAAAAGATAGGGGGAGAGAAAATTCTTACTTACTTTGCCGAATGGGGAGAACCCATCTCTTCCACCCAAGAGCTTCGCCCGGAGAAGCCAGAGGAGGAGAAGAAGTCGGAAGTACCGGTCGAATATTGGAAGGGCAGTGTGGGGCACGCCGTCACCGCCGTGGGGTTCCTTGAGGGAGACCCGGATGGGCGCGGTCCATTACCGGAGACACTTTGGGTGATCGTGCACGATAACTGGGCGAGCACCCCGGAGAACTTAGCCATCCCCTGGGAGAACATAAACGGGATCGTGTTCTTCGGCGGTGAACCGCTCTTCGAGCTTCTGGAGTGTATTCAGCACAAGGCAGAAGGTTAGTGAGGCAAGGCGGTTGAGTTCCGTAGCACTTTACCGGTAGAGCATTCGGGAGTAGAGGGAGCTTGAGAGACGTTCCGGGAGAGAACGTAGGAGGTGGAAAAAATGGGAAGAAAAACCGCATGGTTTCTCGTCTTGTGTCTTGCCATGGTGTTGCTATTAGGTACATCTGTGTTCGCTTCCGAACAAAACGATGCCGGTAGTGGTCAGGATGCAAGCAACGAGAGAGAAGGAGCCTATCCTTTAACGCCCGGCACCTTCACCGGCTTTTTGGATCGTGTTGATCGTTATGACTGGTATAAGATATACCTTGAGCAGGGGCAGATCCTCTCCATCGATTTCACAGTACCAGAGACAGCAATGTTTAGTCTCCATCTTTACAGAGACACTAGTTCTACATACCACGCCTCTTTGCAGCGTGTCGTGGGGCAAACCAACACCATCCAGTATGCAGCCGGATATGGTGAGACCTGCTACATCGAGGTGGCAAGGATCTCTGGAGGTGAGTACGAACTCAATATCAACGTCAAAAATCAAAATGATGCCGGTAGTGGGCAGGATGCAAGCAATGAGAGAGAAGGAGCCTACCCCTTAACGCCTGGCACTTTCACCGGCTTTTTGGAGGACGCTGATGATGAGGACTGGTACGAGATAGACCTTGAGCGTGGGGCGATCGTCTCCGTCAATCTTGCAGTGCCAGAGACGGCGAACTTTGACCTCTACCTTGACCCTAGCGGCCAACACACCATCGTTCGAAGCACCTACGGCGCGGGGCAAGACGAGGCCATTCACCAGTATGCAGTCGAGCAGGCTGGGACCTGCTACATCAGGGTGGTATTGCGCGATGGCGAAGGGGAGTATCAGCTCACACTCGAGGTGAAAAATCAGAACGATGCCGGTAGTGGGCAGGATGCAAGCAACGAGAAAGAAGGAGCCTACCCCTTAACGCCTGGCACCTACAGTGGCTTCTTGAAGCATTCTGATGATGCCGACTGGTACGAGATCGACGTTATGAAAGGGCAGATCCTCTCCATCAATCTTACAGTGCCAGAGACGGCAGACTTTGACCTCCATCCTGGCATTTTCGGCTATCCCTATGATATAGAGGACCATGGCACGGGGCAAGACGAGGCTATCCAGTATGTTCCCCAACAAAGTGGGCCCCGGTACATTCACGTATTTAGGGATTCTGGCGAAGGGGAGTACCAGCTCACACTCGAGGTCCAAAATCAGAACGATGCGGGCAGTGGTCAAGATGTAAGCAATGGGAGAGAAGGAGCCTACCCCTTAACGCTTGGCACCCTTGCTGGCTTTTTGATGCCTGGTGATAATGTTGACTGGTACAAAATCGACCTTGCGCAGGGGCAGCTTCTCTCCATCGATTTCACAGTACCAGAGACAGCAACGTTTAGCCTCTGGCTTTATAGAACCGGTGGCTGGGGACCATGCAAGGGCGGTTTGTACAGCGGCGGCACGCACGATAAGGCTATCCATCATGTAGTCGGGGAGGGTAGGACCTGGTACATCCCGGTGGGGCGACGCGATGGTGAAGGGGAGTACACACTCACAGTCAGAGGCCAGGGCCATGAAGGCGATCCTCTGAGCCCACAATTCCCTGAGCCCGACGGCCTGGTCATTCCGTTACCCAGGAGCAATCCGGATCTCGCCAGCGGGTCGGGCTGCCGTGGTGCGTGTGGCTCTGGCTGCCCGGACACCTGTGAAGCTCAGTCTGATATGGTTGTATACATGCCAGATCCAGACAACGATGAATCCTATTACCGCATTAGCTATGCGGGAGTCATCCGGTGTGGAACCCACGCTGGATGCCGCGAACACGATGCTTGCTTTGATCGTTGCGCAGAACACGGTGAAGAGAGTCTTGTGGGCCCCTGCCACGATGCATGCAGCGCAGTGATTGTCGCTAAGTATAACGACGTAGATGCAGCCAGCTGGTTATTGGGTTATGGCCCCTATACTGGCTACTTGCTCTTCTCTGATCCGCCAATTTGGGAAGGGCCATTCTCCGGTTCCCCCCATTTGGTTACTTATCTGATCGACGTAACCACGGGTGATAAATGGTTGGCAGGGACGGATGCGAACGTCTTCATCACCTTATTTGGCACGGATGGAAGCACCAGTAGTGAAATACTTCTGGATAACCCTGACCTGAATGATTTTGAGTCAGGGGAGCATAGCATCTTCCGGATCGGAAGAGAGACCGTTGGGGATATCGATCACATAAGAATCCGCCATGACAACACCGGTGACTTCGCGGGATGGTATCTCTACAGAGTTCGAGTTCGTGTAGTGAACACGGACACATATGAAGAATGGGTTTTTACAGCCGACCGATGGCTGGCCGAAGACGAAGCAGATGGAAGGATCAGTGCGGAGTTCTCCCCGGACTGAGTTCCGGGGACACATACCCTATCTTCTTAGCTCCGGAGCCAGCTGACACACGGCGAACGGGTGGTTTTTGCTGTTGAGGAAAAGATGTTAATCTAAGAGCACGATGACTCCGAAGGAAGGAACGGTAACGATTGAGGGGATCGGACGGGCACGACTACGTCTTATCCCGACCGAGGAGGAACTTGTTCAGGCGGAGCGCGCAAAGCGTGCGCGCGGGTTCTTCCTGGCGCTCATCGAATTCCTGTTGATCGAACCGTCGTTCGTGCACGAGGATTGGGTGCGCCTTCCTGAGGAAGACCTGCGCCCGCTGGCACTGACGATCGCCGAGACGAATGGCCTTCTCCCCTTCTTTCGCCCGAAGCGGGAGAAGGCGTTCTACAACGCGTTCCGCAACGCGTGGCGGATGAAGCGGGCGAGCCACAACGAGGCGGTCTTTCAGCGGGCGATCGCGACGTGGAAGGCATATTTGGAAAGAGGGCTTTCCGCGGCTGCGGCTGCATACAGAGAAGGAGTAGGAAACAAGAGTAAGACAATCGGATGTCTGGCGCGGGCCGGATTCGTCCTCTCGCCGGCTGCCCTGGCGAAGGGCACCAGTCACGTGGAGGGCCTGGAGGAAGACGAGCTTGGATCCTACCTTGAGGCGCTCTGGCCCGATGAAGATCTGGAAAAACTCGTCGATCACTGGTTCGATCTCGAACCGTTCCGCCGGCGGGAGAAGATTATCCGAGATGCCTTCTCCGCCTACTGTCGTGGGGAGTACTCCCTCGCGATCTACGGCCTCTTCCCCCAGCCAGAAGGGGTGATGTGGGACTTCCTCTCTCTCGCCAATCCGGCTGAAGCAGAGCTTGAGGAATTGATCGGCGCCCAGAACCGCACCTTCGTCACGGTGGAGGCGTTGATCCGCGAGATCTTATCCCGACTCATCGGGGAGGAAGATCTCCCCTTCTACCGGTTCGTCAAGTTCATCGAATTCGCAGATGACGGGACGCTGAACCGCCACGCCGTGGAGCATGGAACCTCGATCGCCTTTGGAACGAAACAGAACGCCCTACGGTTGATCCTCTACCTCGACTTTGCACACTTCGTCCTCGGGAAGCTGCTAGAATAGCGATCAACGCTTGGCCTACCGGTTCACTCGGAACGATTGTTCCTCTATTGACATCGACCGTTTTGTTGCTACAATAGTAGCCATATATCAACTGTCAGAGGTGAATCATGCCGTTTGTAAACGTAAGAGACCTCCATGACCGTACAGCTGAGATTCTGCGAAAGGTTGGGGAAGGAAACCCGGTCTTTGTCACCCGCTATGGGAAACCAATCGCTGTTATCCGGGATCTTGCCGAAGAGGATCTTGAGGGGCTCGTCATGCTGACCGATCCAACGCTACGCGAGGGCCTGGGAGAAGCTCGTGCTGATGTAGCTGCAGGACGTGTGTCTGATCTGGACGACCTGATAGCTGAAACTGCGGCTGAGCTATAGGGTAAGAGTTGAGTTTTCGAGTCAAGGTAACACACAAAGCGAGAAGGGAACTTAGGCGTCTTCCAGCCAACCGGCGTTATCAAGTCCTTAAGGGGCTCAAGAGGCTTGAAGAAGATCCATCCCCAGATGGCGATGCAATCAAGGCAATTGCGCAAGACCCCAAAGGGAAGTTAAGGCGGCTACGGATTGGCGACTACCGGATCTTCTTTGAGGTAGAAGAAAACGGGGTATTTGTGCTGCGATGTGTCCACCGGCAGACATTGGAGAAGGCTATACGTCAGTTGCTGCAGCGCTAGAAGTACCCCACACGAGATGGGTTTGGCATCAAAAGGGCCTCCTTGTCGTTTCGAGTGGGTAACTAAAGATACGGTACGTAATAGAGTGCCTCTCGCAAAGACGTGAAACAGCGATACGTAATGAGAAAGAGCAAGAGCATTCTCTCGCCGAGCCGCAGAGCCGCAGAGAACAGCAGGAAAAGGGGGAAAGAACAAGGATCAAAGGCATCTCTTAGCGATCTTGGCGTCTTGAGTGAGTGCAACGAACGGGCGAGAGAACGGCATTCTATCATTTGCGGTCAGGAATTCGCTACCCGCTCCAAACAGCAAAGAACCTCAAAAGGACATTCTGTTGCAGAAGCAGGTGAATTCAAGCCCCCTCAGGGGTACTGAGGTTTGAGTAGGCGTTGTGTCTGAGCTTTTTGACTTACTCTTTGCCTCAGTATAGACTGCATTCCACGATGAAAACGAAAGCTGCTGTGATTCCGCTTGTTCTTCTCTTGCTGTTCAGTCTCCTAATCCCTACTTCTGCACAACCAGTAGACATAGACAATCCGGTTTTGCACTGGACTTCGATTGGAACCGGGGTAGCGATTGGCCTTGCCTTGGATACCTACATCGGGTTCATTGTGTTCAGTGATTCAGAGGCACCTCTACTGCAACAGCTCGCGGTGTTTGTCCCTACGGCTGTTGTGGGCATGGCTTCAGCGATGCTGACTACAAGCGGATTCTTTCAGATCATGAGTGTAGAAGGCGACAGATGGGTTTCCCTGTTGATCGGCGCGCTTGGCGGGATGGTGGAAGGAGCCATTATCGGCGGGCTGACTATTGGAACCTTGATGGGTGCAAACTATGCCGTGAATCCGAATTTCATCAATGTAAGTGGCGAGTGGAATAACGCCTGGGATGTTGTGGGTCTGGGCATCTTTGGAGGTGGACTATTCGGAGCCCTTACCGGGATTCTTCCCGGCGCAATAGCAGGTCTTATCTTGCAGATAAGCCTTCATAGATAGACCTTCATTCCTTACGCCACACAAACCTCGATCTACCACTTTGTTCTACCCGATTGGGGATGCTGTCGCGGTCGCACAGCGAGCGGTTCTTCTTGCCCTTCTTCGGTGAGCATTACCGGCAGCCTCTTCGGTCGTGCGATTCCTTACCGTCCGCAAAGTCATCCCGCAACAAGGGAAACCGTGTGTTGCCACAAACAAGGTGCTATTATTCTCTTCGAGAAGTCAATGAGACCGCACCTTTGGGTGCTTTGTGGGGGAGGCAATGGTGAAATGCAGGAATCGACTTGAGATAGAGTTCCACGAATGGCCCTGTCATTGGGCCAAGCCTTCGGACAATCTTCCGCTGTTTTATTTACCCGTGGACCTATGCGTTGAGTTTTGGGTGGGTAAAGAGTGTGTCCCCTTCTGCGACTCCTTTATTCTTGATACAGGCTCTCCGATCACGTGGATCAGGAGAGAAAGAGTTGAGAAGTGCGCAGAAACGCCTCTTTCCCAATTCCACCAGGCAAGGACTTCGTGGAGCGGCTTCGACGGGAAGTTGGGCCAGCCGCTAGAAGTTCAACGTGTGCGATTTCCGCATATTGAGCTTGAGCTTCCGAAAGCGTTCATCACAAAGGAAGAGTACGATAAGCCATTCGGCTTGTTAGGGATGGATTTCTTAATGAAATGGGTTATTCACTTCAACCCTAGTCCGGGTGTGAAAAGGGCTGTCCTCGATCGCATTGAAACATAGCCAATAACTACTTAGGAATGCGTTGTAGGACTGCGAAAGCTTTCTCCACTTCGCCCAGTGGGTCTCACAGGCATACTTCACTGTGGCGATCTGCACAGCGATAAGCTCGCTCCGCTTGTCCACTGCCGGTCGAGATTAAGCCCGCGCTCTACGGTGTCCTTGGCGTCGAGCTTCCGGTTGTTGATCGTCTGCATCTCAGTTTGAAGCTCCCTGCTAGGTTGCTTTGGGTAGAGCTGCCCAGAGGATGAAGATCCAGATGATCAGGAAGAAAAGCGGGAGAACGATGTCGATGAAAAACGCGGGGCTCCATCGACAGGGAGGCCAGCGTCTTCTCTTATATCCAAGGCCTTTGAGCATTGTGATCTGTTTGCACCGGCAAGCACCGCGAAACTCCTCATACTCTTCGAGCGGCTTTACCGAAAGAGATGGTTCGTTCTCTAGCTTGCGGAGGTACTGCCGGAAGAATTTCCACGTACGACCACGTTGGCAGCATTGCCCCGACCAGATAACGCAGATTAACATGCCGAACACTATCAGGCCGAGAACCGGGCAGAACGCAACTTCGGCGCGCGCAATCAGAATCGATGCGGCGACAAGCACCAGGCCTTGTGCCGTTAAGTAAATCTGCCGGAACGATTGCAAGAGGGCATGTTGGGTGGAATACATTGTGAGAACGATCTGTGGCCGCTGATCATTATCCCCGGGCTCCCCTTTGGATATTTCTTCAGAATTCGGCATGTTGAATCAAGGACAGTATAGCATTGAGAGCTGTCCCGGACAACGGGCGCTCGGTGCATCTGAACTATCTCAAGAGGTATCTTCCATGGCTCCAGCCTCGATCTCGTTATCAACAATCCTGATGTAGCGCTGTCTTACACCGCTACCTCCATCACTTGGCGAAAGGATTTAAGAGCCATCCCCGCCTCTTCAGCGAAGATATGGGTGTAGACCATCATGGTGGAGAGGTCTGAGTGACCAAGTGCCTTTTGCACCAGACGGATCTTGCTCGTCTCACGGTAGAGGTCCGTGGCCAAGGAGTGGCGCAGGGTATGTGGTGACATGTTCTTGTCGATCGCGGCCTTGGATGCGTATCGCTTCACCACCCGCCGCACGTAACGGTGGCCCAAGGGCTACCCCTCCCACGACCACGCCGTTGGTTTGGCTGGCTTCAGGGCAGGTTGTCTACGTATCCTACGTAGGACCGTGGCTACAGACGCCACTAACAGCGTTCTCTCAGTCAACCTCGCCCTCTCCTGTCCCTAACTCCACGATAAGGTTATGATGACACATCATGGGAGCCATGGAAGAACAAGGGATTCTTGAGATTCTCAATACTGCGCAGATGGAAGAAGATCTTGCATGCTTCCACTTACCGTTCCAACAGACGCAGAGCCTGTTCAAGATATGCAAGAGACATGGACCCTTTACCTCTCTAGACGAGTTGCTCGATATTAGAGCACTCGGAAGTGGGACCAGAACTAAGCTGCGGGAAGCAGCGCAACAGAAGTATGTCAGATGGCTATGCGCTTTCTTTCAACAGTTCCTGCAGATGCGCCAAACCTTCAGAACTGACATTGAACAACATCGCTCGACGGAACTGTGTGCAAGCTGTGCCTGTTCTGAGTGGTGTGAGAGGAAGGCGCCACCCGTAGTACCATCGAGCACCGGTGGAGGTTATAAGGTTCGGTGTGAGTTTTTGTTAGACCCGTATGTTCTTTATCCTCTTGTTGCAGAGTCTCTAGGGGCGGAGATCAAGCGTTATAGGTGGTGGGGAAAAGGACGTCCAGCAGTGTTTGTGGCCAGAGTTGAGGAGAGGAATGTCGTCTTGTTACAGGAATCTCCGTGGGTGCCAGGGATTACACGTCCCGATCCAAGCTTTGATTTACTGGACAAGCTAAAGCCACAGCATCCTATTGCAGTCGGTTTCTTAGGCGAAAAAGCTGGTGCACTGCGGTGCAGAGATGTTACACCAAACGTAGTATGGTGCGATGGCCTGAAAGTCACCCCCCTGCCCATCAGAGGGATTCCTGATATTGAAATTTCTACATCCTTCGCAAAGATTTCATACTCACTCTTGTCCAGACTGGAAGGAGAGGCATCTTCTCATAAAAGACAAGTAGCGGCGATGTGCGCTCTTGGTGAAGAACTTGGCTACTCGACTGTCCGCGAGTATCGCACAGGAGTTAGTTCGGTTGACTGCGTATGGCGTTCCTCGGGGGAAGTCTTTGCGGCGATAGAAGTTGAAACAAACTCCGAAATAAAGAAGGACATTATTTCGATTTGGGAAGCAAGACCAAAGTTGGGAATCATTCTGCATCCATGTAAGGAAGAGCGCAATCTACTGTACTCCACGAAAATGACGATCATACGCAGTGTCCCATTTCCTTTGATCCTTGTTGCTTTTGGGCTCCATGAAGTCGTGCTCCTTTCTAAAGACGATCTCCTTGAGCGGCAACCATTGCTTAATAACGAGAAATGAGAAAACTAACATGCTCTGAAGACAATAATGGACGCCTCGATAAACTAAGCCACAAGGATCACATTGGGTGGCTGACTAGTTTTTTCCAGAGATTCCTAGAGGAGGAAGGGACGGAGCTTTCTCAGAAAGCCTTTCGACGCTTTGCTGTCTATTGGTTCGGCATGTACACGCTTGACTTCTTTGCCCCACTTATTGCAGCAGAAATGGGGGCAGGGTTTCGAACAGAGGAATATAGCAACAATCAGACAGTTGCTGCTTGGGCACGCCCTCAGATCATCTTTCGCACCTCTGGGAACATTCTCCTCGTCTTCCGTTTCGATCGGCTTCCTTATGGTGATATTGGGGGAATTGTGCTATCGCATAATGTGCAAGCAATCGGCTACGTTGGCGCATCCCTTAAAGACCTCCATGCTTCTTTGCAGAGGGGAGTGGATGTTGTTTGGCTCTGCGGAGAAGAAATAATCTCACTCCCTCGTGAGCATGGGAAGATCCTGCAGGCGTTCATTGAGAAGATCTCGCGTTCTGCAGAGAGATCCCTTCCCAACAACGTCCCAAAGTACGAGCGGTACCTGAACCTGGACTTAGTGAGGGAAGGGCTGGCCTTCTCGTACAGCACGCACCCAGATGTTTCTCTTGAGAAAATAGCAGAGACGATGGCAGCTAGGCTTCTCCCGTCAGTTGTGAACGACACAATCCCTCAACATCGCGCACTTATTAAGGCCCTATCAATGATGGCAAGAGAACTGGGGTACTATCCTCTGCGTGAATACGCCATGTCGTATATCCGCGTAGATTGTGTCTGGCTATCACCGTCGGGAGAGGTGTTCGCAGCTCTTGAAGTGGAAACCAGCGGGGATATCAAAAAGGACATCGTTTCCATTTGGCAAACACAGCCAAAGTTAGGGATTATTCTAGGGCAGATGAGATCCGAGTCTGTATTACTGAAGTATTGTCAATCCGAGGCGATCAAGAACGCGCTCTTTCCGATGATGTTGGTTGCTATGGATATATGCGAGCTCGTTGTTGTTGAAAAGGGGATCGTGCTTTTTCGCCTTCCGCTAGCTAAGGAAGGAATACCATTCTTACCGCCGCAAGCCGAAACGACAGGTACATCAAGAACGGACAGGAAAGAGGAAGAAGTAAAACCGGTACCACGGTTTCAGGATCCAAGTAAAGCACGGGATTTTGCGATCGAGATATTAGGAGCTACGAACGTAGGGTTCTTTGACAAAAACGGCTACTTGGAAGTCAAAGGCTCCAATGGGCACATGTATTATGTGTTTCGCCGTATCTCAGCCAGATCAGTTGGACGGAAAGGGAAGAAGAAGTGGCTAGTATTCGGTATTGTTCCAGATTTTGACCGCCCAGACTCTACGAGATCCCCGGAAATGCTCCGTGGATACGACTCGCTTGGTTTCCCTATCTATACAGAACTGGTATCCTTGGTTCTCCAAATCCAGGAGGATGTGTCCATGAGAGGGTGGAGCACCATATTGCGGCCTGATGACCACTACCCCGCTACCGACAAGATGCTCAAGAAGATCAACAAAACGGTCGATGAACGCGTAGAGCGCATCTACCCTGTCTGTATTTATGATTCAGCTACCGAGGAGAAAACCTGCTATCTCCAACCTGTTCTACCACCTAGATTACAGCATGCACAAGCATGCACACCCGATGATCGGGTTCGAGACAAGTCTTTGCCACTCCCGGTGGACGCTCATTGTCGCTTTGGCGAAGGCAGTGCGAAGAGCATGGCTTGCTCGCCTTGCGGGAAGAAAATTGCGCTTGCTACAAGCCTTGGTATTGAAATCAGAGATAGATATACATTCAGGCTTGTTCAGTTCCTTGGAGGCGCGTGTGAAGTAGCTACTGCTGTGACTTTTGACTCAACGGGGCGTTTCTTGGCGTCAGGGCATATGAACGGTGAGATTAGGCTGTGGGACCTCGAAACGAGCGCCGTTGTTGGCAAGCTTCCAGACTCGGATATGGCTGATCCGTGTCAGGAGTATTCAATTGTGGCACTGGCAATTAGCCCTGACGGCAAGCTTCTGGCTTCGGCGTCATATGATCGCTTGAAAGCACCAGTATTGTGGGATCTGCCCAAAATGAAGGTTCGGAATATTCTGCTAGGACACCCAGAGTTTGGTGTGTCAGTGTATACAGTAGCTTTCAATCCCGATGGTAGGGTACTTGCATCAGGTGGGGAGAGAGGGGAGATCCACCTTTGGGATACGAATACCGGCGAGTGCACATTCACGCTAGCGGGACATGATCACTCTACTCATTCACTTGAGTTCAGCCCTGATGGAAGCCAGCTTCTTTCTGTAGGGTCAGATGACACACTCAAGGTGTGGGATCTCCAAACCGGCTCTGAAATTCGTGCTATTCGACAGCACGCATACAAGGGTAAGAACTACGGCCTTGAGCAAGGTCATTTCACCTTAGAGTGCATGGCGATTGACCCTACAGGGACTCTGGCGGCCGTGGCATCAAATGACGCGGTGCGTCAGTCCTGGGACTACGCGATCAGGTTTTGGAATCTTGCAGAAGGCTCGCTTGTTCATACTTGCAAAGAAAGCTGTGCTATTCAGTCTCTGTGCTTTGACCGTGACGGGGAAAGTATCATTTCGTTAACGGGCGCTACGATGCGGGAGTGGAATACTAGAACAGGACAGAACACGCGGACTCTCATTCGACGGATTTCTGGTGCGAGTAGGAAAGTTGTCCGTTTCAGCCCTAATGGAAAGATTGTCAGTGCTGAATCCTATACCGATGGGATTGTCCTGCTGGATGCTCAAACTGGTTCTTGGATCCAAACCCTAGAAGGTGGGCACCGAAATGCCATTCAGTCGGTCGCGTTCAGTCCCGACGGACTGATTCTTGCAACAGTAGGCAATAACAGCACTGTTAGGCTGTGGTGTACTAAGACTGGTACACTCATGCGCAGTCTTGTCGACGAAATTGGGCCAGGCAATTATGTTGGTACAGTAGTATTCAGTCCACAAGGCAATGTTCTTGCTACTGTTTTTGAGCATTCTATCAAAGGTACACCTCAGAGAATAGTGAAGCTTTGGGATCTAGGCAGTGGTAAGATAGTAGCTGAAATGACGGGACATGCTGCGTACGTAGACTCGGTAGCTTTTAGCGCGAATGGGAAGTTGTTGGTCTCTGCCTCGGAAGATGGGATGGTGGAAGTCTGGGATGTGAAGACTACTAACCTACAAAGAAGTTTTCCCATGGGGGCAAGGTGTATTGAGGCACTTTTCCTTCGCGACGGAACACAAATTATCGCCCTTGTTCTAGACGATGACTGGCATGCAGTAGCAAAGGTGTTAGATACCGATTCTGGTGATGTAGCATGCGTTATACCCGTTTCGTACGGATCAGACGTGTCCTACCCAACCATGGACGTAAGCCCGGACCAGCGCCTTCTTGCGTGTGCTTTGAATAAGTCCGATAGCGAACCAGGAAAATCATTTCTTGACAAAAATACTATTGCTTTATGGGATATTCAAACTGCTGAATTGGTAAAGGTTTTCACGGGCCACAAGAAGAGCATAAAGGGGCTAGCTTTTAGCCCGAATGGGACAATCCTTGCGTCTGGTTCTAGCGATGGGACAGTGATGATATGGGACATATCCAGATTAAAATAGTTACCTTTCAGAGAAAATAGACACGTCAAGATGATGGGCAGGATCAGGAGGTGGTCTTAGGCTCTATGCTGCTACCGCCGCCGGTTGACGAAAGGATTTGAGAGCACTCCCAGCCTCTTCACCGAAGATGTGGGTGCAGATCATCGTTGTGGCCGCATGATGCATATTATGCATGTTGTGTAACGCCAAGAAGAGGCAAGAGATAATTGCGGGAGTTGTTCTGGTAATAACGTAGATGGAAACCGTAATTCTTGTTTTAGATGAATCGGGTGCAAAGGGATACTCCGACAAGCGCGAATCAGCCCCTGGTGAACTTGGCGTTATGGCTGGATTTTTAGTGCTTGAAAGGGATCTGGTCTGCTTCGCTAACGCCTTGAGTCCCGTCAGAGATAGGTATCTGAACAATGGGAAAGTTCACATAGCAGACTTGGCCCCAGCAGATCAAGAGCAACTTCGCAGCGAGATTTTTAGTTTCTTCAAGTCCTACAAAGTGCCTTGGCTATATGAGGCAGCCTACGTCGAAGGGCTTCACGCCCATGCAGAGCACATAAAAGACCTACTTACACAGGCCAAACAAAACCGGGTGTCGAAGATCAAAGTTTCGGGAAACGAGCGAAAGGAGCTGCTTCACTCTGAGTTGTTTTGCGGAGCGTTTGGAAAAGGCATCGCCTTTGCCATGGACTTAGTAGGTAGCGAGTTTCATATCAATGTCATTACTGACCGCGTTGACAAGAAGCTCTTGGAAATGTTTAAGGCTGAGGCCAATAGCTTTCTTCATGTCGAAGAACCACAGTCGCATGTTGTGACAGGGTTCGATCCGGAATCAAAGCAGATTGTGAAAAGGGCAGTTCTAATTAGAAACACTGACGGACAGGAGGTGCTAGGAGACTTTTCCAAAGTGTCCTACTCCATTAAGTGCGCTGATTCGTCATTGACGTTAGCTGCGGATGTACTGGCCAACAGCGTTTACCACCATCTTGAGACTCGGCAAGAGCAATCCATTGGTGAATCACTCAACACAATTGAAGCCATTCAGGGCCACGAGTTGGCAGAGTTGGTTTATGGCGCTCATGATTCGAGCCAAAGCAACTCCTTTCCAGATGGGGTGTACAGGTATCCGGAAATGTCGTCGAAACGAGATGAAAATGACACTTAACAAAGCGCTCCAGCCGCGTCCGCACGCTGCGCTGTGCTATGCTGTGCAACACAATGGTTATTATGTTACGCTCCTGCTGGGCTTATCCCTAATCACAGGCATCCATTCTTAACGGGTCTTCAGCGCTTTCAGCCCCTGACTGAGATTCCTCCAGTTGGCAAACCGCGCAACATATCCTATTGAACCCGCCGGTTATGTTGCGTTCTCAGACCGCTACCGCCGCTTGACGAAAGGATTTGCGCGCTGTCTCCACCTCCTCGTCGAAGATGTGGGCATAGATCATTGTTGCCGATAGATTGGCGTGCCCGGCACCTTCTGCACAAGGTGAATCTTCCTCGTTTCTCGGCAGCTTGCAATGCCCTGGGGCTTCGATCTTGCGGGCAGACTGCTCGACGACCTCGATCTACTTGGGCTTGCGGTGGAGCTTCAATCCGCCTTGTTCTTTCGCTTAGAGTCGCAGCTTTTACCGCCAGCCCTATCATGCATTAGTCCGAGTGCCTATGCTGGTCATCCTGCTGTTCCTGCTGATGGAGCGTGGCGCTGTGTGTTGGAGAGGCTCTCAGATGGTTTATTTCAGTTGACAAACAACTAGGAATGCTAGATAATTGGCCGGAGAAGCGAACTGAACCGATTCTTGGTTTAAACTTGCACAAGGATGGCTAGGATGACTGGTAAGAGGGCATCGAAAATGAACCAGGTGTTTCGGAACTGGCCGAAGGGCACGGTCGCGACCCAGGTATGGCTTGGCCAGCTTGGGGTATCTAGCAAGCTGGCGAATTGGCATGTGGGATCCGGATGGCTAGTGCGCTTTGGCGCAAGGGCATTTACCCAGCCGGGCGACACTGTTGACTGGCGAGGAGGCCTCTATGCTCTGCAGACCCAGCTTGGCATGACCGTGCATGTTGGGGGACGTAGCGCATTAGAATTGCAGGGGCTGGCCCACTTCGTTCCTCTTGGGCGGCAAAAGAGGGTTATCCTGGTAAGCGACCAACCGGAACAGCTACCAGCATGGTTCCGAAATTACCGGTGGCCGGTCTGCCTGGAACACCGTTGCCTGTCCCTGTTTGAGCACGTTCCGGACAAGGCCACCGCTAAGCTGGACTGCGGTGGATTCGAAGTCGTCATATCGAGCGCAGAACGGGCGGTTATGGAGCAGATGCGTTTTGCCAGAACAAATGACGACGTAGAACAAGCGTATCAACTGATGGAAGGACTCAGCACACTACGGCCGAATGTAGTACAGGAGCTTCTGACGAACTGCCGATCAGTGAAGGTTAAACGGCTGTTTCTTTGGAGCGCGGAGACGGTTGGCCATACCTGGTTTGGCCGCCTGGATCCCTCACAAGTCGACCTTGGCAAGGGGAAACGCCAGCTCTACAAGGGAGGCCGGCTCGACTCGAAGTACCAGATCACCGTACCGAAGCGAGAGGAGTTGCCTAGTGTTTGACCCCCGCTACGATGCCCAGGTCCGGTTGCTCCTTCGTTGCCTTCCTGAGATCACCCGGCATCCATGCTTTGCCTTAAAGGGTGGCACTGCCATCAACCTGTTTGTGCGGGATCTGCCACGTGTGTCTGTGGATATCGATCTGACTTACCTGCCCTTGAAGCCCCGGCGTGAGGCGTTGCAGGAGATCCATAGCACGCTCAGAACACTTAAGGCTGACATCGAGGAACACGTGCCCGGCTCAAGGGTCCGGGAGATCCAAAACCAAGACTACATTGTGAAGCTCCTCGTCTCTACAAACGATGCGATGGTCAAAATCGAGCCGAACCTGATCCTCCGAGGATCTGTACATGCGCCGGAAGACAGGGATCTTTGCCTTACCGCACAGGAGCGCTTCGGAGCCTTTATAAGTGTTCAGACGTTGTCCACGGCTGATCTGTATGGGGGCAAGCTCTGCGCGGCCCTGGATCGACAGCATCCTCGGGACCTGTTCGATGTCAAACTTCTGCTTGACGACACGGGGATTACTCCTGAGATTCGGCGGGCCTTCGTTGTCTACCTGGCCGGGCACAATCGACCGATGAATGAACTGCTGGCACCCAGGCTTCAGGATATTGAGAGACTCTACGTGGATCAGTTCATAGGAATGACCCGAAGCGGAGTGTCGCTCGATGATCTGCTGCAGATACAGCGCGACTTGGCCACCACCCTCGTTCGTGCCCTTGATGATGCGGAGAGGCAATTCCTCGTGTCTATCAAACGTGGTGAGCCGGAGTGGGACCGTTTGGGGATCGAACATCTGGCCCAGCTCCCTGCCATTCAATGGAAGCTCATCAATGTCCGCAAGATGGATTCAGTGAAGCACAAGGCAGCGCTCGATCGACTGATCGAAGTCCTAGTTGCGTGAAAACGCAGATCAAACATTGTCTCAGCTAAGAGAACAAGTGTTCTTCTGCCCAGTTCCCTGAATAGCTTCCGTCCATAGGGTTGAGCAATCCTGTAGCTAAGGACTGAGCGTTCATGACGTGATCCACCTCGCTGCCTACGCCTTGCCTGCTGGCTAAGATCTATCCATCTCACCTGATAGCGAGGATGCATGCCTGAACAGCCATTGACCCTGATCTTCGGCGATCCATGCCGAGGACCCAAAGACCGAACGGCACACCCTGTTCGGGGACGAGCTCGATCTTCCCGCACTTGTGGTGGAGCTTCAGTCCGTCTCGCTCTTCGCCACCGTGCGTCACGTTGTCCTCGGGAAGCTGCGAGAATAGCGATCAGTGCTTGGCTTACCGCTTCATAAAGAGCCTCCGCTGCAGGCGAATTAGCTTGTTGTTCGTACTGGCTACATGAGTGTTCTCAGGAATAAACCTTAGAACGTCGGAGACAAGCTCCGACGCTACGAAAAGATGGATGGAGCGTCGTACCTTGTGTGCGACGTTGCTTTCGATGCAACAAAGCTCTACATGAAAATCAAGAACCTTGTGGTTTTGCCACAGGGTTCTTGATTCCTGCCTCCTCCTGAAACAGGTTCTTGGCGCGCGATGAAACCGTCTCCCCCTCTACGGGTAGGTTAAGCTGAGGTGATAACGATGAACGGGAGAATCCTTCGTGGGATGATCATGGTGTTGTTGGCGCTGCCGATCCTTGGAACAGGAGTTGTCGCTGAGAGTAGCAGCGCGTCGGCCTCGTCTTCCTCGGATGGACCGGTGCGGGCGACGGTCGGGACGTTTGTATTCGAACAGGGGGCTTCCCTGGCTCTGGAGATCGACCGCGAGGAGCCGTGCTCGTGTCTGTGCGAGCCGGTGATGATTACTGGGCTGCGCGTGCTCGATGCTGACGGAGATCCCGTTTCCTTGGAAACCGGGAACCAGATGATCCTTCCCATCGTGTATGACGAGTGGGTTGGGTGGGTGGACCTCGTTCACCCTTCTGGCGAACCGGCTGAAGTGGGAACCTATATGGTGGTGATCGATACTAGCATCGGCGAGTTTCGCGCGAAGATCGAGGTCGTTTCACCGGGGATGGCGAGCCAATCGGGGCGTGTCTCCTCTCGTGCATCGATCTGCGGGATCGAGCTTCTCGTTTACCGGCTGTTCGACGAGGAGAATGACGGTCAAACGATCGCCCTAAGAGAGGGAGATCTATTGCTGATTGCTCTTACCGGAAATCCGACTACCGGCTACGAATGGGAGATTGAGGAAGAGCCCGATGGTGGGTTTCTCGAACGGATCCAAGGTCTCGATTACCACCCCGATTCCGATCTCATGGGCGCGGGAGGGACGTTCTACTTCCGTTACAGAGCAGTCACAGCAGGGCATGGAATCCTGACCTTTTCCTATCGCCGTCCCTGGGAGGCCGGACCAGCGGAGAATACGGTCGCCCTGACGATCTTCGTGCACTAAGAACGCAGTGCAAGTTTAGAGAAGTGGTTCCTTGTCGTTTCGAGTGGGTAACGAACTCCTGATCCTGACCGCAAATGATAGAATGCCGTTCTCTCGCCCGTTCGTTGCACTCACTCAAGACGCCAAGATCGCTAAGGAAGCCATGAACCCAGGAAAGGGTCTGATTTCCTGCAGTTTCCACTTGTGAGTCCTCCTGGGTTCCTGCATTCCTCATAGGTTCTTTTAATAATGACCCACTGGAAACGACAAGGAAATGTCTTCTTTCTTGGTCTCTCTCGCAAAGCGGCCAACCTCTGTCTCTTCCCACTTGCCAAGGCACGGCGACTTGTTCTATAGTGAACGCTGTAGAGAGAGGGAAGATCTCATTTCAAAAAAGGAGTTGGTCACCGTGCAAAGAATCCTGCGTGTCAACATGGCCGAGCGGACTGCCACTTATGAGGATGTCCCGGAGAAGTACAAGCATAGGGCCGGGCGCTGGCTGACATCGAGCATCGTCTGCGATGAGGTTCCAGCGACGTGCCACCCCCTGGGGCCGAAGAACAAGGTCGTGATAGCTTCGGGGATCGTCAGCGGAACGGCCTCCCCAACCTCCGCGCGCATCTCCGTCGGGGCTAAGTCGCCCTTAACAGGTACGATCAAGGAATCGAACGCCGGCACATGGTTCAGCCAGAAGCTCGCCCGTCTCGGGATCAAGGCGATCATCATCGAGGGTGTTCCCACGGAGAAGGAAGCGCTCTGGACGCTCAAGATCGGTAAAGAGGGAGCGACCTTCGAATCTGCCGATCGATTTGCAGGGAAGAAACTCTCCGAGGTCTATCCCCCACTGTTCGAGGAACATGGGGGAAAACAGAAGGTAGCGATAATGGGGATCGGCGTCGCCGGAGAACGGCTTATGACTGCTGCTGGAATCGCTTTCAACGACCTTGAGGGGCGCCCGAGCCGCTACTCAGGACGTGGTGGATTGGGCGCCGTTCTCGGGAGCAAGGGATTGAAGTTCATCATCGTCGATGACACCGACGCCCCGGGCGTAGAGATCGTAAATCAAGAACTGTTCGACCAGGGGCGGAAGAAGCTTGCCGATGCGTTGCTGGCGCACGACATTACCAAGCCGAAGGGCGGGCTCAATACGTACGGCACGGCGGTGTTGGTGAACATTATCAACGAGGTAGGGGGGCTGCCCACGCGCAACTTCCGCGAAGGGCGGTTCGAGGGGGCGGCAAAGATCGCTGGTGAGGCGATCTTCGCGGGGAATAAAGAGCGCACGGGAAAGGAGATCTACAACCATGCCTGCTCGCCCGGTTGCATCATTAAGTGCTCCAACACCTGGCACCGCCCCGACGGAAGCGAGCACACTTCGTGCATCGAGTACGAGTCTGACTGGGCGTTCGGCGCGAACTGCGGGATCGACGACCTGGACACGATCGCCGAGCTGAACCAACTGTGCAACGATTACGGCCTGGATACGATCGAGGTCGGCGGGACGCTTGCCGTGGTGATGGACGGTGGGCTGGCAGCATTCGGCGACGGGAAACGAGCGATCGAACTCGTGGAAGAGATCGGTCGTGGGACCCCCCTCGGACGAATACTGGCGAATGGCGCGGTCATGGCCGGTAAGGCGTTCGGCGTTACCCGTGTCCCAGCCGTTAAGGGACAGAACATGCCCGCCTACGAGCCCCGTGCGATCAAGGGGATCGGGATAACGTACGCGATCGGCACGATGGGGGCCGACCACACCTCCGGCTATACGATCGCCACAGAGGTCGCTGGCGTCGGCGGAGAGGCGGACCCGCTCAATGCAAACAAGGTGGAGATGGCGCGCAACTTCCAGTACGCGACCGCGTTCATCGACACCTCTGGCCACTGCTTGTTCATCGCTTTCGCGATTCTCGATAATCCAACCGGGTTCGAGGGGATGATCGAAGAGTGCAACGGCGTCCTCGGCACTGATTGGAACGCGGATGATGTGACAAGGATCGGTAAAGAGGTGATCGATATGGAGCGCGCGTTCAACCGTGCCGCCGGGTTTACGAAGGCCGATGATCGCCTCCCCGAGTTCATGAAGAATGAGCCTCTCCCACCGCACAACACCGTGTGGGATATCTCCGACGAGGAACTAGACCGGGTGCTTGGCTAATCATTTTTGAGATGCGGCAGATCAAGATTTCACCTTGATCTGCCGCGTTGTTCCTCATGAGCGATCATGCAAGTAGCCTTGGGAGGAGGATCTTGTGATTATGGTGCACCTCTACGGAAAGCTGCGTCGTTTCGCCGCAGAGAGCGATCCTGCGTCCGATTCGATCGTTCGCGTTTCGGCGGTACCGGGGGAGACAATCGAGGGCACTCTGAGGAGGATCGGCATCCCTGAAGAAGAGCTGGGGAGCAACATCTTCCTCAATGGAGAGTACTCCGGGCTCACGCGAGAAGTGAAGCCAGGCGACCGCTTGGGAGTTTTCCCCGACGATATGCAGCTCCTCTACAAGTGGTACTTCACGAAACGCGAAGGCGATCGTTCCGATGATCCGGGTTGAGATAAGACTCCACGCGTCGCTTGAGAGGATCCGTCCTGGGTTGAAAGCTGGGGAAGCGCTTCCTTTAGAGCTACAAGGAGGGACAAGCGTAGGGCGGATAGCAGAAGAACTTGGCATACCGAAGAAGGGTGTCCACCTCGTTCTTGTCAATGGGAGAACGCGCCCCCTCGATCACCTCCTCTCCGATGGCGACCGCGTTGCGCTCTTCCCACCGGTAGGTGGAGGGTAGGGGAGGGGGAGGGGGAGACTCGGGGACACGGAAGAGTGAAAACCAAGATTCCTTGGCGATCTTTGCGGCTTGAGTGAGTGTAACGAGCGGGCGAGAGAAAAAGCTTATATCTCTCGCAAAGACGCAGAGAACAGTGGAAGACAGGAGGAATGACTGAAAACGAGATAGGAAAGATTGTCGCTGACACTGCTACGTACAGGAGTATCTCGAGAAGGGTGTCTCTTATAACCACCCCTTATCTTGCCTGAAGCGTGAGGAGCCTAAAGATTAAGGAGGGATTCGTGATCGTACCTCCCCGGTTAAGGACTGGTGATACGATAGGGATCGTTTCGCCAGCATCACCCGTGGCCGCTTTTTGCCCAAAGCGATTTGCTCGTGGGGTGGAGAACCTGAAGAAGATGGGCTTCTCGGTCCGCGTTGCCGAACACGCAACCGCACGCCACGGGCACACCGCCGGAACCATCGAAGATCGGGTCAGTGACATCCACGCGATGTTCTCCGATACGGAGATCAGAGCGATCATCACCACGATCGGGGGCTTCAACTCCAATCAACTGCTGGAATACCTCGATTACGATCTCATCGCGCGCAACCCTAAGGTACTGATGGGATATAGCGATATCACTGCGCTGCTCTTGGCAATCCACAAGATGACCGGTCTCATCACATTCCTCGGCCCGGCGATCATGCCGCAATTCGGAGAGGCCGATGGGGTGCACCGGTACACTGCGGAATGGTTTCGCGCTATCCTCATGGAGCCAACTCTACCAATCGAACTGACGCCCTCCAATCTCTCCATCCACGAACAGTTACGCTGGGATACCGAGGACACACGCCCTCGCCGTGAAGAACCTCATCCCGGCCCGCGGGTATTGAAAGACGGCGTGGCAACAGGCCCGATCATCGCAGGGAACCTGGGGACGATGCTCGCGCTGGCCAGCACGCGCTACTTCCCCGATCTCGACGGGGTTATCCTCTGTATCGAAGACGACGAAGAGGAGAGCCCGGCCACAATCGATCGGTTCATGACGCAGATGCGCCACATGGGTGTATTCGAGCAGATATAGCCGCGCTCGTCGCCGGACGATTTCACCCGAGTGTCGGCTTCAGCGACAAAGATCTCCTGGAAGAGATTCTGCTCACAGCAACGAAAGGGTTTGATATTCTTGTCGCGATCGACTTCGACTTCGGGCACACGGACCCTATGTTCATCCTTCCCAACGGAATCCAAGCACGCGTCGACTTCCGTGAGCGAGCCCGTTTAGAACTCCTGGAAGAACCTGTTAGCAAGACGGGATAACACACCACCGATCACGGCGAAGCTTTTGGATCCTTCCCGGGCGACTACGAATTCTTCGTAGCGATATGTCCTTGGCTGCGGTACCATCTTGTTGACCAAACAACTACGAAGGGGATGCACGCTCTTGAAGAAGAAACATGATGTCTATAGCTTTCTAAAATTCTATAGTTTAGGCGAGGAGATCGCCAACGCGGTGACCCATGGGATTGGAGCTGTGCTCAGCGTTGCCGGTCTGATCTTACTCGTCGTTCTTGCATATCAACGCGGTGCTGTTGCCTGGCAGATTGCAAGCTTCAGTGTCTACGGGGCGAGTCTTGTGCTGTTGCACCTCTCCTCCACTCTCTACCACAGCCTGCGTCCCCCGAAGGCGAAGCTCGTCTTCCGCGTACTCGACCACGGCTCGATCTACCTCTTGATCGCCGGGACCTATACCCCGTTTCTCGTAGTGGGGATGCCGGGGACGCTGGCCTGGTTTCTCCTCGGAACTATCTGGGCGTTGGCAATCACGGGGATCGTGCTCAGCGCCGTCTTCATCGGTCGCTTTCCCAAGCTCTCCACCACTGCCTACATCCTGATGGGGTGGCTCGTTGTCGCTGCCGGGAAACAACTCATGGCGAGCATACCTCGTGGCGGATTTGTTCTCCTCTTTGCCGGGGGAATCGTGTATATGCTCGGTATCATCTTCTACGCGTGGAAGAAGCTCCCCTACAACCACGCGATCTGGCACCTGTTCGTGCTGGGGGGAAGTATCAGCCACTACCTTGCGATTCTGCTCTATCTGTTGCCCAACGTGATAGTGGCGTAAGTTTCTCTGGTTCAGTTATCTTTTTCGTGGCCACGGGCACCAAGGAGAATCTCCAGTCCGGTCGGTGAGGCGATGCGGTAGATCCTCTCCAGAGTTTCGGTGAGGTTGGTCTTACTACGCCAGAACGGGAACTTGCCCAGGCATTTGGGCAACGCTGCGGCGACTGAGGGGATGCGCACCTCGCCCAATAGGAACTCCTTCTCCTTTAGAGCACCCCAGAACACCTTTGGATCTACGGGTAAGGGCTCTGGTGTCGCTTCGATCACCGCATCACCTGATGGAGACGCGCCTTTCTTCCCTGCGATTAGCTCTACGAGTTTCTCGCGCTCGATCCCGCGCAGCTTAAAGATTAAGAATGGATCACGGTCGAATTCCTCGCCCAACAGGTAGTAGACCGCCGCGATATGCTTGCAGGGATTCGCCCAATCGGGGCAGGAACAGTCGGTTTTAAGATCGCTTCGTTTCTCGGGGAACAGGGAAAGCCCGGCCTCGGCAAACGCATCCTCGATCTCATCCGGCATCTCGCCTGCAAGGAGCTTGGCGGCGTAGATGGCTTGTTTAGCAAAGATGTCAGCCAGTTTACCCCACTTTGCTTTGGATAGCGTTTTCACCTTGATCGATACTTGATAGGGCTTAACTCGGGACCCTTGAACCTCGGCCGAGACAACCCCTCTGTCGATGTCAATAGAAATTACCTGCCCCTTACGGGCGTAAGAACGGCCACGTGTGAGTCGCGCACCCATGTTGAAGCCCTCAAGGACCGCGATCCAGCGCTGCGCCCACCAGTTCTCGCCAAACGCGCCTCTTTTGGAGTGCGCCTTGATCCCTCCCTTGACCTTGCGAGGAGAGGACGGGGGGTAATAGTAGTCACGGTAACGGGACATCGCTATCCTCCTTCAACGGTGCTGCTCCCTGCCGATCAAACAGGGTGATGGTTTTGTCGATTTCAAGAGCGGCCTTCGAGAAGATAAATCCCTCGTGTTGTTTAAGGAACGGGGTGTCGCCGCAGCCGGGAACAAGGCAGTCCAGCTTATCTTTGGGACACCGGGTGAAAGAACACAATCGCCCCAGGTAGTTGTCCGTCCCCGGTTCTATGATGAAAACCTCAACTTGATGGTGCGCCACGCCGACATTTTGCTTCTGATAGAGCTCGTTCAATGTGCGGGATCGTGCCTTCTGCAGGTTCCGCAAATGAGTGAGATCGCTCAGCCATACAGCGAGGTCAACGTCCTTGCACTCATGCCAGACGGCAATCCCATGGCGGCGGAATTCGCGAAACCGGGGGACTTCCCTCTCCAATGGGACGGCTACGGATCCAAAGAGCACGACTCTCTCGACCTCGGGCAGTTGAGCAAACGCATCGGCCACAGCATCAGCGGCCAGGCGGAAGTTACGCTGCAAGCGGAGCATGCACTGATCTTGCTCTTCGATCTTCTGCTTGCTCGGTCTGATGTTACGCGTTCGCTGCCAGGTATCCTTGGCTGTCCCCACCAGGTCTTCGTCCCATGGCTCTTCATTCCCGAAAAGATCGGCGGGTATAGGTTCGGCAGACCCTGGGAGAAGTTTGTCGTGCCAAGGCTCGCCTTGCCAAGGTTCGCCTTGCCGACCCTTGCAGTCCGTAGCCTCCTTTCCTGCCCGCTGTTCTGAAGCCAAGCAGTACGTTGAGCGGCGGGACTTCCTCTCTGCGGCCTTCTCCTGGCGCTTATGGTACATCTCGTGGATCCAGTCTTTCACCGGTAACTTCCACGGCTCAGTTTTGGACGGGATGTTCTTAATGAGGCTGCGCGGGTTTAATCCCATCTCCTTGACCATACGGAT
>JAUWNS010000243.1 GCA_030612485.1 Candidatus Bipolaricaulota bacterium
GCTCCTCTACGTTGATGAGAGTTGGTTCCTCCTTCGTGTCACTGGCGAGGACTTCGATTACACGGTCCGACCGACCGGGGAGGGATACGAACTTGTCCTCATTCCTCATAAGGATCTGCCGTTCGGGGAAACTGTAGCGACGGTCCTCTCCTCGCTGCAGGAGATGGAAATTATCGGTAGCGTAGATATGGAACTTACCTCGCAGTTCGCAAAGGAATCCGAGAAGGGGCCGCGCCCTCCCGAAGGGGTTGCGATCGATTCGGCTCTCTACGGGCTGAGCGTGGCCGCGGATTGGTTTGCCGAGGCATCACGCCTGGGGATTGACTGCGTCGGCCTCCGTGTCGAGGTCGTGGCGGAGAAGCTCCCTGGAAGAGCGATTCCCGAGGCATTTACTCCATTCATCGAGAGCGAATCCGGAGAGCTGGCGAAGCTTCTCCTCCCCATCTGGCAGTTGACTGAACTGGCACGATCGAGCTCCATCGGCTACGTCAGGGCGCCCTACCGCCCGCAGCCGTCCGTTCCGTAGCTTTTCCAAAGAGAGGGGAGGATCATGAAACGAATCGGCTTGTTGTTGCTTCTTTGTACCCTGGTTGTTGTTCCCGTTCTCGCCCAACCGGCGTTGACCGTGGGAATCGATCAGGCAACCCGCGATCAGTGGAACAGTATTGTCAATCAGTTTCAGGAAGAGACTGGAATCAAGACCCTTTTGCACCCTTATCCGGCCAGCAACCTTGCCCAACAGGTGGTCCTTCAAGGGATCACCCGTTCGGGGAAGATAAACTTGGTGATGATACACAAGGACTGGGCGTCGAGCCTACTGCGTTACCTTGTGGATCTGAGCAAGTACGAAGGGCACTTCCTGGGAGGGGGGATCTCCCTCGTTTATATGGAAGGAAGACCGGTCGGCGTCTGGATTCCGTTTGCACCAGACTGGTTCCTCGCCGTTCTATCCTGGCCGGATGATGACCAAATGGCCGTGCTCTTCCTCGATGTCGTGGGAGGGAGCAAAGGGACAGCTTCAACCACAGAACCGTCCAAGGTGAGCCCGGAGGCGATGATCGCCTCGTTCGGAACCACTAAGATCGCCCGTTCCGAGCATAACCCGAAGCTCGACGGGTCGCTGGAGGCGCTCCTCGGCGCGGTGCAGACTACGGTTGGGAAGACGGTGGGCGCGATGGCAGCCGATTTCATGACTAGGCTCCCCGCACCCGCGCAGGCAGCGCTGGGGAAGCTTGCGAACCTCTACGGGGTTCCATTCGATACGTCCACCTCGACCGTAACCGTCGTCCTGGAGATGCAATCAGGGCGCGTGAGCTCATCTAACGTGGCCGCTCTCTCGGCCTTAGGGGTGAGCAGGACAGCGATCGAGGCCTCTACCAGCCTGATCAAGGTGAGCATCCCTCTCTCACAGCTCTCTACAATCGCGAGCCAGTTGGGAGGAATCTCGTTCATCCGCCCTCCGTACACTCCTTATCCTCTCTCCATTCCCGGGGAAGGGATAGCGACGATCGGCGCAGATGCGTTTCACGTTGCCGGGATCACCGGTAGCGGGGTGAAGGTGGCGATCATCGATCTCGGGTTTGCCGGTCTCTCTCAGGCCCAAGCTCGCGGCGATATCCCCTACTCTGTGCAGCAACACGATCTCACGGGGAGCGGGCTCACGAGCGGGATTACCCACGGGACCGCCGTCACGGAGATCGTGCACGAGATTGCACCGGGTGCGCAGCTCCACCTGATCAAGATTGCCGATGAGGTCGACCTCGATCTCGCGGTTACCTACTGCTTGAACAACGGACTCGACATCATCAACCACTCCCTCGGTTGGTACAACACCAACTTCTACGACGGGACAGGGACGGTCGCCGAGATCGCGAACCGCGCGATCGTGGGGGGGATCTTATGGTTGAACGCAGCAGGGAATGAGGCGCAGAGCCACTGGGAAGGGACATTCTCTGACAACAACTCCGATACATGGAACGACCAATCGCTCACCTTCTCCGCCACGAGCGGGTCGCAGGTAATCCTGTACATGACCTGGAACGACTGGCCGCAGGCGTCGAACGACTATGACCTCTACCTCTACGATCCGTCGAGCAACCTCGTTGCCTCCTCGACAAAGCACCAGACCGGGACCGAGGAACCGACTGAATCGATCATGACGACGGTCTCCGCAAGTGGAACCTATACCGTGCGGGTAAAAGGGGCAGGATCGAAGAAGATCGAGATCTATAACCTATATCAGTACCTTGCCCCGACGATCGCGGCAAGTTCAATCCTTGCCCCCGGAAACGTGGCCAACGTGGTCACGGTAGGGGCGATCGACCACGCGCACTACGCAAGCGGGCCGCTCGAACCGTACAGCTCTCAAGGGCCGACGAACGATGGGCGAACGAAGCCCGATCTCTGTGCGCCGGATAACGTTACCACCGGGACGAGCCCCTACACGAGCTTCGCTGGGACCTCAGGAGCGACCCCGCATGCAACCGGGGCTGCTGCCCTCCTCCTTGCCCAGGACCCGTCTCTCTCCGAGTCCGCCCTGCGGGCGCGACTTCTTTCGCAGACCGTAGCGATGGGGAGTTCCTACCTCTATGGACACGGTCGGCTCGCCCTCTCCCCTCCGTCGACAGCAAACCAACCGCCGACAGCGGCGTTCAACGCCAATCCAAGCTCGACAACCGTCGGATCTTCGATCTCGTTCAACGGGTCCGCATCGAGCGATCCCGATGGGTGGATCGTCTCCTACGCCTGGCAGTTCGGGGACGGCACGACCGGGTTTGGGGTAACGGCCCAGCATGCGTACGCTGCGGCAGGGACGTACGCCGTCCGGCTGACCGTCACTGATAATGATGGCGCGACCGGCACGACGACGCATCAGGTGGGCAGCTCGACTCAGCCCAACCAGCCGCCGACAGCGGCGTTCAACG
>JAUWNS010000117.1 GCA_030612485.1 Candidatus Bipolaricaulota bacterium
CCAACTCCCCGCGCAAAACTGTGACAGCTCGCCCTCCCAAGTACACTCTCTTGCCCGCCACTCGAACCTGTATTACACCCCCGCGTGCTGACGCCTGATACGCTACCATCTTATCTTTCCCAAGTCGCTCGCTCCAGAAAGGACCCAGGCAACAATGGGCCGATCCCGTCACCGGGTCCTCATCAACTCCTGCCCCTGGTGCAAAAAATCGTGACACGAAATCGTACTTTCCAGACGAAGCAACACTCGTGACCATGATCCCACGAGCTGACATTTCCTTAAGCCTCGCAAAGTCTGGCTTCAAACCCCGTACCACTTCCTCTGACTTTACTTCCACTACATAGTCATACCGGCTCTTGCCAACATATCTCGGCACTACGCCCAGCGCCTCAACCAACCCCACAGGCACACTCGCCCCTGTGGGTGGCGTCGCCGGGAAGTTCAACTCAATCTCCTCCCCCCGGCGCTCTGCCGTCAGCAACCCGCTTCGGGTATGAAATCGCGCCATATCTTCTACAGCCAGCAAACCCGTCTCCCACAATATGTGTGCACTCGCCAGCGTGGCGTGGCCGCACAACTCAACCTCGACAGCGGGCGTAAACCAACGCAGGTTAAACGCATCCCCTTCCCTGTGAAGAAAAGCTGTTTCAGATAGATTCATCTCCCGCGCCACATTCTGCATCCAGGCCTCCTCGCCTGGTTCAAGTAGGATGCAGACTGCAGCCGGGTTTCCTCGGAATGGCTTTTCTGTAAAGGCATCAACTTGATAAAGAGCTATCCCCATGATGCTACTGCTCCTTCATCACTGATTCGCGTGTAGCGGGTGTTAGCCCGCCCCTTTATGTCTTTCTCCTACTCCTCGCTACTCTCCTCTTGCAACGCCCGATACGCATCCTCTAGTATGCTCATCATCACAAAGTCATAGTACGCGTGATTGTAATAATACCCTTCTCTTTGCACACCTTCTTTCCTGAACCCCACCTTCTCATAGAACCCTAAGGCCGCTTCGTTGAAGCCTACCACCCCAATAGCCACCCGATGGAAATTTAAGTACCCAAACGCGTAATCCAGCAACAAATTGATGGCCTCTGTCCCATACCCTTTTCCCCACGTCTCCTTTTCACCAATGATGATGCTCAAGTCAGTGGTGCGCCACGCGGGGAACATCCGTAACAGTCCTGCTTCTCCTATGACTCGATCGTTCTCTTGCAGCACAATGATAAACCATACCCTCTGGTCATCATTCTTTGCCCGCTCATAAAACTCTTCTACCTTTGTCCAAGACATTGGTCTGACTTCCCCAATTAAGCCTCTGATCTCGGGATCATTCGACCATTTCTGAATGTAGGTCAAATCGTCTCTGCTCAGAGGTCGCAGGTACACACGCTTTCCTACCAGGAACTTAGGCACGATGATGGCTTGGCTTTCTTTCATACGATGTTTTTCCTTTTGTACGACTGGCAGCCTGGGCGGGCTAACATTGTTCATATCGATCCTCATAACAACACGACCACGATTGCCGTATCAGACGCCTGCCAATAGTGTTCACTGTCGGCGCAAGCGGTGAAATATCAAGCCGTTGCGAGAAGAAGTCGTTCTTATCGCCGTATCTTATATCGATCGCCATAAGACCCTCCATGCCCGCCTGAGAGCACGTCAACTGGGGATGCAAGCTCCGGTCGGCCCCAGTCTCTACACGTACACCACCGACGTGGTGGAATATGTCTTCCGATCGGCGAACTCGGCCTGCTTGCCATCGTTCCACTGCTTGACGCAATGGTTGGGCATTCTTCATGCGTACTCGTACACGGGCGTTTCAATGATCTTCGTGGGCTTCTTTCTGCCCTTGATCACTGCCTGAATATGCTCCACGGTCTCCGGGGCAAAGTACTGCTCGCCGGTCTCCCGGCACACCCGTGCCGGCACGTGCTCGATGAGGAAAAACTTGCCGTCATACTCCAGCGTGTAGGTTACTTCAGTTTCAATCATCGTTTCTTTCATCATGTCACCTCGTCAATCCGTTTTCCGAATCCTCAAGTCAATCCAGAGTTCCGGATCGGGTTCGTACACCGTGATAATCCTGATCAGCGGCCGCGCCGGGTGGCTGCACTGAACGTGAAGCGGTCGTCCAGCATTTGTGAATCCCAGGATTAAGCAACTCGGACCATACTTATCCTCGGGATAATCCTCGATCACTTCGCTTTGGCTCGATATGGCCTGTTCCAGTTCGGACACGCTGATGTCACGCACAATAGTCTGGTCCACGGCGTGCTTCGAGAATTCATATTGCCGCCGCGCGATCTTGTCTCGAATACTATCCAACAATGCCATGCAAACATGCTACCACGTTGGCTTCCGGGGGTCAATCTGTAGATGTCCATCATCGTTTATATCGATCCGCATAACACCCTCGATGCTCTCTTGAGAGCACATCGACCGGGGCTGCAAGCTCCGACCGGTCCCAATTCTCTACGCGTGCACCACCGGCGTAGCGGAATACGTTTTGCGATCGGCGAACTCGGCCTGCTTGCCATCGTTCCACTGCTCGACCGGGCGCAGATAGCCGACGACGCGTGAGTAGACCTCCGCTTTCTGTCTCTCCTCCGCGGATATTATTGTCCCGTCTTCTAGAATGAGGTTACCATCTCTATCTTCGTTGTAGTTCAATCTTTACGCCTCCTTGTTGGTCTTTGTGGTCTGCGTAGTTTTCTACCAGTTCTTCGTCACACTTGGGGCAGTACTTGTGCTCCCCGGGGATGTACCCGTGTTTAGGGCAGATGGAGAACGTCGGGGTGAGGGTGTAGTAGGGAAGATGGAAGTGGGTCGCGATCTTCCGCACCAAGCGCTTTGCCGCCTCCGGAGTGGGGCTGCTCTCCCCGAGGAATCCGTGGAAGACCGTGCCTCCGGTATAACGTGTTTGCAGAGGATCCTGCATCTTGAGCGCCTCGAATAGGTCCTCGGTCAACCCGACCGGGAGGTGAGTGGAATTGGTGTAATAGGGTGTCTCCCCTCCGTAACGTTCCAGGTTATAGATGCGAATATCGGGGTAACGATCGAGGTCCTTCTTGGCGAGACGGTAGCTTGCCCCCTCGGCCGGGGTCGCCTCCAGGTTGAAGATCGATCCGGTCTCCTCCTGGAATGCGCTCAGTCGTTCCCTCATGAAGTCGAGCGTCTTCAACGCGAATCTCTGTCCCTCTTCATCGGCGATCGAGAGATTATGGAGGTTCAGCAGGGCTTCGTTCATCCCGATCAGACCGATGGTGGAGAAGTGGTTGGTCCAGTAGCCTTCCGTGCTCTCCTTGATCCTGTTTAGATAGAACTTCGAGTAGGGGTAGAGCCCGTTCTTGGTGAGCGTCTCCAGGGTCTTCCGCTTGGTGATGAGCGATTCCTTGGCGAGTTCCATGAGGTTCGTAAGTCGATCGAAGAAATCAGCCTCGTCCCTCGCGAGATACCCGAGGCGTGGCATGTTGATTGTCACCACCCCGATCGATCCGGTGAGAGGGTTGGCACCGAAGAGTCCCCCGCCGCGCTTCCGCAACTCGCGGTTATCGATCCGCAACCGGCAACACATCGACCTTGCATCCTCGGGCTTCATGTCGCTCCCGATGAAGTTTGAGAAATAGGGGATCCCGTACTTCGCGGTCATCTCCCACACGGGTTTGAGGTTCTCGTTCTCCCAGTCGAAATCTTCGGTGATGTTGTAAGTGGGAATGGGGAAGGTAAACGGACGCTCGCGCATGTCACCCTCGATCATCACCTCGGCAAAGGCACGGTTGAAGAGGTCCATCTCGTGCTGGTAGTCCCCGTAGACCGTATCCTGCAGTTTTCCGCCGACGATCACCGGCTCCCCTTTCATGTAGCTAGGGGTCTCTAAATCAAGGGTGACATTAGTGAAAGGCGTCTGGAAGCCCACGCGGGTGGGAACGTTCATGTTATAGACGAATTCTTGGATGTTCTGCTTGAGCTCATCGTAAGAGAGAGTATCGACACGGATGAACGGGGCGAGGTAGGTGTCGAGGTTGGAGAATGCTTGCGCGCCGGCCGATTCACCCTGTAGGGTGTACATGAAGTTCACCACCTGTAACAGAGCCACGCGGAAGTGCTTCGCCGGGCGCGATTCGACCTTTCCCCTTACCCCACGAAAGCCTTGTAGGAGAAGGTCTTTCATATCCCAGCCGACGCAGTTGTGATTCCACATACCGTTTACGATGAGCGTTCCGCTCTCTGTGGTTATGTCATAGATCGTGTTGTCCGGGATCTCCACGGGGATATTGTTGATCACCCTATGCCACTCGTCACGGCCTTCATCGTGCCATGCCTTGCTGGACAGCCCTGCAGATTGGTACTTTTCAGAGGGCAGATCTTCCTCTATTTTTCTGAACGATACCCCATAGAGCGGGTATCTCTGAATGATTCTTTTTCCACGATATACGTGCTCTGTTTCCTGTCCCTCAATAGACCGATCGCGGGGAGTGAATCCAAGAAGGTCCATGACCACTGCCAACTGCTCCAAGAGCGTTCTGGCAGCAACGCGCACCGAGATGATTGTTCCCGAACTTTCGATGGTCCCGTCTCCATCGATTAGTCCAGCAATGATCCCCTTAATAAAGGGCTTGGTGTAATGTAAGAGTTCTATCGGAAGGCTCTTATGGCGAGCACCGGGAGTGATCTTGAACACTTGTTCAAAGAGGAAGCGAAGGAATGGATTCTTGACCCGCAGCTCGTATCTCTCACCCTTGCGAATAAGGCACCCAGGGATTCCGTTTCCTAAGAGCCCCTTATTGGCTCTGATCAAAGGCCCTTTCTCCCTTTGTGTTAGCGATATTCTCTGTGAGCTATTTTTATCATAAGAGATATACCCTTCAGCTAGGGCGAATCCGACAAAATAGCCAAACTCTTCTGTAAGATGAATGCGACGAGGTGCGGTAAATGATTGGGTATGGATTATCCCGTCAAGGCGGATATCATTATCGAGTTCCTCCAAAGGAACGCCGTCGAAGAAGAGTGCGTCCCCGATCCAATCGTGCTTCCGAAGCAGATCCAAGAAGTCCAAAGTCGTAACGGAAAAGAGTTTCTCCTCTTCGAAGAGACGTTTCAAATCCGCCGTAAAAAGAAAGTCGCCTTCATCGACCTCTTGTGCTTCTTTTTCTTTATCTTGGGTGATCATCGGATGGTTGTCGGTTACAATGACGCTTCGGCCTCCACGGTTCTTGATGAAGCGCATCGATCGGTCTTTCTTCTTCTGAGTGACCTGCGCCACTTTCGTCCATCCGTCCTTATCGAGAACATATACGGGTTCACTGGGATATTTTGCGATTGCACCGTCTGCTTCGTTAAGAGGAATCGCCTCTTCCGGCAGCCCGGCAAAGAGCTGTTCAAAGGACAGGAGCTTTACCCGTCCCTCCACTCTCGCTATAATAACTTCTTTTCCGTAATAGGTATACGCACCAAGTGTCCCTAAATCGTGTATGTGGAAATCGCCGCGTTCATGCGTCTCGCGAATCTCACCCGGGTAGATCTTGTTCAGCCAGTAGCGGGTGATCACCCGATCGGTGATGTGAGTGTTCAACCCCTGCAGGGAGTAGCTCATGTTGCTGTTCTCGCGCACCCGCCAGTCGCGATCGAAGAGATAGTCCTCCACTAAAGGGATCTCGGTCAATAAACCCTTCATCTCACGCAGATCGGCGTGCTGTTTGCGGTAGAGGATGTACGTCTTCGCTGTGCGGGTATATCCTGCTTCGATGAGGGTATTTTCTACGAGATCCTGGATTTCTTCTACTGTAGGATACTTGTCGATGAAGCGTTCGTCGATGAGCCCTACGACGAGATCAGAAAGGCGCTTGGCCGCGACCTCATCAGGTGTCCCTACCGCCCGCATTGCCTTCCAGACGGCTGTGGTGATCTTGACTTCGTCGAACGGAACAATACGTCCGTCACGTTTGATAATGTGATTCATGAGACCGCCCCCTCAATCAACATAGAATAATCGTTTAGAAAAACCCGGATCTCTATCCTAATGGGTTTGCCTAAGGGGAGTCAACCCGAGGCGAAGATGGGGCGGGCGAGAGAAATAACGGTGAATAGCCACTTAGAGTATTCAGCCCCTGAAAAAGGGTGATGAACGTCACCCTCGACCTTCCTCGCCCTTATTCTTTCCTAAGGGGGTCAACCAGGGAACCGCGCGCTTGATTCGAACGTCCCCATCCGCTAAGATTCTGCGTTGTTCAAGCGACAAACAATGACTAGTTTTAGAGGTGATGGAAATTCCTAACATCCGTTCAGCAAAGAAACGTCTCAGACAGAATGACAAACGACGGGGGCTCAATCGCACAAGAAAGGCGGCCATAAAGCAGGTCGTCAAGCAGATTCGGTTGCATATTGCCTCTCAGGACAAGGAAGCAGCTCGCTCTCTCCTTCCGCAGCTAAGCAAAGTCGCCGACAAGGCCGCCAAACACAACACGATTCACAAGAACAGGGCGAGTCGGATCAAGGCGCGGTGGACAAAGAAGGTCGAGGCTCTTTAAGGAGGAGGCTAGCGCATGCACCACTTGGATTTCCTCGGCAAGGCAAAGTACTTCGTACCCATTTCTCTACTGCTGGTCACCCTCAGCATCATAGTTTTAATTCCTGGGGTACGTGGGCTGAACATGGGGATCGACTTCACTGGCGGCACCGAGTTCACCATAGATTTCTCAGAGCCGGTCGATACGGCCGTGTTACGCAACGCCCTCGCCAACATCCCCTCGGGGAAGATCGATCTCTCCAAGAGCATCATCCAAGATGTTACCGGAGAGAACCGAAAGGTGATCACCACGCAGCTCGATGTGACGGAGAACCTCGATGTGCTCAACCGTATCGAGTCGACCCTGAAATCACAGTTCTCAGTCATTGAGATCAGTCGTCGGTCGATCGGACAGCAGGTGAGCCGCGAGCTAGCGCAAAAAGGGTGGCAGGCAATCCTCCTTGCTCTCGTCGTGATCCTCGTCTACGTCTCGTGGCGGTTTCGCCTTCGTTACGCCATCGGCGCGGTCGCCGCAGTCATGCACGATGTTATTATCGCACTGGGAATCTTTGCCTTATTTCAGGTGGAGTTTAACCTGCCGACGATCGCCGCTTTCCTGACAATTGTCGGATATTCCTTGAACGATACTATCGTCATCTTCGACCGCATCCGCGAGAACACGAAACTGAACAAGAGAGTCTCCCCGTTCGACACCATCAATATAAGCGTCAACCAGTCGTTCTCCCGGACGCTGAACACCTCGTTCACCACGTTCATCCCTGTGATCATCCTGTTCTTTTTCGGGGGATCTGTCCTGCGTGGGTTCTCACTGGCCCTCTTGATCGGTGTCCTCGTCGGGACCTATTCCTCGATGTACATAGCCAACCCGGTCCTCTACGCATGGAC
>JAUWNS010000129.1 GCA_030612485.1 Candidatus Bipolaricaulota bacterium
GAAGAACGGAATCCGCCGACTCGCAAGCTACGAGGAAGCACCAAGGGGAAAGGTCATCCTCGTCGAGATCCCAGCCGATCTCGACCGGCTGTGCGACGAGGACCTTGACCTAGCGCGGGATTGGCGATTGAAGACGCGCGACCTGTTTGAGCGGCTCCTCACAAATGGGTATACAATGACCGGGTTTGTTCACGAGGCCGGCCGCAGCTTCCACTTGTTGGAGCGCGCGGACAGGAAGACGATTCTTGAACGCACCGACTGATCGAAGGGACAAACCGTGCGTTACGCTAGGCAGGTATTTGAGAGAAACCTTGGAGGAATAATGCGAAAAGCTGAACTTGCAAAGATGATCGACCACACACTCCTCGGCCCAACCGCGTCCACAGCCGGGGTGGAGAAACTCTGTAAAGAGGCGAAGAAACACGCTTTCGCTTCGGTCTGCGTTAACCCGTGTCACGCCGCCCTGGCTCACAATCTCCTTGACGGGACCGCTGTCAAGGTCTGCGTCGTGATCGGTTTTCCGCACGGGATGACGACCGGCGAGGTGAAGGCGTTCGAGGCGCAGAAAGCGGTCGCGGTCGGGGCGGAAGAGCTCGACATAGTGATAAACGTCGCCGCGCTGAAAGAAGGCAACTACGAAACAGTCCTCGACGACATCCGCGCGGTCTGTGCCGTTGCCGATAAGGCTCCCCATCCTGTTTTGGTGAAGGTTATCCTGGAGACCGCGCTCCTGGAGGACGAGGAGAAGCGTGCCGGAGCCATCCTGGCAAAGGCAGGCGGGGCGGACTTCGTCAAGACTTCAACAGGGTTCGGCCCTGGGGGAGCGACCGTCGCGGATGTCTCCCTCCTGCGGCAGGCAGTGGGGGCGACGATGGGGGTGAAGGCGGCCGGTGGAATCCACGATTACGAGACGGCCCTCGCCCTGATCGAAGCCGGGGCAACGCGCCTCGGAGCGAGCCGCAGCCGTGTGATCCTCGACGGAGCACCCGAGTAGATTGGGCCTTTTGCAGGGGACCGGGTTCGTCCTGCGGACCCGCGACTACGCGGAATCGGACCTGATCGTCACCCTGTTTACCGAGCGCTGGGGGAAGCGAACGGCGATCGCCAAGCGGGCACGGCGATTCGACTCCCGCTTGGGAGGAGTATTCGACCTATTGAACCGGGTGGAGGTTGTCTTCTACGAGAAGCCGCGCCTCGACCTCGCCAGCCAAGGGGCGCTCCTCGATGGTTTTACGCGCCTGAAGAGCGATCTCAAGCGTATCTCTGTTGCCCTCGCTATCGGGCGAACCCTCGATCGCCTCCTTCCGCTTCACCAACGAGAAGATCGTACTTACACGCTCTTTCATCGGTTTCTCAGCTTGTTGGATGAGGGTGAGATGTCCGCAGAGCAGCTCTCTCTCGCTACATGGCTGAAGATCCTCTCCCTCCTGGGGCATCACCCCCATTTGCAGGCTTGTGCCCGTTGCGGGGAGCGTTCCGGGAATTTCTTCTTTGTCCCTGCGCAAGGAGGGCTCCTCTGCTCCACATGCAGCCACGGGGATGGAATCGCCATCACACGCGGGCTCGCCCTCTCCCTCCATACCCTCTCCTCCCGCCCCCTCGATCGGGCGGGAGTCGTCCGCCTTACAACGGACGAGATCGAGTTATCACACGACCTGATCGCCTCTTACACCGACCACCTCGCGTCCGGTCCTTGAACTTGGGGCGGGCTTTTGCCTATAGTCTTCGTTCGACGAGGAGGAATCTATGCACTGTCAACTACGATCACCAGAACGAACGCTCTTCGATGGGGAGGCGACGCTGGTAGCAGCACATAGCGTGGAAGGGGAATTCGCCGTGATGACCGGTCACGCGCCGCTCCTCGCCGCGCTCGATACAGCCCCATTGCGGATCAAGACGGACGATGGGGAGCGCGTCTTCGCCGTTGGTTCGGGAGTCCTTCGCGTCAGCGCGGACGGGGTGATGATCCTTGCGCAGGAGGCGATCGCCGTTGAAGAGATCGACCTTCCCGCGGTGAAAGCGCGTCGCATCGAGATCGAACAAGAGCTTGTAGGAGCGGAGGAGAGGGACCTCCTGCAGCGCGAGCTTGCTTTGCTGCGGGTCGAGGAACGGGTGGTGAAAGATCATGCCTAACCGGGTCGTGGTGACCGGGCTCGGTCCACTCACCCCAATCGGTATGGGAAAGACGGCGTTCTGGGAGGCTCTGCGTACTGGGAAGAGCGGGGTTTGCCGCGTGGACGACCGGCTCGACCTCTCCGGGATCGAGGTCAAGATCGGTGCCCCGGTGGCCGATTTCGACCCGCTCGACCACGTGGATCGCCGTCGAGCACGGCGGCTCGATCGGGCGGCACAGTTCGCCCTCGTGGCGACGAAGCTCGCCCTCGATGATGCGAACCTGGATGCAGAGAAGAGCGACGCGGAACGGACAGGAGTAGTCGCCGGAACCGGGATCGGCGGCTTTGAGACGATGGAGACGAACTACGCCGCTCTCACTGAGCACGGACCGCGGCGAGTGAGCCCGTTCTTCATCCCCAGGGTGATGCCGAATGCCATCGCCGGCGAGATCGCCATCGAATACGGCCTACGCGGTCCGAACTTCGGTGTGGTCTCCGCATGTGCCAGTTCCGCTCACGCAATAGGAATCGCGGGAGAGATGATCCGTTCCGGGTTGGTGGAGTGCGTAGTGGCCGGAGGATCGGAGGCGGTCCTCGTGCGGATCGCCTACGCTGGATTCGTCCAGATCGGCGCGATATCCAAAAGGAACGATGAGCCACAACGTGCGTCGCGCCCATTCGACCTGAACAGGGACGGGTTCGTGATGGGAGAAGGGGCCGGGTTCCTCATCCTGGAGGAACGCGAGCGCGCTCTAGCAAGGGGAGCACACATCTATGCAGAGATCATCGGCTTCGGGATGAGCGCCGACGCGGAACACATCACCGCCCCGGCCGAGAACGGAGCGGGTGCTGCACAAGCTATGAGAATGGCGATCGACCGTGCCGGCATCTTGCCGGGCGCGATCGACTACATCAACGCCCATGGGACCTCGACCCTGTTGAATGATAGAGCCGAGACAGAAGCGGTCAAGACCACTCTTGGAGAGGCTGCTCGTACGGTGAAGATCAGCTCGACCAAGTCGCAGACAGGGCACCTCCTCGGCGCTGCCGGGAGCGTGGAAGCGATCGCCACCCTCCTGTCGATGGAGCACGGATTCATCCCCGCTACCCTGAATTACGAGACCCCCGACCCCGAATGTGATCTCGATTACACACCCCGATCGAGCGATAAGACGATCGATATCGCGCTCTCAAACTCCTTTGGCTTCGGCGGGCAGAACGCCGCGCTTCTCTTCAAGAAACCCGAATAACGATAAGATAGTGGTCTTTTGGCTATTTGGGCTGCCTAATGCCAGACCGGGAAACGCATTCCTCTCGCAAAGGCGCAGAGCCGCGAAGAACAGCAGAAGCCTGGCAACGATTCCAGGCCGGTCTCGAGAAAATGGCTAATCGTCTCTACGGACCAGCTGCACCGCCTGCGCGGCGGAACGCCCCGACGCCAATCATCGTGCCGTCGTCGTACTGGAGGATGGCGTTGATTCCGCCGAAGTAACCGACGAGCGAACCACGCGCCTTGAGCGTCACAACCGTGTGTCCCAATGCCTTCAGAGCGGCGATCGTGTCCTTAGAGTACCCAGCTTCCATCTGTAGCTGCGGATAGACGACTCGGCTGCAGAACTTAGGCGCTCGCATCGCTTCTTCGAGGCTCATCCCGAAATCGATGACATTGATGATCGTCTCTGTGACGGTGGATGGGATGCGCCCTCCGCCAGGTGTCCCCACGACAAGAAAGACTTCACCGCGTGAGTCCCGCACGATCGTTGGAGCGAGAACCGTCCGAGGTCGCTTGTAGGGACCAACGACGTTTACATCGTCCGGGTAGTCAGGATCGTAGTTGTTGAAGTTGTGGAGCTCGTTGTTCATGAAGAAGCCATAGCCGGGAATCATGTCTCTCGATCCCCACATACTGGAGATCGTCTGGGTGATGCTGACCGCGTTTCCGTTCTTGTCCAACACACTTATATGCGTCGTCGTTGAGTTGTCCGCGTCGACGGAAACGGGTGTATTGGGATCCCCAACCGGTGCATCCTGGGTCGGTTTGATCGCTTGCTCCGGATCGATCAGCGCGGCACGCGATCGAGCGTACTCCTCCGACAGCAGTCCTTCAATCGGAATATCGTAGAAATCCGGATCCCCAATGTAGCGGATACGATCGGCCGAGGCGAGGAGCAGAGCTTGAGCAATCAAGTGGATTGCCGCTGGGTCATCCCATCCGCCGTACGCTGAGAGATCGAAGTTCTCCAGGATGTTGAGCGTCTCGGCGACAACAATGCCGGCAACGATCGGAGGGGCGCCGATGATCTCATACCCACGGTAGTCACTGATGATCGGCTCGCGTTCCACCGCCTGATAACGCTGCAGATCGGAATGGGTAATCCAACCGTCCATTGCCGCGACAATCGCATCGGCGATCTCGCCATGGTAAAACGCATGCGCCCCTTGCTCGGCGATCAACTCCAATGCGTGAGCCAAATCCTCGTTAACCATCAGTGAGCCCGGCTCAGGAATGACTCCATCCGGGAAATAAACCGGGCCGACTACAGGATTGTCCACCAACGCATCGTAGACGGCGGACAGTGCGGTGAAAAGCACGTCGTCAAGCGGAAATCCTTCGCGCGCAATGCGAATTGCCGGAGCCATGACTTCCTCCAACGTCATCGTGCCGTACTCGTTGAGGGCAAGTGTGAGGCCGGCTACTAGTCCCGGAATACAAGTGGCTGTTGGACCGTAATACGGCTTCGCACGAACGTTGGTATCGATGGTCACGTGTCCCGGTGCCCAGGAGCGGCAGTCGATCGCCACATTGCGCCCGTCAGCTAAGCTCAACACCATGTATCCCTCGCCACCCAAGCTCGATTCATCCGGCTCGACAACCGTGATGGCGAACGCCGTTGCGACAGCAGCGTCAATGGCATTCCCGCCCGCCGCCAGGATCTCCGCCCCGGCTGCGGAAGCAAGCTCGTGCGCCGAGGCGACCATTCCTTCTGTGCCGACCGCGACTTGATCGCAGAGACCCGTTGTCCCAAGAAACACCATCAATACGCCGACCGAGGCGAGGAAGATGCCAATACGCGGTTTGCAGAGATGTCTAAACATCGGGATTCACACTCCTCATGAACGTCCAGTGATGGTTGGCTTGCGGACGCCTACTCATCATGTTCAATTGTATATTCGTCGAGCACATTGCCATCGGGTGTCACGACTGTGAGTGTTAGTGTGGGGCCATCGATTTCGATCTTGCAAAAGTGAAGAGATCGGGCGGAGACAACCACACTTGACGGACCGGGCATCAGGGTTCCCAACGGGGCACCACCGCCACCGGTTGTGATGTGTAGGACACCGTTCTTAATAGCGCGGGCGTAGCAGTGGTAATGCCCGGCGAACACAATATCGACCCCGTATTCCTCACAGAGCGGCTGTAGACGGGAACGAACGCTCGCGTTGCCGGTTGCTGCCGAGTAGCCCGGTTCGTGAAGGATGATGAAGGTCCAGTCCTTCGAGTTTGCGCCCAAGTCATCCTTCAGCCACGCGAGTTGCGATTGATCAAGCTCTCCGAACCGGCTGTAGTTCGTATATTGATCGAGGACGGCGAAGTGGGCCGGCCCGTAGTCGAAAGACCAGTAGCGTTCATCAACGTACGGATAGGGCCAGTACTTCCTGTACAGTGTGTCGCTCCCCAATTTTGGAGGGGGGTCAGTGTAGAGTTCGTGATTCCCCGTACACCCCTGGATGGGCAGGCTTGCCTGTAAAGCGACCGCGTTGGATGCTCCGCGAGAGAAATACTCCACCTTCCAGCAGGTTTCGGTTGCACCAGCGGTGACCCAGTCACCACTGTGTACCAGGAGCGTCTGGTATTCCGGATTCTCGGTAAGCGTGGCCAGCATCGCACCGCAAACCTTGTTGTGATGGCTGATGTAGGTTCGCGTGTCTCCGTACGCCATGAACTTTAAGGACGCTGCATCCTCCGGCGGAGCGGCGAAGAAATCTCCGGTGTGGATTTCCTCTACAATCGTAACGCTGTAGTAGTAGTGTTCGCCGGGGATGAGATCAACAAGAGTGATGCTGTGTTCGTGGGTCGGGGATCGTTCCTCCGTCAACAGCGAGCCGGATGTACACGTGGGATTGAGCCCCCAATCGAACGCACATGGTGTTGTCTCATTCGCCTGCCATAGAACCATCATCTCGGTGTTGTTCCCGGGGAAGATGATATAGGGCCCCTTTACGATCTTGGACGTTGCAATCGCGCTAGCGGAGAAGATAACCAGAAGAAGCAAAGCGATAAGAGAGACAGTTACCGCGCGATTTTGGAGAGCATGCAGTTTCTTTGTCAATCTGATGACCTCCTTGGCATCGTAGTCGCTTACATGGTAACGGGCAAGCTGCCTGATCTCCAGCCAGTCCTCGGCGCCGGGGCACGCATGTGTACCTACACGGATGACTCGGTGAACGAGAGAGCATAGAGTAAAGTTTAGCAGACCTTCATTGTTAGGATTTCATCGTCTCGTGCAAGCGCTTCGCGATCATGCTGATACTGGAGTACAACAGCCCTACGGAGTCTCCAAAGAATCCCAAAAATGAAGGTCTCGTACCTTAGCCAGTAGGTGAGTTCACGTTCTTTCCAGCGATCTCTAGACTGAATGAAGGATGGAGATTGTTGTTGGGCGGGCAGATCGATGAAGGCTAGAACGGCACTTGTGCCAGTTCG
>JAUWNS010000226.1 GCA_030612485.1 Candidatus Bipolaricaulota bacterium
CCCCAACTGCGGTAAGAGCACCGTCTTTAACGCCCTCACCGGGGCTCATCAACATGTGGGAAACTGGCCCGGCAAGACGGTGGAGAAGAAGGAAGGTCTTTGCAGGTATGAGGATCACGAAATCCTGGTTGTGGATCTACCCGGTACATACAGCCTATCGGCCTACTCACTGGAAGAGGTCATCGCCCGCGATTACATCATCGAGGAGAAACCCGATGTCGTGGTAGACGTGTTGGACGCCGCCAATCTGGAGCGAAACCTCTACCTGGCCGTTCAGATCCTGGAGTTGGGCGTGCCGTTGGTCATCGCTCTGAACATGAGCGACATCGCCGATTCACGGGACCTGCGTATCGACATGAAGATGCTCTCGCAAGGACTCAAGGGCACCCCGATTGTGTCCACAACCGCCAACAAGGGAAAGGGGCTTGACGAGCTGCTGCAGTCGGCCATCCGTGTTGCGGAAGCCAGGAAAACCGCCTCTTCTGAGGAGGACCGATCATGACAACTCACGATCTCGCCTACACCAGGGGGAGATTCCTCGTGGACTACGGAAGGGAGGTTGAAGAGGAGATCGCCCGCCTGCAACAGGTCATCGAGAAGGTGCCGGAACTCACCGCTCGTTATTCCTCGCGGTGGCTGGCGATCAAACTCCTGGAAGAGGATAAAAGGATCATCCCCAAGGTCGAAGCTGCAGGTGAAGAGGAAATCATCTCTCAGGCACGAAAGAGCGTGGCCCACCTACAGGGTATCTACAATGAAGATGTGGATACCATCATCGCCAGTCGGCGCTACGGGTTCATCAGCGGTTTGGTCAAGGAGGTGGTGCGTCGCCCGATCGTAGAGAGACTGACGTTCTCGGACAAGATCGATAAGGTCGTCACCAACCGCATCCTCGGCATCCCCATCTTCCTTGTCGCCATGTGGTTCGTCTTCAAGATGACGGCCGAGGTCTCCGGCGCATACCTCGACTGGGTAGACAGCGTCATCGGCGGCCCTATCACCCACTGGATAGTGGCTATTCTCAACCTTGTCAACTTGGGAGGGACCTGGTTCGAATCACTGGTGGTGGATGGGATCATCGCCGGCGTGGGTGGGGTGCTCGTCTTCGTGCCGGTGCTCCTCTTTTTGTACTTCTTCCTGGCCTTATTGGAGGATTCGGGGTACATGGCCCGCGCCGCCTTCGTGATGGACCGTCTGATGCACTCGCTGGGGCTTCACGGCAAGAGTTTCATGCCGATGATAATCGGCTTCGGTTGCACTGTGCCCGCCATCTACGCCACGCGGCCACTGGAGAACGAGGACGATCGCGTGCTGACCGGCCTCCTTGTCCCGTTGATGAGTTGTGGGGCGCGGCTGCCGGTCTATACCATCTTTGCAGCAGCCTTCTTTCCCACCCACGCGGGGTGGTTCATCTTCGGCTTGTACCTGTTTGGCATTGTCATGGCCATCGTCAGCGGCATGGTCTTCAAGCGTACCCTGTTTAGAGGGAAGCCCCCGTCTCCCTTTGTCATGGAGCTCCCCCCATACCGCCTCCCTACTTTGAAGGGTGTCCTGATCCACATGTGGGAGCGTAGCTCCGTCTTCGTGCGCAAGGCAGGAACGATCATCATGGCTGTTTCTATCGTCCTGTGGTTTTTAATGAGTATTCCCTGGGGGGTAGAGAACCCACGCGACAGCCTGTTCGGCAAGGCTAGCGCGGCGATCGCTCCAGTATTGGCCCCGGCCGGATTCGGAGACTGGGAAGCAACGGGTGCGCTTGTGACCGGATTTGTAGCTAAAGAGGTGGTGGTCGGCACGATGAATCAGATTTACCTAGGCGGGGCAGAAGAGGAGGAAGCAGAGGAACCAACGACTTTCCTGCAGGATTTGGGAGGGATTGCAACCGGTTTTTGGGATGCCACTGTGGACACAGTAAAGATGACGGTGAGCATCATCCCCGGCGTAAACCTAATGAGGGAAGAAGAGGAGGAAGAGGACACCGCGTTGACCACTGCCTTGCAGGGGGCGTTTACACCTTTGTCAGCGTTGGCGTTCACCGTCTTTGTCCTGCTCTATATCCCATGTATGGTAGCCGTTGCCGCTCAACGGCAGGAGTACGGGATCAAGTGGACCGTGTTCAGTGCCGTATATCTGACCGGTTTAGGGTGGGTGGTCGCAACCCTCATCTATCAAGGTGGACGACTGCTCGGATTCTGATGTTGATGCAGCTGTTGTCGCAGATAGCCGACGGAAATACCCTCTCGCATACTGAACTATCACGGCGGCTGAACATAAACAACGAGCTATTGAAACAGATGATCCTGGACCTATCGCGGATGGGCTACATCGAGTCCGTCGATGATACCTGTGCCACGAGTAGGTGTACTCACTGCCCATTCAGCGGCGAGTGCACCTCCATAAATAAGGGGAAGCACTGGGTGCTGACACGCAAGGGCACCCACACGATAACACGAAGAAAAGAAGGGGTGAGGTCTCTTGATCCCCCGTTCTGCTCCTGATCGCCTGACGTCACTGGAGGTCGCTTCAACACCTTTCTCACTCTCCCATGCTTGACAAAAGGGGGAAAAGGCTGTTAGATCTCTTGTTGCAACTATGAATCATCTGCAACAGGGTGAGGTCAATGAACATCCCAGAGACGATGAAGTTCCTGCGGGCGGCGGGGAAGAGGATCACCCCCGAGAGGAAGCTCCTCCTTCGCATCATCAGTGAGAATGCCCACCTCGACGCGAGCGAGATCTATCAACTCGCCAAGAGGGAGAATCCAAAGATCAGCCTATCTACTGTCTATCGGACCGTGCGTCTCCTCGAAGAGCTAGGGCTTGTAGAGGCGAGCGAACTGGGAGAGGATCACTACCATTATGAGGTCCGGTTGGAGGAGCACTACCACCTGATCTGTCTTGACTGTGGGAAGGTCGTCGAGATCCCCCCAGTTGACGCAATCCGCAAACTCGGCGTGGAGCGTGGCTTTGAAATTGTCGGGGTCAAGTTGGAGCTTCTCGGCTATTGTGCAGCGTGCCAGAAGAAACGGGCCCGCAAGAAGAAAGGAACTTCCAGTCAGATTCCAACCGAAAGGCCACAGCTTCCGGGACCGATCGCCCGGACGATCGACCTGCGCGAGGTTTCCTTGATTGCGCACCCGGAACGGGTCTCCCGCGCTCTTAAACAACTGAAGACAAACGACCTCCTCGAGATCCTCTCATCCCCAAAAAACCGGATTAAAGTCGCCGCGAAGATGCTCACAACGATACCAAACACAGAGCTTGTCGCCATGTGGACGGACGGACCGTCCTGTCACGCCGTATTGAGGAAGCAAAGCCGTTTATGATTCGTATCGCCCTCGTCGGCCAGCCGAACTGCGGCAAGCGCACGATCTTCAACCACCTCGTCGGGTACAAGGCGAACACGTCGACCCTCCCTGGGCCGCCCGTGGAGTACTTGAAGCGCACCGCCATGATCGGGGGGAAACGGGCTGCGCTCCTCGACCGTCCTGGA
>JAUWNS010000032.1 GCA_030612485.1 Candidatus Bipolaricaulota bacterium
CAGACTGTCACTCTTACCGGTCAGGGGATCGGTGTCGGGACTGAGGACACTTATCCACCAACAACAGCCCCGCCCACGACCGCCCCACCTATCTGGACTCCTGGTCAATCAACGACGCCAGATGTAACCGAGGATGTCGCCAAGTTGGAGACGAAGCTCGACGCGCTCGAACCAACGATAAGGGATCTGCGTCAACGGCTGGACAGGCTTGGTTTGTTGCTCGGCGAGCTGATCACTGGGGAGGAGCTCAACCTTTACCCGTTCCATACCCAAGTTCCAACGACAAAACCAAACATCATGGATATGCTTGCTCAGTTGGAGGCAAAGCTCGATCGTTTGGCTCAACAACCGAGTGAAACCACGGCTCCCGACATAAACATCACCATCATCGAGATCTACAACATCATCACGGAGATCAAGCAGGTGATCATAAACCTCGGCGGGAACGTCGCAGGGATCGAGACGAAGCTCGACCACTTAGCACAACAACCGAGTGAAGCTACAGCCCCTGACATAAACATCACCATCATCGAGATCTACAACATCATCGTCGAGATCAATCAATTGATCATAAACCTCGGTGGGAACGTCGCAGGGCTCGAGACGAAACTCGACCAGCTTTCCACCGATCTGCTCGATCTGTGGCTTGACCTGATGGACATGTGGACCGACCTAGACGACATGTGGACCGAGATGATCGATCGATTCGAGGATGTTGATGATGCTGTTGCAGCGAACACCCGGGCGATTAGCGCGTTGCAGGCGTCAAACGCCCGGATCGAGGACAAGCTGAACCAGTTGCTCGGGCTTCCGGTCATGGCGACAACGACGCTGATCAGCTTGACGGTCAGCCCCGCGGTCATCAGCGCGCCCGATCACACGGCAACTCTGGAGGGACTCCCCGGCGCGGTAGAGGGCGGAACAACGATTAACGTGTATTGGTCGGGGATAGATAACTGGAGACCAGGAGTGACAGATCCCTTCTGGTTCGACAGTGTTACCGCCAACGCCGACGGATCGTTTTCGCTTTCCAAAGGCGGTTGGGGGAACTCTTGGCCGGTGTGGTGTGAGGTGACGCAGACGAACGCCGAGGGCGAGAGCGCACCTGTTAGGGTTTACAACTCAACGCTGATGATCGCGATGTGATCAACATTATCCGGTAACGAAGAATGAAACCCACACGTGCCTCTTCCGTGGCGTGGTTGTTGATGATCGCTCTTGGTATAACTTTGGTCTGTGTCATCCTTCACGCGGAGCCGTTGGGTGTTCGGCCTGGGGTCGAAGACCTGGTCGAGGGACTTGCCAGCCCATCGTTCAACGAACGAAAAGAAGCGAGGGAGGGGTTGCTGTCGCTCGGTGCAGCAGCGGTCCCTCCCCTCATCCTGGCGACGGAGTCGGAGAATGCCCTCCTCCGTTGGGAGGCGGTCAATCTCCTCGGAACCCTGGGCGACCTTCGCGCAACGGACGCGGTATTGCACGTTGCGATGACCGACTCCGAGGTCCATGCCCGCTGGCGGGCGAACTGGGCGATCACGAACCTGGACGACGGTACCGTCGTCCCTCGGTTGATCGCGGGACTGGACGACGAGGATCCGACCGTCGCCTGGAATGCGGCGGTCACCCTCAGTCTGTTCGGCACGGTCGAAGCTGTTCCATTCCTTCACCAAGGACTGGATGCGACAGGCTGGCGACAGTGGGAGGCAGTGAACGCACTTGGGCGGGTGTGGAACGATGGAACCGCCCCTAAGTTGATCGTTGTTCTGCAAGAAGGAGGTGTTTCGCATGAAAAGGTGGAGTCGAAGGCACCGGCTGTTGTTTTCCCTGCGAGTTGGATTAATCGTGGCTGGCGGAATGCTGTTGCTTGGTGTCGGACAGGAAGTGGTGGTTCAGCCGCCGGTCGTCGTTGATCACTCCGGAGAAACGTGGCAGTTTGGACAGGTGCGAGGGGTAAGCACAACAGAGGTTGGGGTGTACGGCTATACGGACGCCAGCGAGCACTGTGGGGTCTTCGGACATAGTCCAGCTGGAATCGGAGTCAAGGGCGCAAGCAACGGCACTGACGGTGTGCAGGGATGGACGAGTGCTCCCAACGCTTCGGGAGTCTTTGGATACAGCTACGTCGCCCCTGGCGTGACCGGATGGAGTTCAGGGAATGACGGTCTGGTTGGCATTTCAATTAGTCCCAATCCCGATCATGCTGCACTACGGGCGCGGAACGAAGGGAGTGGGCCAGCGATTGTCTGTGAGGGTGACCTGATTGTCACTGGAGCAATACAAGGCGGCGGCATCTCGCAATTCCTCGATGCCGCTGCTGTCGAGGACATTGAGGAACTGGTGATGGACCTCGTTGCCACGCAGACGGAACTGGGGACAAGCCTCGTGGACGTGCAGACGGAACTGGATCACATCGAGGATAAGCTCTGCCATTTCATCGAGGAATTCGCCAAGGAGCTGGGGGAAGCTCTCTACGGAAACGAAGACGCGTTCTTGGGGATTGTCCCGCTGCGATGCAACGTTTTCACAAGGGTCGACTGGCCAACACTTGAACCGATCAAGCCCGCGATCGATCAGCTGGAGGCAAAGCTGGATCTGTTCCCGCTGGATCTCGATGAGTCTGTTGGAAAGGTCCTAGATGAACTCGACACTGTGCTTACGCGGTTACGGGAGGCACAGGACGATATTATGTATGAGCTCACAGATATCGTCGAAAACCTTATAGCTGACGCCCATTATCGTCTCTACTTAGGTCTCGGCAAGCTGGAAGTTAAGCTGGACGTAAACGAGCGCGCCATGTCAGCCCTTGCTGGCACGCTCGGAGAGCTGATTGTGGGGCAGCCAATACCGTTAGACCCAATTCAGCACGGACCCTGGCCGTGGGGTGGAATGAACCTCTTTGGGCTTGTCTCCGCGCTCGAAGCCAAGCTCGACGGCATGCAGACGGACCTTGCGACTATCGGAGCTAGGATTGGCGCCAACGCATTGGGAATCACCGCGAACGGCAATGCGATTGCGTATGTCCTCACCGCCGTGGGAGACAACGGCTCAGCCATACGTGCCAACGCGGCAGCGATCGACAGCGTGCTCGTCGCTACTGATACCGTTCGAGCGGCCGTAGCAGCAAACGGTGACGCCATCGCCTCTTTGGAGACCAAAGCCCACACGGCGGCTGCTGAACGGGCCGAGCACTTGGCCGCCATCAACAGGGTTCAATCCACAGTCGACGATAACAGGACAGCTATGGTGGACGTGTTTGATCAGCTCGCATCCATTGATGCGACTCTCCTAGCTACTGCAGACACGGTCCAGGAACTTGCAGACCAAGCTGAAGCCAATAGCAGCGCCGTTGCTGAGAATACACGAACAACCACGCTACTGACTGTCATGATGGAAAGCCTGCTCGATTCCAGTTCCCGGATTGAGGACAGGGTTAATCGCCAGTTGGGTCTTCCACAGGTTCCAGATGCTTCGAAGATCGCTTTGACAATACGGGAGTGTTCACTTCCTGACTGCGATTTGCTAGCAGTCATCGAAGGCCAGCCCGGCGCTGTCGAAGGTGGAGCGTATGTCACAATCTACTTCTGGCCGGGAGGAGAGCCTCTCTTCATGCTGGTGCAAGCGAATCCTGACGGTTCATTCTCAGAGGTTGGGAAGGCCGGGACACTGCCCGATGGGGTTACGCCTGTCTCCTCGCTTCTTTGGATCGAGGTCTCGCAAAAACGGGGTGAAGACGCTGATGAGAGTGCACGTGCGAGACTATTCGTCTCTCCAGAGTCAGAGAATGAATAAGCAATCTGTGGGATTAGTTCTAACTGTTTGACGTGTCCGACTGTCGAAAGCGAAAGGTGATGACACCCTCAACATGATTTGGATGCGAGCGGAACTGCGAGAGGATCCTGGGTTCTCTCCAGCCGGAGGATGAGAAGGAAGACGGATGAAAGTTCTGCGGTCTGTCGTCAGTCTGGTGGTAGTGGCAGCGACCCTGGTCTTTAGTGGTGCAGGTACGGTCGATGCTGTCGCGCAGGCACAGCCACCGGCTCCGTTGGTACAAGCCCAGGAGCTGGTTGAGAGATTGGCCAGTCCATCAGCCAGCGAGCGGAAAGAAGCGAGGGAGGGGCTGTTGTCGCTCGGTGCGGTAGCGGTCCCCACTCTCATCCTGGCGACCGAATTGAATAGTGCCCTCCTGCGTTGGGAGGCGGTGAACATGCTCGGCATCCTGGAGGACCTCCGAGGGACAGACGCGGTATTGCGCGTTGCGATGACCGACTCCGACGTCCATGCCCGCTGGCGAGCGAACTGGGCGATCACACGCCTCGACGATGGGACGGTAGTTCCCCGCTTGATCGCGGGACTGGACGACGAGGATCCGACCGTCGCCTGGAATTCGGCAGTCACCTTAAGTCTATTCGGCGTTTTTGAGGCAGTTCCGCTTCTTCACGAGGGACTCAAGGCCGATGGCTGGCGACAGTGGGAGGCGGTGAACGCCCTTGGCCGGGTGTGGAACGATCAGACCGCCCCTAAGTTGATCGTTGTTTTGCAGGAAGGGCCGGAGGATGTCCGCAAGGAGGCTGCCCTTTCCCTTGGCCGAATCGGCGGGGAGGGTGCTCTGGTCGCGCTCCTGGAGGCGCTCAGCGACGATCCTTCCTTCGAGATCCGTTGGCGCTCGGCGATGATGATCGGTCACATCGGCGACCAGGAGACCGTCGCGTTGTTGATCGAGATACGGGCAAAGGAGTCGCACCCGTTTGTCATTGAGCACATCGACGAAGCGATCGAGGCGCTGATGCCCCCATGATGATTGTAGAATTGTTGGTTTCCCAGCTGATGATTTTGCAGGAATTTGTTTTCAACCACGTGCACAAGGAGGGAGGTGGATAACATGAGCATTTTGAAACGATGCAGTACAAGCGTGGGTTTGATGTTTTTGGTCTTACTAGCGGGGATCTTCGTCTTTGCTCAAGGCGACATCGATTTCGGAGACGTGCCGGTCGGTGAGACCAGGACGGCAACGTATACGTTCAAGATCCTGGAGTCGAGTTCGACGCCGGGAACCGTAACGAGAATCTCACTTCCAGGCGGTCCGTTTGGTCCGTTTAAATTGCAGAATCTACCAGCGCTCCCAGCGACGATCCAACCGGGTGACTCAATTTCGTTCCAGGTGGCCTTTACGCCCCGCGAGGCACGGACTTATGTGAGCACCTTCACCATCACAGCCGAAGAAGGCACGCCGCTAAAATTGAAGAAACAGACCGTCACCCTCACCGGGCAAGGGATCCCTTCACCTTTCTGGCCTCCGGTTCCACTACCGAAGCCGCAAACCGTCTTGGAGATCCCCCCAGAGGTGGTGCAGCTGGTCGCTGGGAATACTGAGTTCGCGTTCGATCTGTACCAAGCCATTCGCGGAATGGAGGGCAACCTTCTCTATTCACCGTACAGCGTGTCATTGGCCCTGGCGATGACCTATGCGGGTGCACGAGGCACAACCGAGGGGCAGATAGCGGAGGTCCTCCATTTTGCGCTTTCGCAGGAAGACTTCCACCCCGCCCTCCAGACGCTCAGCTTAGTGGTTGCAAGCCGCAGTGCCGACCCCAAGGTTCAATTGAAGATCGCCAATTCCCTATGGGTGCAGACCGGCTATCCCTTCCTCCCGGCGTTCCTCGATCTTCTCACCGAGAACTACGACGCAGCACCGAGACACGTCAACTTCCTCGGTGCACCAGGAGAAGCCTGTGACGCCGTCAACGAATGGGTGAGTAGGGCAACCGAGGGGAAGATCCAGAATCTGCTTGATCCAGGAGCGCTCACTCCGCTTACTCGGTTGGTTCTAGCTAATGCGATCTACTTCAAAGCCGATTGGCTTCACCAGTTTTCCAAGGCGGCGACACGCGATGGGCCGTTCTATCTGCTCGACGGGAGCGAGGTCATAGTGTCGATGATGGAGCAGGAGGAGGATTTCCGCTATACGAGCGGGGAGGGATACCAGGCGATCGAACTTCCATACAGCGGCGAGGATCTATCGATGGTCATCCTGATCCCTAAAGGGGCAGCGGAGCGGAGCGACTCGTGGTCGCCGGGCCCGCCTACGCCTCCTACTCCCCCGCCAACTGGTCCCATTGATCCGGTTCACTTCGATGAGTTCGAGCGTTCGCTCGATGCGGCTCTATTTGCTTCGATCATCGCGGACCTTCAATCGACGACCGTGCACCTGATCATGCCCAAGTTCACGTACGAATCGAGCTTCAATCTGGGGGATACACTCGCTGATATGGGAATGCCGGATGCGTTTACAGGGGACGTCGCGGACTTCTCGGGCATGGACGGGACCCGCCTTCTTTACATCAGTGATGTGATTCACAAGGCATTTGTGGTGGCCGACGAGGAGGGAACTGAGGCGACCGCAGCCACTGCAGTTCCCTTCGCGATTGGCCCTCCGCCTGAACCTGTGCAATTGACGATCGATTGTCCCTTCATTTTCGTGATTCGCGACGTCGAAACAGGAACGATCCTATTTGTGGGACGGGTCCTGGATCCAAGGGGGCGTTAACGTCGAGCGAGCATTGGAGTTCACCCCTCCCCCCACACCCGGCTCTCGTCGAAGTAAGCATCACACGCCTCGATATGGCTCGCGTCCCCCCAGGAAGGTCGCCTACCCTAAGTTTTCGCAACACTCAACGGGAACGGGTTCAGTGATGCTCGTAAATACGGCAGCAGGCAAGATCATTGGGTGGTGACGATGAAAGACAGAACCTAAGGATCTGACAAGTGGCTTTGACATCGCTGTTTCAGGATTCGGGTCTTAGATCTCCTGATGGCAGATCCGGAAGCACCGAGTAGAATTGCAATCCGAAATTCTCATGGAACCTGGGGAGCAACAAACAACTGGGCCGGACTGCGGTACCGAGGTGAACAGCAACTCCTCTGCGTCAATCCACGGATTGAGACAATCAGCGCGTTGCGCCTTTCACATCGGCGACATGCACTCGATTGCGCCCTGCTTCCTTAGCGGCGTACATCGCTTCGTCAGCACTTTTAATCACTGCGTCTTCGGTCAGCGCGTGATTAGGGTAGGCGGCAACCCCTGCAGAGAGCGAGACCTCTTCGCCGTTGTCCCCGCCCGGAACCACGTGAGGCGATAGGCAACTGAATGCAACCCGGATTTCATCGGCACGCGCCTCTGCAGCGTCAAGTAGCGTTTCGGGTAGCACGAGAAGGAACTCGTCCCCGCCGTGCCGACAGGCGATGTCCCCTGGGCGCGTTCGTTCGCGAAGCAGATGCGCCAGAGCTTGGAGAAGTCGATCGCCGGTCTCGTGACCGTAGCGATCGTTGACCTGCTTGAAGTGGTCGATATCGAACATGATCACCGATACGGTGCCCCCATCGTGCTCGGCCCTCTTCAGTTCGCGCGGCAGTACCTCGTCGAGACGCCGGCGGTTGAACAACCCGGTGAGCGCGTCGCTGATCGCTTGCTTTCGCAACTCCACCTGCAGCGCCTCGATCTTCCCAATCTGGGATTCAAGCCGTTGGTTCGCTCGCCGCAGCTCTGCTTCAGCAACGTACTGCTTGGTAATGTCGTGGATCGTGATCAGATACCCCGACGGCCGTCGACCAGGCCCGCTAAGCGGTGACACACGGACGTCAATGTAGCATAAGGGAGTCTCCATGAGAGCAAACTCAATTCGTCCCCCATTCCCGCTGTGGCAATAGCCGCGAATTTGGTCCCACACGGCAGGAATCTCTTCAATGCTACGACCGACCGCGGAACTGTCAAGATCGAGCAGCCTGCGTACCGCCGGATTTAGATCGATGATCCGCCACTTGGTGTCAAGAACGAGCACAGCGTCCGGCATCCCCTCAACGAGCGCGTCGCGGGCAACGGGAACGAGATCAAACACACGGAATGGGCCAACGCCGACGAAAAGGACGATACCTGTGAAGAAGAACGAGATTGGAATGAGATTGAGCCCTTCAATCGGACTGATGCCAAGAGCGTAGAGAATCCCTCCGACGAGAGGAAACAACGTTCCGAGCAGCAGCATCGCCGACTGCCTGTGGCGAATCACGCCCGGCTGAGTCACGGACCTCAGGAGCAACGCACAAGCAGCGAGAACGTAGGTGTACAAGGCAGCTATAATGGCGTAGAAGCCGGGCCCGTGGATGTAGATAACCGCGTTGCTTCCCGCCGGACCGGGCAGAAAACCGCGCCACACCAAGTGATGGAGCGCGTTAGTAGCAACAAGGACGAAGGCAGCACTAGGAACACTCCACACGGCAACGCGCAACCACCCATGTGCCCATCGGTCGTAACCCGAATATCTGGCGGCAAACATCAGGAACAAAGTGGCGACAGACCCGGAGCCGATGTATTCGAGCGTCGACCACAGGATCTTCCATCTCAGCGCGACGAACGTCGCTTCAAGGCCGGCAACCAGCGCATATCCTGCTACGCCCATCAGCAGCAGGAACAGGAGGGGTCCCCCGGCGAACGCTCGACGATTCCACACGAACCACGACACCACGAGAGCCATCGCCGTGACCGAGAACAGAATTCCACCTGCCGAAGTGAGCACCCAGTCCATGCCCGTCATTCTAGTGCTTCGGCTTCATGTGAACAAGCAGGTAAAAGACGTCGACCTCCATTACACTCAAGTCGCTGCTGCGGATACCGTGGCGACGAACGCATGACACAGATTGGTCCATGCAGGCCGAGTGATCCATCAGATAGCAGAAGTGAACCTTCTTGGTGGAGTGGCAAGGCTGGTATCCGACTGTCCGGCCCTTCAGGGAGACATCAAGCCCGGTGCAAGTTGGCCTTTCCGAGACCTTGGGGAGAAGGAGGTCAAGAGACGCGATTCAAGAAACGCAAGAATAGGGAGCTTCTGGAGTCTGAGGGACTGATTGTAGAACTTGTCTGTTGATTTGTGCGTGGTGATGTGCATTACATTCGGGCAAACCTCCGGGCTGCTCCGATCCCTGTGAATGGCAGTGGTTTGAGACTTCTTCGCGATGGCGATTCGTGTCCCAAGTCAGGGATCTATCCACAGACCAGCGAGGCTTCCAGCGGCGTCCCATGGGGGCGACCACTTGCCAATTGGTGTGCAGTGCGCTAGAGTGCTTCCAGGAAAGGAGGCGATCATGTGGGCACGAGCTGCCGGCCTGCTGGTAATCGTTATTGTATCCCTCGGCTCCTGTACTCTCGCGGCCGATGAGATCTACCCCGTCGAGATTCTGGTTAGCACAACGTCGGACTGGACCGATGTCATCCTCTCTGGAGGCACGCTTATCGTGCACTCGTACGAGATCCTCGAAGGTCGCAACGTCCCCGGCCTTACGGTCCACGCGCTCTCTGCGGTGGTCGTGGGCAAGCAGGGATACGATACAACGCAAGTCGTGATTCGCTTTCAGGCATACCTTACCGATCTGACGTCGAGCTGGATGCGGATCACGATCAACAAGGGGCACATTGGGGAAACCACGGTTTCTCTGCGGACAGTGGAAAGCGCGGGCTCGGATCTCCTCGCAAGTTACACGCACAAGGGGGTGGCTGATGCTAGCGACCCAGCCAATGCCAGGACGTACTCACTTCGCACTGCGGAGATCACATCCCGTGTTGCTCCACAGATCCTGGAGGTTCCTGGGGAGACTTCTCTAGGCGGGCAGAAGGTTCTTGCCTTCTACTATTCCTGGTACGGGATTCCGGAGGGCCCAAGCGGCCGATGGGTGCACTGGAATCCGTATAAGTCCCATCGCGATTCAGCTCACATTCCCCTAGCCGGCTACTACGATTCTCAGGATCCCGAAACCGTTCGTCGTCACATCCACGAAGCGAAAGAGGCAGGAATTGACGGCTTCATTGCCTCGTGGTGGGGCAAAGGCACGTTCGAAGACCGAGCCTTCCAGGTTCTGCTCGATGTGGCCTCGGAAGAGAACTTCCTCGTCACGGTTTACTACGAGGATGCCAACAGCCCTGCACAGATCATCTCCGACGTAAACTACATCATCTCTCGCTACGGCTCAAACTCGTCATTCCTCACCGTCGAGGGACTGCCCGTGATCTTCTTCTACGTCAGGGTAACCGAGAAGTTCAGCCTCGCGGAATGGGAGAACGTGTTTGCCGAACTCGATAGGCAGGGACGGAGGATCTTCGCCATTGCCGATGGACTCCGAAATGAGTTTCTGTCTGTTTTCCAGGGAATCCACACGTATAACCCGGTGTCGCTGCCCCTAAATTCGGTCGCTGAGCAGTACAAGGCAGCCTCTCTGCTTGCGCGGCTGCAGGGGGCCTTGTTTGCCGCGACCGTTGTCCCTGGCTACGACGAAGCGTACAAGCAGGCCTCTAACCTATTCGTAGATCGGGCTGGCGGAGACACGTATCGCGCGTATTGGGACATCGCCCACGCCAGCAATCCCCAATGGATCCTGATCACGAGCTTCAATGAATGGCACGAGGGCTCGGAGATCGAGCCGAGCGTTGAGTTCGGGACAACCTATCTCATACTGACGGCAGAGGAAGCAGCGGCCTGGAGGAGCGGGGCAAGTATTGACGCGTCCCCACCTGATAGAGACGGTGACGGTGTTCCCGATAGCGAGGACTACTGCCCGGATTTCCCTGGCATGAAGGAAACGAACGGGTGCTGAACGAGTGACACAGAGGGCTCTGAGTCGTATCGTAAAACGCATCGGGGAGAAGAAGAATGCAGCAAACAATGTCTGACCTCTTTCCGCCAAGGGAAACCTACCCGGCCCTTGATACGATGAGCACACCGTGCTAGACTGCTTGGGGGTGAGTGCAAATGAAACCGCGGGTTTGTAGAGGTTCCAAGCTATGCGTGATTGCCGTCCTGTGTGTGCTCTTTCTCGCATCGAGCGTTGTGATTGCCTGCTTTGCCTCCGGATTCGATACGGAGAACCTGCCTCCGCTGTACCTCACGATTATCGTTCACAACGAGGAGGACATGCGTAGGGGCACGGTGCCGAAGGCCAACATCCCTGACTACGACGGCAATGAAGCGATCATGAATCACTTCGCGTTCGTCATGAGGACGTTTGCGCAGATGGCCCAAGACCACGGAGCGAAGATCAACTTCGGATCGGATTGGACGTTCTCCCGCGGTGTGGCTCTCTATGAGCCGACGTTCTACACCGATCTTGAGGCAATGGGCCACGAGATCGATGCACACGCACACGAGTCGTTCGTGCTCTATCACGAGGTCCGCGAGGAGATCGTCCGCGGCGGCGGACATCCCACGGCCGTTGCTTCGGGGATGGATGAGACGACCATCCAGAAGCAACTCGAGTACTTCGACGCCTACTACCCAGAATTTCAGATCCTGTGGGGCGTGTCGCTTCCCCATCACTCTGAAGGGGAGTGCACGGCGGCGTGGGCCTGGCGGCCGTCACGAACCGACTGGACGAAGCACGATCCAAGCGGTAGGTACATCTTCATCGGTCACGGTGAGCTAATCAACAGCCTAGAAGCAATCCAGGAAGCCGTTGACAATCGGAGCCCGGACCGGATCAACACGGTCGCTGTGTTCGTCAGCCCGCGGGAGTTTAAGGCGGCCCCGGGCACTGCGGGCATCGACGATGAGCAGTGGACCGCGCCGACGAACTCGATTCACTACTGGAAGCACCGCATCCGCTGGTGGGACGACTTCCTTGCCGCGGTCGATCCTTTGGTCCAGGAAGGACTGGTCGAGTACACGTCGCTGACGCAGATCGCGGAGATCTTCATCGAGCAAGAAGATCAGCTCGTCTTCGATTGGATGGAGGTTCCCCGTTCGGATGTGGGGATGCGGGAGCGAAACATCAAGGCGGGCTATCCGCTGAAATAGTCTGACGGGGATTTCTGTCGCTCTTGTTCGGAGAAAGCCTTTCCCATCAAGAAAGACCGCGGTGCTGCTAGCCTGGATTTTCGCCTAAAGCAGAGTTCGGGGAGGAGGGAGTTCGAATGGTCCAGCGCACGGTGGTCGATAGAACTCATGGAGGAAGATCCTCTTGCGCACAGTCTGGGCCCACTTGCGGAAATCGATGACTGGAAAGCGTTCCTTTCCTCCTAACCAGATGGGATCGAGGAACTACGGCTCCACACGCGCACTGGTCGGCCGTTGGGAGGTGAGTCGTTCGTGAATCTAGCCGAGGCGCTAACAGGCCGCTTCCTCCGCAAGCGAAGGCCAGGCCCCAAGACCCGGAGATAATGTGGCCGGCAGTTGCCATTCCTCTACGACGTTGACACGCGTTGGGACAAGCCTCTCCTTGCGCCATTCCACGATGAGCTCGATTCGCAGAGAGGCTTTCGGACATAGCTCACGGATCTGAGCCCGGGCAAGCATTGCTGGTCCAGTGACGTCATCGGGGTAGAGCCTGATCTCATCTACCTTCTCGTCCTTTTCCATCAGTGTGGCAACGGCGCCAAGAGCACGAGGGCCTCCGTATTTGCTCAGCTCAATCTCGTTCTGATTCCGAAAGACTTCCTCGTTCTCCCACACATGGAGAGATCTCTCGGACTCCCACGTGGATGGTCCTGGCTCCTCACGGTATTGGCCGGCACGTCCCCTGTACTTCTTCTGGACGCGGCAAGCGAGTTCGCCAGTTAAGGTAGGTCTGATCTTGATTACCTCCCCCGCGTACGCGCATCTCTCCGTATCGACGCTGACAAAACTGCTTCTCCATTCACCTTTCGCGAGATGCATCCGATACGAGCGCCGCAACTGCGCGACGACGAGCGCCGCCAAGATCCAGGCTGCTATGGGAAGAAGGAGAGACAGCGTCATGTCTGGCAGCGTGAGATTGCTGGCTGGCGCGAGAATGCGAAGCGCGGTCATGCTTGCCCTGAGCGAATGGAGATACTGGCTCGGCGCATGCACGATGTCGTACACGAGAGATACACTCCATATGCCTGCAAGCGAGACGGAGAGGATTACGACACCATCAACGAAGTCTCGCAGCAAGCGAAGGCCGCCGCCGGATACCAAGGGGCGGGAGTACCAGCCAGTAATCAGCGGGATCATGAGAAACCCTGGCAGAGCAATGCTGATTCCCATGTCTTGCCTCCCTGGGCGAAAAGATCTTGGGTTCTGATCGATTGGCTCTGGGTGATTCTACGGAATTCGGTGCTGGAAGTGCAAGAGCGAGTGCTTGTAACGTTAGCTCTGACCTTCACAATCAGAACCGGATCAGAAACAGGATGGAAGTCGCCTTGATTCGGGTTCACTCAGAGGAAATCGAGATATGGAAGTCGAGGTTCTCTGAAACTAAGGCAGGAATTGCGTTGTGGAGCCTAGGGGACTCGAACCCCTGGCCTCTTGCATGCCATGCAAGCGCTCTCCCAACTGAGCTAAGGCCCCAATTAGTGGTCATTTCTTACCCGATTAGCGCCCCTTTTTCAAGGTGGAACTACTCCGAGAGATCGTGCAGGTAGTTGGCGATCATGTGCTCAAGAACCATATGTGCGTCCTCCACTCTACCGTAGTGATCCTCAGCAAAGAGAAGGGCATGGTCGGCCAACCCCCTGACTACACCCCCGTCGAACCCGAGGAGGGCGATCGTTTTCAACCCAGCACCCTTTGCCCATTTCACCGCATGCACGATGTTCTTCGAGTTTCCGCTTCCGGTGATCACGATGAGGAGATCGCCCTTCTGAGCAAGCGCCTCCAACTGGCGGGTGAAGACCTCTTCGTAGTCGGCATCGTTCGCCCAGGCGGTGATAAGGGGGACGTTGTCGGTGAGGGCGATCGCACGAAATGCCACATCCTTGCCCTGAGAGGCGAGCTTCTGCAGGTCGTTTGCCATGTGCGAGGCGGTGGCGGCGCTCCCTCCGTTTCCGATGATGAAGATCGTTCGTTGCTCACGCCGCGCGTTCTCCAGGGTCTCTACGACTTGCTCGATCGCAACAGGGTTGATCTCTCGCAGTCCTTGTTCGAGCCGATCGATATACTCTCGTATGTAGTCTCGCATCTTACTCCTCCACGTAGATGATCCGGCTTCCCTCTCCTTCGAAGGAGAAATCGACCTTTCGCAGCCCAAGCCCTTCCAGCTGGCGCACGAGTGCCCCTTGTTGTTCCGGCTCGCAGTAAAGGAGGAGGAATCCTCCTCCCCCGGCGCCGAGGATCTTCCCACCCTCTGCCCCGGCGTCGAGAGCGGCGTGATACCACTCGTCGATCCGCGGGTCCGTGATTCCCCTAGCGATCTTGCGCTTGATCATCCAGCTTCGGTGTAGGAGCTTCCCCATCGCCTCGGGGCGATTGTCGCACAGGGCCTCGCGCAGATCCTCTGCTAGCCTAACCAACAAGCCGAGTTCGCGATTCGCCTTTCCTTGTTTCGTCTTTGTGACCTGCTCACCCAGGATGTCGGCGCTCTTCCGCTGCATATGCGTATAAAAAAGGACCAGTGATTCCGTGAGGTGCCGACGCGTCGCGGGCTTGCAGATGATCGGCTCGACAAAGACCGAATCATCGCGGTTGAAGCGGATGTAATTCAACCCGCCGTAGGCCGCGGCGTACTGGTCCTGCTTGCCGATTGGCTGTCCCAGGGTCTCGATCTCGATCTCGCACGCTTCGCGTGCCAGGCGCTCCGCCCCACTGAAACGGTCGGCGTACGCGTGCAGGGCGTGTAGCAGGCCAACAGTCAGCGTTGAGGACGATCCAAGCCCGGTCCCGGCGGGAATATCGGCGATCGTCGTGATCTCTACCCCCCGGTCGATTCCCACCTTACTCAGAGCCGCACGCACGATTTCGTGTTGTAATTCCTCGAGGCGATCCACAATCTCGGTCTGCGTATAGGAAACACGGATTGTATCGTCGAACCGCTTGTTCACCATCACATACATGTACTTGTCGATAGTCGTTGATACGACGGCCGAACCGTGCGCCCGGTAGTAGGAAGGGAGATCCGCTCCTCCTCCGGCAAAGCTGACGCGAAACGGCGTGCGGGTTATGATCATCGGTATCTCCTTTGCGCCTCTTCGTACCGTTCCTTCGTTCCGATATCGAGGAGTTCCTCTGTGCTCTCGTAGGCGTAGAGCCCTTCCCCGGCTTCCAAGGCGCGCGGGAAGAGATCGACGATGAAATCGGCCACGCCTTTCAGAGGAAGGTAAGGAAGAATCCCCGGTTCTAAAAGGTATAGCGCGGCGTTTCCCAGATTTCCGTGTGCGAAACTCCCTGGAGCGTGATGGAACGCGGTGATGCGTGACTCCTGATCGGTCTCGATGATATCGCAATCCTCTGGCCGATCGGTCCGCTGCACGACAAGGGTGGCGATCCCTCTCTTTTGTTTGTGATAAGCGCAAAGGGCATTAAGGTCGAAATTGGTGAGGACATCCCCGTAGACGACGACGAACGTCTCGTCGAGAGACCTGGCAAAGGCGCGCAACGCCCCTGCTGTGCCTAGGAGTTCTTCTTCATGGGAGTAAGTAACCGCAACGCCGAAATTGCTCCCATCTCCCAGGTGCTCCTCGATCCGCTCCCTGAGGTGATGGAGGTTGATGAAGACCTTGTCCACCCCGTATCGGCGCAACCACGCGATCGTATGCTCGATCAGCGGACGATTACCGATCGGGAGGAGCGGCTTGGGTGTTGTCAGGGTGAGGGGACGCAGGCGCTCACCTTCGCCGGCAGCGAGGATCACGCCCTTCATCGGCCCACCTCCGCGAGGATACGCTCGACCGCTTCAGGCAGATCGGCGGCCCGCAGATCGGGCTCGACCACGTAACGCTCATCGCTCCCCCCAAAGCCGGTCGCAACGAGGATAGTGCGACACCCCGCGCGTTTGCCAGCTAGGATGTCCCCGGTAGCGTCACCGACGAGGTAAGATGCTCCAAGGTCGATCCCGTGCTCGTCGCGTGCCTTCTCGAACATTCCGACACCCGGCTTGCGGTAGGGGCAGTCGCACAGGAACTCAGGGATCGTCGCCTCGGGATGGTGCGGACAGTAGTAGATCGCGTCGAGGTGCGCTTTGCACGCGGAGAGCTCACGGCGCAGGCGGGCATGGATCTCTTCGATGTCAGCGAGGGTGAGGTGTCCCTTTGCGACCCCGGCCTGGTTGGTCACCACGATCACCGAAATCGAAGCAGCGTTTAATCGGGCGATCGCCGCACCCGCTCCAGGGATGAGGACGAGGTCCTCTGCCTGGTTCAGGTATTCCTTCTGCGCGACGATGACCCCGTCGCGATCGAGGAAGACGGCTCTCTTATTCATCTCTAGGCTAGCGGACGACAATGCTTACCATCTTCTCGGGGATGGCGATCACCTTGACAAGCTCTTTCCCCGCGATCCGCTTCTCGACCTCCGGTGAGGCCAATACGGCCTCCTTGAGCACTTCGGGGTCACGGCTCGTCGTGATGGGGAAGGTCAAGCGGGTACGTACCTTCCCGTTGATTTGCACTGGGATCTCGACCTTCTCCTCCTCGATCGCCTCCGGGACGAACGCGGGCCATGCATGATCGAGGACCGCATCCTCAGCACCATTGGTGTGCCCGGTCCGCCGCCACATCTCCTCGCAGACGAACGGGGTGAACGGCGAGAGGACGAGGATCAACCCCTCGATTACCTCCCTCACCAGAGCGTCGTTCTCTCCCTCTTTCACGTACTCGGTGAGGCCGTTCGTCAGTTCCATGATCGCCGAGACGGCTGTGTTGAAGTTGAACCGTCCCTCGATGTCCTCGGTCACCTTCTTCACGGTACGGTGGTAGCGCCGCCACAAGGATTTTCCCGACTCATCGAGGCCAGTTGGATCGAACGGTTGGGATACTGCGGCAATACGTTCCGCCTGCGAGATCACCAGCGTCCAGACGCGATTTAAGAAACGGAACGATCCGCGCACCCCCTCCTCTGCCCACTCGATGTCGCGGTCGGGCGGCCCCATAAACAGGGTGTACAGCCGCTCGGTGTCTGCACCATACTTGTCGATGATCTCCTCAGGGGCGACCACGTTCTTCTTCGACTTGCTCATGGAGAAGTTCGCCGTCTCGATCACCGCGCCGCAGTGAGGGCAGGAACTATCCTTTACCTCGTGCGGATAGAGCCAGCCATGCTCTGGGCAGCGGTAGGCGGTGTGGCAGACCATCCCCTGGGTGAACAGGCGGGCGAACGGCTCGCCGAAGTCAAGATAGCCCATATCCTGCAGCGCCTTGGTGATGAACCGCGAGTAGAGGAGGTGAAGGATCGCGTGTTCCCCCCCACCGACGTACTGATCGACCGGGAGCCAACGGTTGACGTCCTCCACGACGAACGGGCCTTCCTCGTACTGCGAGGAGATGAAGCGAAGGTAGTACCAGGAGGAATCGACGAAGGTATCCATCGTATCGGTGTCGCGCCTCGCTGGCCCTCCGCAACGCGGACAGGTCGTCTCCGCATACCCTGGGATATCGGCCAGGCCCATCTTCCCGATGAACTCGACATCGGGGAGGAGGACGGGTAAGTCCTTCTCCGGGACGGGAACGATCCCGCACTTCTCGCAGTAGATGATAGGGATCGGTGCGCCCCAGTAGCGCTGCCGCGAGATCAGCCAATCGTGCAACCGATAGTTGATCGCGCCGCGTCCCTTCCCCGTCTCATCGAGCCACGCGGTCACCCGATCCTGTGCCTCCGAACCTGCTGTCCCGCTGAACCGGCCGGAGTGGACCATCGTTCCGCGCTCGGAGTGCAGGAGGAGGTCGCTATAGAACGGGAGAGCCGAGAACCTCTCCATCACGGTGTGCACATCTACCAGGGTTGGATCGAGCTTCTTCATCCGGGCGAGAATCTCGCAATCGGATAAAGCGGAATCAAGGTCACGGACCACATCCTCGAAGATCACGGCGAAGCGTGATCCAACGATGTCGGTGAACCGGCCAGGTAGCAGGTGCACCTGCGCGATTTCGAGGTAGCGCCCAACCTGCCCCTCCTCCAAGGAGATCTCGAACCCATCATCGACTTCTTTCACGGTGATACCGGCATCGTGAAGGGCATCGACAAATCCGTCCTTCATCGTCTCTACAGGAACGAACGATCGGGTGCGCCCGTAGCCTGCGGGAGGCTCTATCACCGGGATGATCGGCAGGCCGAACTTGATGGCGAAGGTAAAGTCGCGCTCGTCGTGAGCGGGAACGGCCATGATCGCACCGGTCCCGTAAGTCATCAGGACGTAGTCGGCGATCCAGATCGGGATCTTCTCATCGTTCACCGGGTTGATCGCGTACCCGCCGGTGAAGATACCTGTCTTATCACGTTCGGTCGAGGCGCGCTCCACCTCGGTCTGCCTGCTCGCCTGCTCGCGATAGGCCTTGACAGCCGAGCGCTGTTCGTCCGTCGTCAAGCGATCGACAAGCGGGTGCTCCGGGGCGAGGACCATGAACGTTGCTCCCCACAGGGTGTCGGGACGGGTGGTGAAGACTGTGATCGGATCGCCAGCTTCAGTGGTGAAGACGACTTCGGCGCCTTCAGAGCGGCCGATCCAGTTCTCCTGCATCTTCTTCACGTTCTCCGGCCAGCCGGTGAGCTCCTTCAGGTCGTCCAACAGGCGGTCGGCGTAGGCGGTTGTCTTGAAGAACCACTGTTCCAGGGTCTTCTTCTGCGGTGCGGTGCCGCAGCGCTCACAGACCCCAGCGACGACCTGCTCGTTCGCAAGTACGGTGTCGCAGGTAGGACAGTAGTTGACCATCGCCTTCTCCTTGTAGGCGAGTCCGTGCTCGTAGAGCTTGAGGAAGAGCCACTGCGTCCACCTGTAATAGTCAGGGAGGCAGGTCGTGATCTCCCGGTCCCAGTCGTACTCGATCCCCCAGGCGCGGAACTGCTCCTTGGCTGAGGAGATGTTGTTGAGGGTCCAGTCACGTGGGTGGATCCCCCGCTCGATCGCCGCGTTCTCCGCGGGCAGGCCAAAGGCATCCCACCCCATCGGGTTCAGGATGTCGTACCCGCGCATGATGTAGAACCTGGTCACCACGTCCCCGATGATGTAGTTCCGCCCGTGC
>JAUWNS010000184.1 GCA_030612485.1 Candidatus Bipolaricaulota bacterium
GGGGGCAGGTCTTGTTTCTTGCGGGGCCAAACTGACCCAAAACGCGGCGTCCCGCTAGCCTTCATCCAATAAACAAGACCTGACCCCAAGCTCTTTCGATACAGCGTTTTGCAGTCCATAGCGCTTTTTGGGTATAATCTCTCTGGGTGGTGTCATGGTCTACGAAGCCGATCAAATTAAGGTATTAGAAGATCTCGAAGCGGTGCGTCTCCGACCGGGGATGTACATCGGGAGCAGCGGCCAGAGCGGTTTGATGCACCTGATCGAGGAAATCGTCGATAACTCGATCGACGAGGCCCTCGCTGGCTACTGCAACGAGATCTTGGTCACCGTTCACAAGGATAACCGCGTGACCGTGGTCGATAACGGCCGCGGAATGCCGGTGGGAGTTCACAAGGAGACGGGTATCCCCGCTCTAGAACTGGTGATGACCACCCTGCACGCTGGGGGCAAGTTCGACAACAAGAGCTACCACGTGAGTGGAGGGCTGCACGGTGTCGGCATCTCCGTGGTCAACGCGCTCGCGGAGCATACCTCTGTCGAGGTGAGGCGCAATGGGAAGGTCTACCACCAAGAATTCTCACGTGGGGCAAAGCTCAACGAGCTTGAAGTGATCGGCAAGGCAAAGGAGACGGGGACGACAATCACCTTCCTCCCCGATTCCGAAATCTTCGGCGAGATTCAGTACAATTTCTCCAAGCTCTCCCACCGACTGAAGGAGTTATCCTACCTGAATGGTGGGCTGTTGATCATCCTGGAGAACGAGGTGGCCGGGGTCTCCCGGCGCTTCCAGGCGAAGGGGGGGATCGTCTCTTTTGTGAAGGAGCTTTCGTCGAGCAAGGAATCTCTCCACCCCCAGCCAATTTATATCGACGGAGAGGAAGCAGGGACCGCGATTGAGATCGCGATGCAGTTCACCGGGGGCTACGACGAGTCGATCTTCGCGTTCGCCAACAACATCAACACGGTCGACGGCGGGACCCACTTGACAGGATTCAAGAGCGCCCTCACCAAATTCTTAAACGACTACGGACGGGAGAAGAAGATCCTGAAGAAGGATGATCCCAACCTGCGCGGGAGCGATATCCGTGAGGGGTTGGTGGCGATCATCAGTGTCAAGATCCAGAACCCTGAGTTCGAGGGGCAGACGAAGACCAAGCTCGGGAACCCCGAGGTAGCGAGCCTGGTCACCGGGATCGTGCAGGATCAGCTCGCCGTCTACTTCAAGAAGAAGCCGAAAGTGGCGCGGACGATCATCGAAAAATCGGTCAACGCCAGGCGGGCGCGGATGGCTGCTGCAAAGGCGCGGAAGATGGTACGACGGAAAGGGGCGCTGCTCTCCTCCGCCCTCCCCGGAAAGCTCGCCGACTGTTCCAGTCGCGATCCGGTGAAGAGCGAGCTTTACATCGTGGAAGGAGATTCCGCCGGAGGGAGTGCCAAACAGGGACGCGATCGGGGCTTTCAGGCGATCCTCCCCCTGCGCGGGAAGGTGTTGAATGTGGAGAAGGCCCGCCTGGCAAAGCTCCTCGATAACGCGGAGATCAAGGCGATGATCACCGCGGTCGGAACCGGAATTCGAGAAGATTTCTCACTGGAGAGGCTCCGCTATCATAAGCTGATCATCATGGCCGATGCCGATGTCGATGGTGCGCACATCTGTACGTTGATCATGACCTTCTTCTTCCGCTACCTGCGTACCCTGATCGAGCACGGCTACGTCTACATTGCCAAGCCCCCGCTCTATCAGGTGAAGACAGGAAAGAAGACCACCTATTTCTATACGGACGAAGAACTCGAAGAGTTCCGTGCTTCTCACAACGGTGGCTTCTCGCTCAAGCGGTTCAAGGGGTTGGGAGAGATGAACCCGCGCGAATTGTGGGAGACGACAATGAACCCGGAGAACCGCACCCTGAAACAGATCGAGATCCGCGATGCCCTGGAGGCAGACGAGGTCTTCGCTACACTGATGGGAAACGACGTGGCCCTGCGTCGCAACTTCATCTGGGAGAACAGCGACAAGATCACCTCCCTCGACATCTGACCCTTCTTTATTGGACCTGTGCCACTGAAGTTCGCTGAAATGGCGCTAGAGTTAGAGAGAAGGAGGTAGGATGAAAAGACGATTGCCACTCGCACTATTACTCTTGATCTTCCTGTCCGCGCCTGTCATGCCCGTCTCGGCAACCTCTGCCGGGTTGGGAGGCGGCTTCGACCCGACTGGCCTCTTCTTCATGGGGGCCCTCGTCGAGATTCCGGTTGCCGAATGGATCGACCTGCGCACGCAGATGTCGATTGCGCTCAACTCGGATATCACTGGATTGATGCTGGTCGATATATCGGCCCTCGCGCATCGACCGATCGAGTTCTTCGACCCGTTCCTCGGAATGGGGATAGGTGTCGCCCTGACCCCCCGCGGGTACTCGGTGGGATTCACCGTGAATGGGCTCGCCGGGGTGCGGATCGCCCTACTCGAGCCGGTCAGCGCCTTCCTCGACGTTCACTACATGATGCGCTTCACCGAAGAGGGATTGAGCACTGGACCGATCTACGAGGAAGGCTTCCGCGCTACATTCTAGATGATCCTCTACCTGGGGATCGCGCTCGGAGCGGTGACTATCCTGTGGGTGGGGTGGAACCTAACCCTCGATGCCCTGTGGCAGCCGACCGACCGGGTGACGGTGCGTCGGATACTGCACCTCGCACGGGTGAAAGAAGGGGAACGCGTCCTCGACCTCGGTTGCGGGGACGGACGGATCGTGGTTGCGGCGGCGAGGGAATTCAACGCGCACGCTACCGGGATCGAGATCGACCCCGTCCGCGTGCTATGGGCGAGAGCGTGGACCCTCCTTGCCGGAGTCTCGTCGCGCACGCGAATCCTCTGGGGAAACATGTACTCCGCCAATCTGGCCGGCGCCGACGTGGTCATCCTCTTCCTCTCCCCCACGGCAAACTACAAGCTGCAGGAGCGTCTGCGCCGCGAGCTCAAACCAGGAGCGCGTATCGTCTCCTACTACCACCCGATGTGGGGCTGGGAACCGGAGGAGATCGGTGTTGCCAAGAGTGGCTATCTTCTCTACCTCTACCGAACCCCGGAGGAGAGGGGGAACGCGGAAAGCGGGGACGCGGGGAGGGGGAGAGAGGGCGAAGGGGCGAGGGGGAACGGGAACGCGGAAGGCGGAACGGGGAACGGCGGGGTCTGACCTTGTTTCTTGCATGGAGGCCGGCAGGACTCCTCTTCCGGGGAGACTAGGCCATGCAAGAAACAAGGTCTGACCCCAGATTTCCGGAGGAATTGAGAGATTGAGAAAGCGGCGGATTGAGTGATTTAGCGAGCGGGGGATTGAGCGATTGGGAGATCTAAAAGATGAGGAACAGCGTATCGCCGGAAAGCAAAGGAACTGCGGATACAGACCATCGTTTAGTCACTCAATCATTCAATCATTCAATCGCTCAATCATTCAATCATTCAATCGCTCAATCACTCAATCATTCAATCCCTCAATCACCCGATCCCTCAATCACTCAATCTTTTGCATCTCTGGCTGAAGCGATCGGGGTACCACCACAGCCGGGATGGAAATCGATAGAGATCTCCGGTGTCAGTGAGGACTCGCGCTTAGTTCATCCGGGGTTCTTATTCGTCGCCATCGCCGGGTTCATCACCGATGGACATCGCTACATCGAAGATGCCATCGCACGCGGTGCCGTGGCTGTTGCCGGAGAGAAAGACGTACAATGTTCGGTGCCGTTCGTGCAAGTGAAGAATGGGAGGAAGGCTCTCGCCCATTTGTCGGCGGCATTCTTCTCGCATCCCACGCGCGATCTGTTCACAGTCGGGGTCACCGGAACGAACGGGAAGACCACGGTCTGTCACCTTGTCACACACCTCTTAGGAGAGGAGAGGAGCACCCTCATCAGCACGGTGGCGAACGAAGCAAGGAACATGCGCACAGTGACGACTCCCACAAGCCCGCTCATCCAACGGATCGCACATGAGGCCTTAGCCGCCGAGAAGGAGAACCTCGTCCTTGAAGTCTCCTCGGCTGCGCTCTCGCTTCACCGGGTCGATAGCATCGATTTCGACGTCGCTCTCTTCACCAACCTCACCCACGACCACCTCGACTTTCATGAGGATAAGGAAGCATACCTGGAGGCAAAGCTCCTCCTCTTTCGAGGTTTGGACCCAGGGGCGACCGCGATTGTGAACGCGGATGATCCGGCAGCGAATCGTGTCCTTGCAGCCAGCGCGGGGCATCTCCTTACCTACAACCGCTTGGGGTCAGACCTTGTTTCTTGCATGGAGAACAGCAGGACTCCGCCTCCAGAGACAGCTAGCCCACGCAACAAACAAGGTCTGAACCAAAACGGTTCTGCGAACATTCGCGCGGAGGAGATCCGTTACGCGCCGCGGAAGACCTTGTTCACCCTGCGGGTGGGAAAAGAAGCTCAG
>JAUWNS010000060.1 GCA_030612485.1 Candidatus Bipolaricaulota bacterium
GTGACGGCGGAAGTGATCAAGAAATACATTCGTTTTCATAAGGAAAGGGCGAAGCATCCGGAGCAGTTGCATTTGCTTTGAAAAGCCCCGTCCGGAAGGGCGGGGATTCTTTTTACTCTCTTCTACAAGCAAGTGCAGATGTGCAAGGGCCTGCCATTTGACGTTATCATCCCGAACGAAGCCACACGTAGGACATTCGAAGATACCGATGCCAACCGCAACCTAATAGTGTGCGAAGATGCGGATGACCTGTTCAATAAGCTGGGGGTTTGATGCTTACCCCAGTCTACACGACGCGGTTTTCAAAAGACATCAAGAGACTAAAGAGACGCAAGAAAGACTTCGAGAAGCTCAAGCCGATCGTACGCACCCTACGAGCCTGTTGCGTAAACCTTTTCTACCGCTCGCCTTCAAGCTTGGCTCCTAGTTTCAAGCATTTTACCGCAGAGGGCGCAAAGATCGCTGAGATAAAGCATTAAGGTTTTCATGCTACTCTCTGCGTGCTCCGCACCCTCGGCGGTGAAAGTTTCTGCTTCGCAAGGAGAAGAGACTGGTGGAATAGCCTGCGCTACCCACTCGAAACGAGAAGGAACAGTTAGTGCTATTGTGCAATACCCCGATGGTGAAGTAATATGGATCGCGATAGCAGCTGTGATATGCGGTTCATGGAGATGAAAGACAATGCCAAACCGTGCCTTAGACTGGCTAGCCCAAGCCCACAGGGACTTAGAGCAAGCGCAGGATTCTCGTGAAGCAGGGCGGCATGAGTGGTCATGCTTTGCCGCCCAACAGGCCGCGGAGAAGGCGGTCAAAGCCCTGCATCTTCACTTGGGACAAGAGGCGTGGGGACACGTTATCGCGCAACTTCTGCGGGAGCTGCCGGATACCATAACGAATCTAGAGGATTTCATTGAGAAAGGGCGTGTCCTGGATAATTTCTACATCCCCGCACGCTACCCAAACAGTCACCCAGCCGGAGCGCCGTTTGAACACTATGGCCCTTTACAGAGCGAGGAGGCTAATCGATATGCCCGTGAGATCATTGAGTTCATCGATTCTCAAATGGCCTGATGCACAGATGGTGGACCGGGTGATCCGTCGTTGGGCAAACGAGGTCGGACAACATCAAAAGGATGTACAAAGGATCGGCTACTTCGGCTCCTACGCGCGTGGGAACTGGGGCGTAGGAAGCGATCTGGACGTAGTCATCGTTGTAAGAAGCTCGGAACAACCATTCGAACGGCGAGCAGTAGAGTGGGACTTAACAGGATTTCCGGTTCCTGTTGACGTGCTGGTCTACACGGAGAAGGAGTGGCAGTCTCTTGTACGACAGGGGCGCTTTGCCAGTACTGTGGTGAAAGAAATGGTTTGGGTCCTTGTGAAGCCGGGGTAAGGCTGCTAAAGACGGTGTGCTCTCCTTAAACGCCTGAATCTACAAGGAATAAGTGTTGTGTCCCCGGAACTACCGGTTTTTTTGATCTCTTAGGAAGCCAGGAGACCAGGAAAAATGCAAGTTCTCTGTATCTTCTGCTGTTGCTTTCTCATGGATTCCTGGTTTCCTCATAGTCAGGCCTTTGACATATCACCCGTTTCACCTCCAGGGTGGGTTTCGCGAAGTTCAAAAGCAGTCCGTGCTCCTTCCCAATAGCTCTCAGATACGACTTTACAATGGCAAAGTGAACATTATCCAGGTTTTTGATCGCCTTCAGTTCTACTACAATCGTTCCATCAATTAGAAGATCAAGCCGGTGCCGTCCTACCTCGACTCCCTCATACTCTATCGGCACTTCAACTTGTTGTTCTACCTTCAAACCCCGTTTTCGCAACTCCACAATGAGAGCGTTTTCGTATATAGATTCAAGAAAGCCCGGCCCTAGCCGACGATGTACCTCGATGGCAGCTGCGATCACTTCTGAGGTCAATCCTCCATGCTCTAAGGTCATCCTTTACCCCCCGATTTTTGTTTTTTCCTGGCCTCCTGGCTTCCTCATAGTTATTAGCTTTTTGCTGTTGGGTGGAGGCACATTTAAGCAAGAAGCCGCTTAGGAAGCCAGGAGACCAGGAAAAATGCAAGTGTTCTGTATTTTCTGCTGTTGCTTTCTCATGGATTCCTGGCTTCCTCAGAGGCATGCCCTTGAATTGCAAAAACCTTTTTAACTCTTAAGATTCCACAAAGGTAGGAAGGGTTAGATCCATACCCATTCCTGATATCCGAAACCGATAATGCTTGCGTACCCATCCTTTTTTCCCTCCATCTGGTCTTTCATCTATTCTATGTGATCGCGCGGAGGAGTGCGAAATTATGTACGGCTACCAGTCTACATCGGCTTTGACGAGCTCAACGTTAACCTCTGCCATGTATTCCCCTGGGCTTCTTACCTTTAAGGCATGTAGGTAGACCCGACGTACGCGTACGCATCACTTCTTCGGGCCTTGCACTTTGAACGTTGAGCGCTTTACAATAGATGCTGGAGGTGAACAAAATGGGAAAGGCATCTACCGATATTAAACTCACCTACGAAGACTATCGCAACGCGCCAGAATCAGAGCGAGAGCGCTATGAACTTGTTGAGGGGGAGGTAGTGATGGTTCCGTCACCGAATGAATACCACCAGCGTATTGTGAGAAATCTGGGACTCATCTTACATCAGTACATCACGCAGCACTCTCTAGGTTCGCTCTACTGGGCTCCTTTTGATGTGATCCTTAGCGAGGATACCGTTTTGCAGCCGGACATCCTGTTTGTAGGCACGGAACGGAGCGACGTTATTGTTGAGGAAGGAATTCGTGGTGCGCCTGATCTGGTAGTAGAAGTTCTCTCTCCGGCGACAGCAAAGCGAGACCGAACGTACAAGAAAGCCCTGTATGCTCGGTATGGAGTAAAGGAATACTGGCTGGTTGATCCTGCGACAAAGTCGATCGAACTGTTGACGTTAGGAAAACATGGATTCTCGCAGGTCGCCCGGTACGTGTGTGCAGAGCGCGATATCCTTGAATCGCCATGTCTTGCAGGGCTTTCTATCGATCTAGACAAAGTGTTTTGATCAGCCGCAGCCATCAGGCGTCACTGATCAGCAATGAGTCATCTGTCATTAGTTGCCAGCACACACCAGCTCTCCAGCCTTCACGATTCAGCATCGACTCTGGACGTTGGACCCTAGACCATTCGCCATTCATGTTTCACTCATCATTATGAGATGCGCAACGGTCTTTTCAGCGCTTCTTGTGAGCCTGCTGCGTAAACCTTTTCTACTGCTCGTCTTCGAGATCAAACCGTAGTTTCAAGCGTTTTACCGCAAAGGCGCAAAGAAATTGAGAGATCGAAAGATCGTATAATTTATAGATTGAATCATCGGGGGATTAAGAGATTTAGAAGCTAAGATTTAATCAATCACTCAATCATTCAATCACTCACTCGCTCAATCACTCAATCCTGCCCGAGAGGAGTGCAAAAAGGCGGTCATGGGACTCTATTGATGAAGCAGTCGGTGTTTCTATTCCTACCCTTGACAAACCACCCGGATTTGTTGTATACTGAATCTAGTTCATGAAGGTGCTAATAAACCATGGACTAGACCTTGAAAAAGGTAAACCTACTGTGAGGTAGGGACACAAAGTCACGGGGCTTCAGAGTCAGCCGGGCTGCCAGGGTCGGGGAGAGAGAACCGGTGCTGACGGGATGGCTGTCTGTTTACATGCTGCGAGAACGCTCTTCGAGTGATCGAGGGGCGTTTTGTTTTAAGGAGGGGTAGCGATGCTGGCAGAGAGGGTAGCGTTGCTTGAGTTTGAGCAGGTGCGGCAGGAGTACGCGGTCAAGGATGCACGTGGAATTCCGATGAGCGTGCACGATCGGTATAGGAACGCCCTTGCTGAGATGAGGTTCAAGATTCGCGAGACGCGGAACGGCAGAGCGGGTAAGAGACTGGGGGAGCTGCTGGTGGAGCAGGGCGTGCTCGATCAGGAGGGGCTGCAGCAGGCACTCGCCGAGCAGCGGCAGCAGGGCAAGGGAAAACTCCTCGGCGAGGTCCTGGTGGCACTTGGCCTCATCAAAGAAGAGGCTCTCCTTTCAGCATTGCGAATGCAGGCAAGTTGGAACTGAGGCCATCGGAAGCAGAGTAGCGAAGAGAGGGAACACGATGCCACAGCGGGTAGAAGCACCAACGAGGGAATTGGCTGAGGCGATTGAGATCGTCGCTGAAAATGCCGGATGGAGCGCATGAGGCAGGGACACATACGAGAGCCTTATTCAAGAGGGACATACAGGAGGTGAGATATGGAGCAAAGCGCGTGTCTTTTCGCTGGAGGGCCGAAATGGCAAACCCGTCGTGAGGCGGGGACGCAAAGCCTGAAGTCTCGGTTCGAGTTTGTTGGGTTTATGGGGTTCATAGGGTTGCAGGTTCTTAACTCTACAGACTCTAAGAGCTCTACGAACTGAGATAGTTTGGCTACCGAAACTTCCTAGTCTCAAGTGAGCTGTGTGGCAACATGCAGCTGGATTAGGAGGAAGAAACATGAAAAAGCTAGTTATTGGAATGTTAGTAGTAGGGTTGTTGGGGCTTCTAACGGTGTCTGCTATCGGCGCAGAACACACCTATGTCTACGCGACGATCGACGACTATTACAACTTGAACGTCACGGACGACACTATCGAGTTCGGCCTGTTGGGCGCGGAAATTGGTGGAAATCCAGGCACTTGGGTGGAAGCGACCGACAGGGCCACAGCCACTATTGCAGCCAATGTGGATCTGCTAGTCGTTTTTGGGAATGGGCCTGACCTTAACTACACTAATGGTACTACTACACACTACCTTGAGACTGAGCTAGCGACATGGATTCAGGGCGGCCTGGTAAGGTGGGACACTATCGAGTTCGACTTGACGGTGGGCAAGTGGGGCGGCTGGGGTTATTGTGGTACAGCTGCTGGTTCAGCGGACGGGGGAGCGGGCGACACCGGCGTACTTGTTCTACAAGGTGGCAGTACATACGACATCGTGATGAAAGCCCAGGTCTTCCGTCAGGGCATTAAAGACTACAGGGGCAGCTACACTACGCAGAACACCATGACGATATCCGCCTATCTCTGGTGATATACGCAAAGACGCTTGCCGTTATTGCCAGCTCGTAGCTATTAACCAGGTTGGCACGGCATAAAGGCAAAAATGGATAGGGAGAGGATCCTTAGGTAGCCTTTCCCTATCCCTCGTCAGGAAGAAACGGGGGACTGAGAGGGATGTTTTTTCGCGCCGGAGATAGGGAATCAACAGTGCATACCACATTACTAACGACAGGGCAGAGAGTAGGGTTAGGTAGGCAGTCGATTACTGGTCTATGGCTCTGTATATGTCTGATAGGGATTATTTTTACGTCGGCTGGACCCGTATTTGCACAGGGATTTATGGTCAGCCCAATGCTCATCGAGATTCCTCTTGCTCCAGGTGAAACCTATACGGGAATAGTTGAGATTCGGAATACTTCCGAAGAGACTATACAGGTCAGGATATCTAATGCTGATTTCACTGTACGCGAGAACGGAACGCTGGAGGTTCTGGAGGCCGGTACCTCGTCTTCATCCCTTGCAAATTGGTTGTCGCTGTCGACGGAGGAGCTAACAGTCAAGGCCCAGGAAACTGAGCGCGTTTCTCTATCTATTGCCCGTCCCCAGGACGACGCTCCGCTTCCTCACTGGGGATGCCTGATCGTTGAAAGAGTAGAACCAGACGTAGCAGTAGGAGCCGAGGAAGCAGTCATTGGAATAAAGTTCAGATTCCTGGTAACAATACTGCAACGAGATCTAACGATCACGCAAAAACTGGGAAACGTCGCCGCTATGGAGGTCAAGGTTAAGGAACCCGATGAAGAAAGTCCGCGGACGGTAACTGTCTCCGCAAGGTTTGCAAATACCTGTCTTGACATACTCGATGTGAACGTCCACTTCGAAGTTCGCGACATGACAGGGACCGCCATAGCCAGTGAAGAGATTGAAAACCGGAAAGTACTTCCCGAACACAAACGGGTCTTCACCGCTGGGTTCTCCGCCGAGGAGTGGCCGCCCGGACAGTACATCGCGCTTGCGATTATCGACTACGGTGGCGATACTTTGACCGGCGGGCAGTGGGGTTTTGCGATCCCATGAGCATAGGGCACGTTGGAGATGGATTGGAATGATCCACGGGGTAGGCCGGAGAATGCTCGTCGTTTTTTTTCTCAGCCTTTTGTTTCATATGGTCCTGTTGAGTTCTAGTGGTTATGCATCTGATGGTCCTGTTCTGGACTCATTATCCATTCCGATATCTCTCTCCATCCCGGTTTTTCTGGCTGCTGAGTTTGATGCAGCGCCCCTTTCATTCACCCTGGACCCGGACAATGCGCCGAGCGATACCGCGTTCCTTCAAGTGGACGTCGGCACCAACGATCCTCCTACCACCTTTAGCATTGCTCTGTTCTCCAATGCCGCTGGCCCCGATTTCTCGTATCGCTTGACGAAGGAAGGTGCGGTACCGCTCCTCTGGAAGGAGATCCCAGTTCTCCCTACTGTTTCGTCGCAGGAGCTCCCCGATCTCGGTTGGACTCGTTATTCGCTGGATCTTCGGGTGACAGCCGGGCCCGATCTCTCCGCGGGTAGTTATCAAAGAGATGTCGAGCTTTGGTTCCAGACTGTCGGCATTATCCAAATCTACACATTACACCTTGACATAACAGTTCTTGGGAGGGCGCCTGTGGTCGATGCCGGCCCTGATCAAGCCGTGAACGAGGGCGATGTGGTTGCCTTCGCCGGCAGCTTCGTCGATCCGGATGACGGAGAGACTTACACAATTGTCTGGGATTTCGGCTATGGAACTGGAGCAGGTGGGACACTGACTCCGACGCACACTTACGTTGATAACGGAACCTACATCGCGACTCTCACCGTGACGGATAGCGGTGGACGATCCGGCCAGGATACGCTAACCATCGTGGTGAACGACCTTGGGCCGACGGCGAACGTGGAGGGCGTCCCCCCAGTAACGCCGCCGCTTACCGTTGTTGTAGACACTGGGGAAGATGCGGTCTTTGACGCGAGTGCTTCAATGTCGAATCCCGATGCGATCGTCTCTTACGAATGGGATTGGGATTACGGTAGTCTCGCCGGCTTTACGCCTTGGGGCGATACCGGAAAAATGGGTATCCATGTTTTCCCCGAAGCCAGCACTTACACCATTGCTATGCGGGTGACCGACGACGATGGATCGACCGACATCGCCACGCTAGAAGTGGTTGTCAATTCGGTGACAACTACAGAAGTTAGCCTGGCTACGCCGGAGGCTGCGGGAGGCGGTGGTACTGCGGTATCGGAAGTGGCGATCGACGAGTTGTACATTCACCACGAATCCCTTGCGGTTTCACAGTTCCATTTGGCAACTGTAGGGGTTCCTGAACAGCCTTCTTCTCCTGTGATCTACTTCCCGTTCGGTGAAGGTGTTGGTAGGTACATCTACAACGAGATCGACAGGCAGTCCGGTAAAGAGCCCGTGCTAAAGGGAACCCTTTCGCAGACAGAGTGGATCGAGGGTGAGCCGGCATGTGGAAATGCTTTCGCACTGAACTTGGGAGAAAGTGGATACGTCGAGATCCCTACAGATACACGGATGAGCTTTGCCTGGAATCAGGACTTCACACTAGAGCTTTGGGTGCGAACGACCGATTCGACCACGGAGCATACCCTTGTGCAGAGGAAACGTTCTGATGATGGTCTGCTATACAGCTTGAGCCTGTTTGAAGGTGTGCCACTGTTCCAGTTGACAACCACCACGGACAGCTACGCGATTGTCAAGGGATACGAAACCATCGCCGACGGAACGTGGCACCACATCGCTTGCGTGCGGGATGCGGGTGCGCTGAAGCTTTACGTCGATGGCGATCTGGTTGATGAGCTGCTTCCGGAGGCGCGCATTGCCGGTGCTGGGGGAGGCGATCTTAGCTCAGATGAACCCACGTATCTAGGAGGGGCGGAAGAGGCTAGAAAGATCATGGGTGGGCTTGTTGATGCGGTCTATCACATCGGCGAGTCGATCGAATTTCGTATGCGGATTGCAGATGGAACCGGAACCCCGGTGACAGACGCCAGCCCATCGCTCTTGTTCATCCACTACGACTACGCAGGCCGGAAACTCTCAAGCGGACTTATCGGCCGGTTGAACTACAACCCGGACGAAGAGGAGTACGTATACTCCCTGGATACCTCCGCCTACGAGGAGGGGGTGTACGACTTCTTCCTTATCTCCGGTGACGGCTCGCAGGAACGGTTGCAAATCATGCTCCTTGAGGTCGAGTAGTGCCGTGGCCGTTTACGACTCTTAGAAGGCCGGTCTCTCGCTAAGCCGCCAAGGGTCACTTCAACGTCGGAGACAAGCTCCGACGCTACGAAAAGCTGGATGTAGCGTCGTACCTTGTGTACGACGTTACTTTCGACGCAACAAAGCTCTACATGAAATTGCAGCATGAAGGCCAACTCCGATTAGATCTTTGGCTTCTGCCTTTCAATGCTTCGCAGCTTGCTCGACCTGGGCCTGAGGATGGAAGGAGTAGTTCATTCTGCAAAGCGCTTTCGGATCTGTGCGAAGACCTGGTCTCCGGGGATTGCCTTTACACGGCCTGTGCGTACTTCATCAAGACGACGTTCGGCCTCGGCAATCCATTGACGGTCAATGTTATCTTCCGGCGAGTTGAGACTACGAAGTATGGAATCAACAATGATTGCTCTCTCCTCTACAGGAAGGGAAATCGCCTCAGCAATCAAATCCTGTGGTTTCATGGTTAACCTCCTTAGTTAATCTGAGTGACAACGGGATCGCCCTCTCTTGCTTGCGCACCTTGGTTATCCCGCCATCTGACTCGGTCGCTGACCCATTCTATGGGATCGCGCCAAGGAGTTCAAAACGGTGTCTCAGGAGCTCTTTGTAGCCATCTCGAGAACGTCGGAGACAAGCTCCGACGCTACGAAAAGCTGGATGTAGCGTCGTACCTTGTGTGCGACGTTACTTGACGACCACTGCTAGTTGGTAGTCGTCCTTTAGGCCGTTGGCGTCTGTTACCGCCAGGGTGATGAGCCATGTTCCTGGCGTGCTAAATCTCTCTGTTACTTGTTTTCCAGAAGCCCTGAGGGATATTCCTGCGTGTTGGAACGTCCAGTCGTATGAGACCAGATCGACTCCTACTGCCTCACTGGATGAGGCATCGAACAGCACTTCCGTGCCAACCACGGGTTCCGAAGGCGTAACGGTAAATCGCGCGGTGGGTGGGCCGAAGGTGAAGATGATCTCCCGCGGTTTCTGGTAGGCGCCGAACTCCACGCGCTTTGCTTCTTGCACGCCGATGTCGAGCCTTAGGGCGGTCGGTGTTGTCGCTACGAACCGTTTTGGTAGAGAACTCGTAAGGAGTGATACCTCAACCACACCAGGCTCGACCCTGACGTTAAATCGGCCGGTTGAACTGGTAATGGCTTGCTTCCTCCCGAAAGCGCCCGTAGCCACAACGACGGCTCCTGGGATGCCTGACTCGCCAGCATCGCGCCTGCCGTTCTGGTTGGCGTCGTTGTAGACGGTGCCGGAGATCGAGCTGTACTGCTCAAAGGGCAACAAGACCTCGTATTCTCCGGCACTGATATTTAAGGAAAGCGGCAGATTGATACGTGGGACTAAACCAAACGGAAGCTCCTGCAAAGATAGTTCGTAAGTCCCTGGCTTGACGGGCCAGAAGGCGAAACGTCCGGTGCCGTGATTGCCGGTGATCGCTTCCTGCCTGCCCAGGGTGAGCAGAAGATCAGGGATCGGTTTTTCACCAGGGTCGAACAGACCGTTGCCATTCGCATCCACAAAGGCATATCCGGTAACTCGTCCGTACGCCGGTCCAAGGAATGGGATAGCGAACGAGAAGCAGGTCGATATGGAAGCATAGAAGCTAGCCCCTTCCTCAGAGAGAGGGATGGAAGCTGAAACGCTTACATCTCCCCACGACAGACCTATTCCGAGCGATGCACTTCCGTTACTAACTGATAAGGTCATCTTCGGATTGCTTTCTGCGCGGGGAAGGCTGAGACTAGCGGAGAAAGAAGAGCTCTCGCTTTCCATCAGACCGGTTTTCAGATCGATGATGCGCCCCAGGCTAATGGAACTCGTGATATCGATCTCACCCAAACTGAAGCTAAACGATTCGCTAAGATCAATGCTAAGATACCTTGTATCAGCAACTCGATCGATCGGCTCCTTCAGTGTGGCGGAGAGCGAGTACTTTCCATTGCCGAACAGCGGTCCAGCAATCTTCATACGGAGGCCAAACACGCTCTGGTCTATGGTGGTCGGAGTATCATCGCTTTTCTCGTTCTCAAACGAAATTTCCATATTTATAGGCGACACCGATAGGGTAACTTTGCTTGTTACGCCCTTCGTCGATGTAGTGAGAGTAACACTGTCGCTTTGCGTATATACCTTAGAGGTGTCGAGCGTCAGTGAGCACGCGGTGATGCCGAACGAAGGAGCTGTTTGTTGGGGGCTCAATCCCCCAAATGTCTGTGTTGTCGCTCGTGATCTTGCGTAAGCAAGGCTCATGCTATACGCCTTTTCCTCGCTACGATTTGGAAAGCCCGGCGAAATATTGAGGAGACTTCCTCCGATTCGATACTTCCCTACTGTAACCTGCGGGCTGATGCGGAAAGCACTGCCGGAACTGGTTTGTTCGTTGACGGATGCAAAAGAGCCCGTAAGCGAGAATGCATCGCCGGAGGTTTGAGAAAATTGGATCTCTTGGAAACCATAGTCGGTACTTACATCACTACCAGCGATGATTCGCAGAGAGCCATCGGTCCAGCGGCATGAGATCGAAAAGCCCTTCACATCCTCAGTGATGACCAGTTGACTTGAAAGGCTGTCACCCACCTTGCCGAAGAGCGTGATCCCGATTCCCTCTCCTGAAACGCTTCCAAACCCACCGGAGACGCCACCCCCAGCCAGACTAATCCTCCAATCATCGGTGCTGAAAGTGCCTGTGGGCACGGCAAAACTGGTTGCTGTTAACGAAGTCGAGGCCGACAGCGTACCGAACCCTTCGAGTTCGCCACTCCCAGAAAAGCTCGCGCTCGTGAAGCCGCCTTCAGCGAAAGAAAGGGAAATAGTTACCGGCCACGGTGGGAAAATGCTGCCCCCAACTTTTTCAGGTGGTGGCGGAGCAGCGCGGGACGAATGTACGAGGGCGGTAAAGATATCAGGATGCGGAATGGATCGTATTTCTAGTGTGAACGAATAACGCGATCCTGGAGTTGCTGTAGCCAGTACGAAGACTGTTAGCGCGATCTGAGTAGTCTCCCCCGCGAAAAGGGGCACTGTGGTACTGGAGAGACTCGCCTTGCAATCCCTGATACTTGAAACCTCTATGGTGTAACTATCCGCGATGTTACCCGTATTTGTAAGGGAGAAGGTTCCTTGCACAGCCTCCCCAGGCTGTGCTCGCGGCGGTTCTTGAATCCAAACGGCTTCAACCCCTGAAACGGGAGAGATGGTGATGAGGGCCGTTGCTTGTGCGGCTACACTAGGATTGCCGGTGGAAGTGGCTATCAGCACAGCCTCGTAGGTTCCCGCTTGTGCTGTACTCGGTACGACAAACGTGACGAATAGCTTTTCGCTTGCTCCTGCGGTAACTTGAATTGAGGAAGGGATTCCCAGCGTAAGCCATCCCGTGGGCGTGGTGATGGTTAATTGGTACTCGTCATTTGGTGTTCCGGTGTTAGTGATTGTATAGACATGCGTGACAAAATCGCCGGGAGAAGCGATCTTCTCTGCAGTTGTACTGACAGAAACGGCGTATGGCACGCCAAACAGTACTTGCGAGAAACACATAATGAAAATCCAAGAGGTGAGGGCGAGAATCGCCACTCGCCTTTTTGCTGAACTAGTCAGCTGCACGTTACCACCCTTCGTTTCCCTCTTTTGTTAGCAAGGAGCCATCTTAAGATGATATCCTCCCGCAGTACTCCCACCCAGTTCATATGCAAGGCTATCTACGCTACCAACTATAGCACGTACGGACTTCATAAATCAAGACTGATGGGTATTTGCTAGGAGAACAACGGCACTGAAAGAAAGACCATGTGCCTGAGATGTTTTCGAAGAATAAAGGGTTCCTCACGGTTAAGGCAAGGTAACCCAGAGAAAGACTCAAGCGATGAGCGTAGCAAGAGAAAAAGCTTGTATCTTTCGCACGTTCC
>JAUWNS010000025.1 GCA_030612485.1 Candidatus Bipolaricaulota bacterium
GCGGTATCTGGGGCCGTCTTATTGGTCATCTCGCCATGGGTGCCGAGCACTCCCTTTTCAAGCCTCTTGACAGTCTGGTTGCGATGGATTGCTGACTTTCTTCCAGGATTTCTCTTTGTCGGCACGCACGATGGGTTTGTCTCCGCGTGTCTTCCGTTCATCGGAGCAGTAGCCCTGATCTACCCAATCCTTGCATTTTGCGATCAAGTGCTCGAAACGCGGAAGCCCTTTGTCTGGATTACGAGGACAACAGGGGCCCTCATGTTCCTCCTCTCGGGGATGGCCATTGTCGATGCTACGCTTCCCATGGGCACACAGTGGAAACTCGGTCAGATTGCAGTGGCCTGCGGAATCGGAATACTCCTTGCCATGTTCGGTATCCGGCTGCATAGCGCGCGCGTTTTCTCATCCCGAATTCGGACGATCGGCGTCACGTTCGTCATTGCCGGGGTCTGCATCGCCTCATTTGTCCTTCTCCCCGTCGGGCTCCTCGTGCTATCTGTGACGTACATCGTGCTCGCGATCGTGCTTGCAAAAAGAGAGCCCGCCCGCATCTCTCCCGCCAAACCTCGATAGTCAATCCAATGAGCAGGAAGAGGTGGAATCACGTCTTTATTTTTGGTGTTTTCCCCACTTCGGTAGTGCGGTTCGCGATGATGCTGAAGCAGTCCCGCCCCACGAAGTCAGCCACCTCTTTGAGTCTATGCTTGTGAACGTGAACGGCCCAGACAGTCAATCCTTCTCCTATGAATATCAAGGAAAAGGACCCTGATGCTGTTACTGATATTCGGTGGGGGCGCCCAATCCTGGTATGCGAACGCGCCGCTCCAACAAGCGAAGTAATGTAGAAACTATGAAGACGATCGCAAGGTAGAACAGGGCGACGATAATGAATACCTCGAAGTAGTTAAAATTGCGAGAAGCCAGTCGTTTACCCTGTCCCATTAGATCGAGAAGTGTTACGGTGTAGACGATCGAGGAGTATTTCAGCATCAGAATGAATTCGTTCGACCATGAGGGAAGGACCAGCCGGAATGCCTGCGGAAGGATAACATACCGAATCGCCTGTGGAAGGCTCATTCCTAGGGATCGCGCCGCGAACATCTGTCCTCCGCGAACCGCTTGGATTGCCCCTCGGAAGTACTCGGCTTGGTAGGCCGCGGTGTTCAATCCTAAGGCCAGAATCCCACTGGCAAGTGCCGAAAGCTTGATTCCCCAGTTCGGAAAGCCGTAATAAACGATGAACAGCTGGACTAGAAGTGGAGTGCCACGGAATATCTGAATGTACACGCTGCAGATAATTCGTAAAACGCGATTCCCATAGACCCTGGAAAGAGCAAGCAGTACTCCAAGAACGATTCCGATCGCGATGCACGTGAACGTGATCTGAAGAGTGAGAGGGAGACCCTTCGCCAGTGTCTCAACCCATTCCCATTTAAAAACCATCAGTCCGTCTCTCCGTACAGCTCGGTTATCTTGTTGAGAAACTCTCCTGTCCGTTTATGTTTCGGGGCGGAGAACATCTGTTGGGGATTCCCCTGTTCGGCGATCACCCCGTGTTCCATGAAGATGATCTCATCGGCGACCGCGCGGGCAAATCCCATCTCGTGTGTGACCACGAGCATCGTCATCCCGCCCTTTGCAAGACTGATCATGACTTCGAGGACCTCCCCGATCAGCTCCGGGTCGAGGGCCGAGGTCGGTTCGTCAAACAGGATGAGCTTGGGGCGCATGGCGTACGCCCTGGCGATAGACACGCGCTGTTGCTGCCCTCCGGAGAGCTGCGCGGGGTAGGCATCAGCCTTGTCCTCTAATCCGACCCGGGTAAGCTCCCCCATCGCCAGCTTCGTTGCTTCCTCCTTGCCCATCCCCTTGACCTTAATCGGGCCGATCCTAACATTCTTCAGGGCGGTCAGGTGGGAGAAGAGGTTAAAGCTCTGGAAGACAAAGCCGATCTGCGCGCGTAGATCGTTGATCTTCGCATGCGCGTGCGTGATCTCTGCCCCGTCGAGCCATACATGTCCCTTTTCCGGCGGGCTCAACTGGTTTATGCAACGGAGGAGCGTGCTCTTCCCTGTGCCCGATGGGCCAATAATCACTTTGGTCTCACCCTTCTTCATCTCGAACGAGACACCTGTGAGCACGTGCTCTTTCCCATAGCTCTTGTGAATGTCTTCAACGCGTAGCAGCATACTGACTCCCCGTCTATCGCAACGATCTCACCGCGGTGTCCCTGTTATCTCTCGTCTCTGCCGCCGCGTCATCTTCCTCACTTGATCGGTTCCCGGCATCTGCAACCCGGGAATCCTTAGCTTCCGTTCCGCGATTCCCATTGCTGCGTTCCCAGTAAGTGTCAGAGCCATGAATACCAATGCGACGAACACCAATACCAACATTGCCAAATCGTAATGCGTATCGTAGACGATCCGAGCCGTACGCAGGATCTCGTTGAAGCCGACCGCGTAGGCGAGCGTCGTGTCCTTGATGACCGATGAGAACTCGTTTGTCCAACCGGGTATCGACAAGCGAAATGCCTGAGGGAGGATGATGGTGAAGATCGCCCGAATCTGGCTCATCCCCATCGACCGTGCAGCCATCATCTGACCGCTTGGGATTGACTGAATCGCACCTCGGAAGATCTGCGATTGATACGCCGACGATCGGAAGCCGAGTGCCAGCGTGGCAGCAGCGAATCCTGAGATGTCAACTCCGAATCGAGGCGGACCGTAATAGAACAAGAACAGAAGAACGAGCGCGGGGATGCTGCGGAAGATCCACTCATAGATCCGTGCCAGGATCCCGAAGAACCGCCCTCCATAGACTTGTAGCAGGGCAACAATCGTCCCCACCACAAACCCCACCGCTATTAACCCAAACAGCAGCTCTATGTTGATCAACGACGCACGTAGCAAATTAGGAATGAATGGCCCAAGTCTTGCAAGGCTCTCGATGCTGATTCTCCTTTTTTGCCAACGAACCGACTGGGAACCACAAAGAGAGGCTCCCAGTCGCCTAAGATCGTTCTAAAACTCCTAGATCAGAGGCCCAGTTCGGCTTTCATACAATCGATGAAGCCAACAAGATCTCCGCCAAGAATATATTCCTTACACGTGATCCATGCCGCCGTGATATCGGCGGGATCGGGTTCAAAATAGATCTTCAGCAGGCTGTCGATGAAACTGCCCTCGGCAACGACCAATTCCTGAAGACCGCCGGCTGCGTCAACCACCGTTAAACCCAGCGTCGCTAGAGCGTCGTTGATTTGCGGAAGAAGACCGTTTGGATCGCCGTCAGCTACGAGAAAGCCGAAGTACTCGTACGTGTTGATAATTCCAGCAATCGTCAGCACATCTGGAAAAGCAGTGATGGATGCCGATGATGCCGGCTCGTCCTGAATGACCGCATCAAGGCGCCCGTTAACCAGATCGAGGATTGCTGCTGGGTAGGTCTCGTATCCGAGGATAGTCATCCCAAATGCACCGAGATTGTCTTCACCCCACCATAATCCGGTTGTGGAATTCTGGGCGCCGGCAGTTTTGTTCGCACCTTCGCCAGCGAGTGCTGTGATGATGTTCAAACCCGAATCTTTCCGGATTACGACTGCTTGATTTGACAGGAAGTATGGACCGGAAAAATCGATTGTCTCTTCGCGCTCCGCTGTGATCGTGAAACCTGATGCACCGATGTGTGCGCGGCCTGTTCGAACTTCCTCGATAATCGCATCGAAAGCGACATTTTGGATCTCAATCTCGAAGCCGGCTGTGATTGCAACAGCGCGGATGAGATCGAGATCAAATCCGAAAAACTCACCATCATCTGTGATCATCTCAAACGGCTTCCACGGGATGTCCGAGGCGACGATGTATTTATCTTGCGCCAGGACGAGTCCTCCTCCGAGCAACACCACTAGACTCAGTACGGTCAAGCCAATCAGCAACTTCTTCATACTACACACACCTCCTTAATAGGGTCACCGTAACACAATTCGCGCTGAAAAGTCAAGGGGTTCGTACTCCATTGAGAGACGGTGTCGGTTGCGCACGTTCTTACGCGCTTTTCCGAAAACTGAGCAAGCTCGCGGTTCTCGCGGGACCGGATCTAACCGACACTTGTCCTTTCCTGTAGAGACAAATCCACGATCTGCGTCTCTCTGATTTCCTCTCACCTCCTCCGGTGGACGATTAGAATTCTATTCACGATGAAGGAGGTTATCATGCCGCGGATCTACTCCCGCCTCATGGTTTTGTTAATGCTGATTGTCTTGTCGATAACGGGGGGGCTTGCCCTGGCTGACGATGTTTGTTGTTCCGATGGTCCGGGCCTTGGGTTCTCTGGGAGTGTTGGGCTCGAATTCACGTTCACCCCAATCCCTCCTCTCTCGTACAACATCGAGTCCGGCTTGACCCTGTCGTTCAGTGTGGCCGGGTTCACTTTTGAGTCGGAGACGGTCTTTGACTTATCGGGGTTCCAGGCGCAGGGGTTTGGCGTGACAGTCGACCTCGGCGCGGCGCAGATCTATGAAGAAATCCTGTTTGACCCCTATTTTAGTTGGAACCAGTTAGGGGTTGATGTGCAGTTTCCCGGGGTGCAAGTCGGCCTCGACTTAATCCTCGCCAATATTGGTTCGGTCCAGACCCCGGACTACAGCATGGGAACGGTCCTCGAACTTTCGAGTGGGATCCTCTGTGGATTCTCCATCACCACGCTAACCGGATTTGGCGCGGTCGATCTGGTGAACATTCTCGACGGGATCGAAGCACCATTCTCGCACGACCTGTTGGGGCTCTTTATCCACCTCAATTCCCTGTTTGGGACTGCACCGGACCTCAGGGTGACGATCGTCCCTGGCTTCTACTTTGAGGAGGAGCTGGTACGTCTGGAGATGGACTATGCAGGGTTGATTTCGAGCAGCAGCACGTGGGTCGATCTGTTCGGTTTCTCCAAGGAGACCATCGAGTTTGGGTATCGATTTGAAGAACCGACACTCGCCTTTCTTACCGTTGTCAGCTTCGATGATACGATCTCGATCAGCGGGCTCAATTTCATCCTGGACTTTCAGATCGAGATGGTACGGTTTACGGCTAAGACAAGTTTCGTTGCCCCGACTACTCCCATGCCGATTCCGATCGTATTCGACGGTCAAGGGTTCGCTATCTCAGTTGATATATGCGGAGTCATCCTTACTTTGGAGACCGATTTCGATGAGACCTTCCTCTTCGAGCGACAGCTCATCGCGCTCGAAGCGACGATCGATCCGGTCCACTTCGCCAGTCTCACCTCTTTCGATGGATTAGGCTTCTCCGGTCAGTGGCTGCGAGCCGATGTGGCATTCGGCGGCATAACCTTGTACACCACGGCCGCGTTCGACTATAGCGGGATCAACGAGGTCTCATTCGGATTTGAGTTGACGTTCTAGTCTGATGGCCGAAGACGAAAGAGAGATCTCGGAACTCACGATGGGAGAGCTCCTGTCCCTTCTCGGGGTGGAAGGAACCGATCAAGATGTAATCCGTGCGCAAATCCTCGATAGGATGACCCACTTGATCGATGAGGTGGTTGAGGAGACATTTTCACACAGCGGTTTCTCACACGAAGAACTCTTCCGCGCTGGGTACCTGGGGTTGCTGAACGCCACTTACAACGTCGAGCTGGCACACGAGAAGGACTTCAGTGAATACGCGAAGAACCTGATTCGAGGGGAGATCCGCCAGCACATCCGCGAGCGCGTGAACCGCTCGCAGTTCCCCCGTTGGTTGAAGGACTTGAACCGCCGTATCGAGGAGACACAAGTACGCCTTCTCCATCAGGAGGGACGCTTGCCGACACTCGCCGAACTCTCCAGCGCGATCAACATCACAGAGGAAGGGATCGCGGAGATCTTCAAGGCACGCGAGGCTCTGAACTACATCTCGCTCGGCGAGGAAGAGCGCTTAAACGACCCAGCCCCCGTCATCGACATCACGAAGATCAGGAACAAGAGAAAAGAACCGTTCCCCTTAGAGTATCGGATCAGGATCGCGGCAGCGCTGGAGAAACTCGGCGACCTACAGCAATTCCTGTTCAAGAGCCTCTTCCCGCTAACGGGGGAGTGATTTCGCTTTCGTTCAAATAGGATGATGAACGGCGAGCATATCCCCCGATCGATTCTGACAGAACGCGTCTGGCCTATCGTGCGCGCCCTTCTCCTCCATGCGCTCACGTGGAGCGGTCTTCTCCGTTTCATCGCCGTGTCCTTCGTGTTCAATATCACGGTCTATTTGTTCGGGTGGCCACAGATCGATCCATCCGACGAGAGATGGAGCGTGAACCCTGATGGGCAGATGTGGGCGTGGGTCATCGGGGGCGTTGTCCACCTTCTCCTGTTCGTCTGGGCGTGGAGGCAATTGGAGCACAAGCCCTTTAGCGCAATGCTCCTGGCATTCTCGCGTCGCCTATGGCGCCCTCTCCTCTTCGGTCTTATCGTGGGTCTTGGCGAGATCTTGCTGGTGTTCGGAATTCTGGCGGTGATCGGGTCTGTCCACATAGAGTTAGGGAGCGCTTCTATCTCTTCCCAGGTTCTCCTTGCGGCTGCAGGCTGGTTCGTCGTATCGTCTTTCCTGGCACCGATCCTGGAGGAGATTGAGTGCCGCGGATACCTCTTCCAGAATGTGAAACGCGGTTGGGGAACTACTCTGGCAATTATCGTGACCGCGGCCGTCTTTGCGGCACGTCACATGCAGAATCCCAACGCCAACACGCTGGGGTTGGTGAACATTGCGCTCATCTCCATCGTCTTTACCGTGGGGATGCTGCGGTTTCGCTCGCTCTGGTTTCCGATCGGGTGGCACGCTTCCTGGAACTTCGCCCAGTTCTTCCTCCTCGGGTTACCGAACTCAGGGTATTCCCCTGACGGCTTAGGCCTTCGTGGGACAACCCTTCTTGTCTCGCAAATCTCTGGCCCAATCTGGCTCACCGGAGGGAAGTTCGGCCTGGAGGGGAGCGCGATCTCGACGATAGTCCTCCTCGGGATCCTCCTTTGGCTATGGAAGGGGTTTCAGAGAGAGGAAATGGCGGCCGGGAGGATCTACCCCCCTCCGACCGGGGGGAGGAAAGCGACCGTGACCCCGTCGGAGAGCCGTGTGGCCATCCCATCGAGGAAACGAACGTTGCGCCCGTTCAAGAGGATGTTGATATACCCTTTCGTTAGGCCCGTCTCCAGCTTCTCGGAGAAGAGCGGATAGCAACGATGTATCTCGGCAAGAAGGTCGATGATCGTGGCCTTGTGGGGAAGATGGATGAAGGCTGCGGAGGAGCCGATCAGCTCGCGCAAACCACCGAAGGCCTTCACAGTAACCTCAATTCCGTTCTCCTGTAATCCACTGTTCATAGTCGTTTTCACTCGCACATCGGTTGATCGCGGAGGAAAGGAATGAGTGATCGGGTGATTGAGATGTTAAATCATTCAATCTCTCAATCGCTAAATCACTCAATCCTCGGGATCTTCACCCCGCGTTCGCTAGCAATGCGGATTGCCTTGTCATAGCCGGCGTCGGCGTGCCGCATGATCCCCGTCCCTGGGTCGCAGGTGAGGACCCGCTCCAGGCGGCGATCGGCCTTTGCGGTCCCATCGGCGACGATCACCATCCCCGCGTGGATCGACTTGCCGATTCCCACACCGCCGCCATGATGGACCGAGATCCATGTCGCTCCAGAGACAGCGTTCAACAGGGCGTTCAGGATCGGCCAATCGGCGATCGCATCCGAGCCGTCCTTCATCCCCTCGGTCTCGCGGTAAGGGGAGGCGACCGAGCCAGCGTCGAGGTGGTCGCGTCCGATCACGATCGGGGCGGTGACCTCTCCAGATCTGACCAATTCGTTGAACGCGAGGCCGGCCTTTGCTCTCTCACCGTCGCCGAGCCAGCAGATCCGCGAGGGGAGCCCCTGAAAGGTCACCTTCTCCTGCGCCTTCTTGATCCAGCGGTGGAGCGACTCATCCTTTGGAAAGAGGTCGAGGATCATCGCATCGGTGCGGTAGATGTCTTTCGGATCCCCTGAGAGAGCGACCCAGCGGAACGGCCCCTTCCCCTCGCAGAACATCGGTCTAATGTAGGCGGGGACGAAGCCTGGGAAGCGGAAGGCCTCTTTCAGGCCGCCGGTCTGTGCCTGACCACGCAGGTTATTCCCGTAGTCGAAGACGATTGCTCCACGATCGAGGAACCCGTTCATCGCTTCGACGTGCCGCACCATCGATCGGAACGCGAGTTCGCTATAGCGATCGGGGTTCTCCTCGCGCAGGGAGAGGGCCTCGTCGTAGCTCATCCCCCCGGGAATATAGCCGTTCAGTTCATCGTGAGCCGAGGTCTGATCGGTGACTACATCGGGGACGACCCCGCAGGCGAGGATCTCTGGGAGGAGGTCGGCGGCGTTCCCTAAGAGGCCGACCGACAGGGGATCGCCCTTCTTCTTGGCGGCGGCGACCCATTCCAGCGCCTCATTAAGTGATTCCGTCGAGGTATCGAGCTGGTTCAGCTTGAGGCGTCGTTCGATCTTCTCGCGATTCACCTCTATGAGGAGGCCCACCCCATCGTTCATCGTGATTGCAAGGGGCTGCGCCCCGCCCATTTCCCCTAGACCAGCGCTGAGGACGAGCCGCCCTTTCAGTGTGCCGTCGAAGTGCTGGCGTGCGCACTCAGCGAGCGTCTCGTAAGTTCCCTGAAGAATCCCCTGCGTACCGATGTAGATCCACGAGCCAGCGGTCATCTGTCCGTACATAGTGAGCCCCATCTGTTCGAGCTCGCGGAATTTCTCCCAGGTTGCCCAGTCCGGGACGAGGAGAGAGTTGGCGATCAGGACACGCGGGGCGTCCTCGTGAGTCTTGAACACCCCGACCGCGCGACCGGATTGAACGAGGAGAGTCTCGTCATCCTCTAATTTCTTCAAGGAACGGAGGATGAGGTCGAAATCCTCCCACGATCGCGCCGCCTTCCCAGTCCCCCCGTATACGATGAGGTGGGCGGGGTCTCCGGCAACCTCGGGGTCGAGGTTGTGCTGGATCATCCGCCACGCCGCCTCCTGCAGCCACCCCTTGCAGTGAAGGCTCGTCCCGCGTGGTGCCCGTACCTCTCTTGCCGCCGAATCGCTCATCTTACCGCCTCCTCACCCGTTAAGGGTAGCTCATCGATCGCACGTGGTTCACCCCGTTTGTACTGAGCGAGTCCCGCGCCGACGAGGATGAAGATGATCCCCACCCCCTGCAACAGGGTGAGTCGTTCTCTCAGGAAGATGAACGCGAGGAGGCTCGCCAGGACCGGTTCTAGAGTTCCGATGATACTCGCCCTCCCGGCCTCGATCCGCTCCAGTGCAAGATTGAACAGGTAGTAGGCGATCAGAGTGGGAAAGAGGGCTATCAGGAGGACGACTCCCCAAGCCTCGATCGGGTAGGGAGCGATGAGCCTTTCATGGGTGAGGAAGGTCGCCGCAATGAGAAACGGGAGGGAGAAGGTGAGGGAGTAAGCGAGAACGCGTGCGGGGGGATGCACGCGCAGTGCCACCTTGACGAGGAGGGTGTAGGCAGCGCACCCGACGGCAGAGGCGAGGACGAAGGCGATCCCTACCGCCGAGAGCGAGACGGCGCTCTCCCACATGCCAGAGACGAGGCTCGTGCCGGCGACAGCTATCAGAAGAGCTCCGCCCTTCTCCCAGGAGAACGGTTCCTTCAGAAAAAAGTGGGCTGCCAGCGTCACGAAGACGGGATAGAGGTAGAAGATCGAGATCGAGACCCCCACGCTCAAACGAGCGACTCCGTGAAAAAACATGCTGTAGTTGAGAGCGGTGGCAACGCCAAGTGTTATGAATAAGGGGACGGATTTCCTCGAAATATGAAGTGCGTTGCGGTCAGCAAGGAGAAGGATGATCGAGACGATCGCCACCGCCATGATCACGCGAAGCGTCACCAACGCCTGTGGCCCGATCCCCAAGGCGAAAGCGAGCTTCCCCAGCAGGCCCAGGCTTGCCCAGCCAGTGGTGGCAAAGACGACCAGCGCGTATCCGACCTTTCTGCTTTTGATTGGCGCCCTCCTCAAACCGGGATATAATTCTACCCTATCCTGGTTTGCCGTGGAGGGGAGGGAACGGATGAGCAAGAAACGTGTCTTAGTCTGTAGCGCGTGGCCATACGCTTCGGGGATTCCCCACCTGGGAAATCTCGTCTCCTCCCTCCTTTCCGGCGATGTCTTCACCCGTTACTATCGCCTGCGTGGGCATGATGTTCTCTACGTTTCGGGGACGGACGCCCACGGCACACGGATCGAGTACGAGGCGAAGCAGTTGGGGGTCTCCCCGGCAGAGCTCGCTCGCAGCAACCACGAACGGATATGTGCGGTGATCGAAGGGTTCGGGATCGCTTTTGACAACTACACGACAACCGAATCGCCTGTCCACACGGAGTTTGTGCGGGAGATCTACCTGCAGATGGAGGCAAACGGCTACATCACAACCCAGGATGAGGAACGTGCGTACTGCCGTAACTGCCAGATATTCCTCGCCGATAGGCTGATCACCGGGACTTGTCCGCGTTGCGGGGCGTCCGGAGCGATGGGGAACCAGTGCGACGCGTGCGGAGCAATCCTCGAGCCCGAGGAGCTAGTCGATCCATCATGCAGCTTCTGTGGAAAAGGGGATATCGATTTCCGCTCGACTCGGCACTGGTACCTCGCCCTCGCCAAGCTCAGTCCCGCGCTCTCCCAATACGTTATCTCCCGGCACTTTCAAGGGAATGTGCATCGCTTCACCCAGCAGATGATCGATGACGGACTGAGGCCGCGGGCGATGACGCGCGACATCGATTGGGGGATCTCGGCTCCATTCGCTGGGGCCGAGGGGAAAGTGATCTACGTATGGGGGGAGGCCGCGCTCGGCTACGTCTCGGCGACGATCGAGCACTTCCATGGGGAAGATGGGTGGAAGGACTTCTGGTTCGGCGATGATATCCACCAGATCTACACGCTCGGCAAGGATAACATCACGTTCCATACCCTGATCTTTCCCGGTCAGTTGATCGCTTCCGGAGTGGGGTATCACCTCCCCGATCAGATCGCGGCGACTGAGTACCTGAATTGGATCGATGGGGAGAAGTTCTCTAAGACCAATGGGGTCGGGCTCTACTGCGACGATGCCCTTGAATTGATGGCCGGGGATCTGTGGCGGTTCTACCTGTTGTACAACCGGCCGGAGGGGCGCGACGTCAACTTCTCGTGGGAGGAGCTCGATAAGGCGATCAATGGAATCCTGATCTCCAACGTGGCCAACCTGATCAACCGAGTCCTCTCCTTTGTCCAAACCCGCTACGATCGGGTCGTCCCTGATACGCCACTCGATCCAGAGATAGCGGATCACCTGGATCGCACACTCACTTCCTACGAAAAGGAGATGGGAACGGGGAGTCTCGGTCGAGCCCTACGCGTCGTCTGTTCCCTCGCAGTCTTCGGTAACGGGTACTTCCAACGGAAGGCCCCGTGGGCAACCGAGGATGCGCAGGGAGTGGCGAGCGCCTTCCACCTCGTCAAGGTGATGGCGATCCTCCTCTCTCCGTTTCTGCCGGGGTTCTCCGGACCTATCTTGCGGTCGATGGGGGTCTCGGAGCTGTGCTGGGAGGAGATCGAGGCTGTGGATGCGGGACGGAGGATCACCGGTGAACGGGTTCTCCTCGAACGGATCGATGTTGAGAAGATGAGAAGGAAGGTCGAGGCCCCTGTACGCAAGATGATCACCTTCTCGGAGGTAGAGAAGCTCGATCTGCGGGTGGGGACGATCAGGGCTGCCGAACCGATTCCAAATGCGGACCGGCTTTACCGGTTGACTATCGACATCGGAGGGGAGACGCTGACGAGTGTCGCTGGGATCCGAACGGCTTACAGCCCGGACCAGTTGACGAATCAGCGCACCGTTGTTCTCGTCAACCTCGAACCGACCACCATCCGTGGTGTAAAATCGGAGTGTATGATCCTCGCTGCGAAGGGTAAGACGCTCACCCTTCTTGTGCCCGACCGTGAGGTCCCGCCGGGAACTCCGGTCGGATAGGGTGTTTGCAATAGGAAGCAAGGATCGCTAAAATCAAGCTTGGTTGAGGTGCCTTTCTATGTATGCAGTAATCGAAACCGGTGGTAAACAGTATCGTGTCGAGAACGGGGTTTTCCTCGATCACGAACGGATTGACGGCATTGAAGTTGGCGAGACGATCACCTTCGATAAGGTCCTGCTCCTCGTCGATGAAAGCGGAGTCCGCGTGGGAACGCCCTACCTCGATGGGGTTGCCGTGAAAGGTGAGATCCACGAGGAGGGGCGGGGCGATAAGATCATCGTCTACAAGTATAAGAGCAAGAAAGGTTATCGCCGTAAGCAGGGACATCGCCAGTCCTATATGCGAACGAAGATCACGGCGATCGAAGCATAAGGAGCTAGTTAACGTGGGAGAGATCTTCGTTCAAAGCGACGAGAAGAATAGAATCTTTGGCCTTGTCGGCAGAGAGATGGAGGCAGGGAGCCCAGCGACGATAGGTGCTCTCCAGTCCTTGCGAGCGGCGGACGCCTCGATGACCGAGTACCTACATCTCTCTCCCGAGTTTAAGGTTGACAAGGAGATCAGTCTCATTATCGATCGGAGCGATCCACACCTGAATCGCGAGATCGATACGGTCATGGAGACCCTCGTCGTTGGACTCAAGATATTGGCAGAGGAATATCCCGATGACCTCGTGGTGCACGAGGCTCCCGCGATGATAAGGGTATAGGAAGGAGTACGGATGGCACATAAGACGAGCACTGGCTCAACTACTAATGTACACGATAGCCCAGGTCAACGCCTTGGTGTAAAGAGATTTGGCGGGGAATGGGTGAACTCTGGCACGATTATCATCCGCCAGCACGGCACCAAGTACGGTTTAGGCAAGAACGTAGGCCTTGGCCGGGACTACACGATCTATGCGACCGTTCCAGGGTATGTTCAGTTCGACGGGCGAAAGAAAAAATACGTAAGCGTCATCCCTGCGCAGGGGGGATAGAACTCGCTCGATGGTCTCTCCACCTATCTCCCATGTTCATTGATGAAGCAACGATCCGTGTCCAGGGTGGACGTGGAGGGAACGGAGTGATCCGATTCATCTCCAACAAACACAACTGGAAGGGTGGACCGGACGGTGGAAACGGCGGACGTGGCGGCTCGGTAGTAATGCGAAATTCGGCAAGCCTTTCCACCCTGTATGCGTTTCGCAATCGCCCAAAGTTCCGTGCCGACGCGGGAGTTGACGGAGGGAGCAATAACAAGCAGGGCGCGTGTGGAGAAGACAAGGTGATCCTCGCCCCTGTGGGAACGGTGGTACGCAACCTCTCCACAGGGGAGATCATCGCTGACCTTTCCCGGACGGGAGAAGAAATCGTCCTGGTAAAGGGAGGTGCAGGCGGACGGGGAAACCGGAGCTTCACCAACTCGGTCAGACAGGCCCCGCGGATCTGCGAGCGAGGGACAAAAGGGGAGGAGAAGACCCTCGCCCTTGAGCTGAAGCTGATAGCCGACGTGGGGATCATCGGCTATCCGAACGTGGGCAAGTCGAGCCTCATCTCTCGCATCTCGGGGAAGCGGGCGAAGGTAGCGGACTACCCGTTCACCACGTTGGTACCCAACCTTGGCGTGGTCGACATAGACGGTGAGCACCAATTTGTCGCTGTCGACATACCGGGGTTGATCGAGGGGGCACACGTCGGGAAGGGACTCGGGTATCGGTTCCTCAGGCACGTAGAGCGAACGCGAGCACTGCTTCACCTGGTCGATCTTGCCAAGCTCGAAGGGCGGGACCCTCTTCGCGATTATCAGCAGATAAACGAGGAATTGACGGCGTTCAGCCCTGCGCTGGCAACGCGTCCGCAGATCGTCGTGGGAAACAAGATCGACCTCTTGGACCAGTCGGATGTGGAGGAGGAGAAGGCACGATTCTCCGAGATCGGGGTCGAACTCTTTCCGATCTCCGTAGCCACCGGCTCCGGGGTGCGAGACCTTGTAATGAGGGCATACACCCTCCTCCAGTCTCTGCCGGTTGTTGCGTCGGAAGAGGGAGAGGCCTTACAGCGAAGGGTCTACCGCTATCACGGGGAAGAAGGATTCCGCGTAGAACGGGACGGAGATCTGTATGTGGTCAGAGGAGCTGCCGTCGAAGGTTTGGTAGGGAAGCTGGTCCTCGACAGCCGAGACGCGCAGGAGTACCTGAGCGAGCGATTGGAGAGGATGGGTGTGTTGCGAGAACTCAACCGGCAAGGGTTCGAGCACGGAGACCTGGTGCGGATCGGTGAGGTTGAACTTGAACTTAGCGGGTAGGGTAGGGCTCTTCGGCGGGACGTTCAACCCGTTGCACGAGGCGCATATCCTCGTAGCACGTACGGCGATCGAGCAGTTCGGGCTCTCCGAGGTAGTCTTCATCCCCAGCGGGATACCCCCTCACAAGGAGGTCGCAGAAGGGGTGAATAAAGAGGATCGGTATGCAATGGTAAAACAAGGTATTGCTGCGGACACTCGCTTTTCCGTCTCGCGCATTGAGATCGACCGTTTGGGTCCCTCCTACACGATCGATACGATCCGCGCGTTGAAACGGAAACGGGAGTATCCAGTAGGGCTCTGTTTTATCGTTGGGGCGGACCTACTTGTTCAGATCGATACGTGGAAGGAACCACAGGCGCTCCTCGCAAGCATTCCATTCCTGATTGCACCCCGGGATGGAATCTCGAAGGAGACGTTCCGGACCCCTCCGTTCGATCGGGCACGGATTCACTTCTTGGAGATGGAGGAGGTTGACCTCTCCTCAACCTGGGTCCGCAACCGTATTAAGCAGGGTGAAACAGTAATGGATTGTATACCATTCAGTGTCGCCACATATATCGAAGAGCACGGCTTGTACCGAGATCGGCAACCGGCTGAGATACGATAAAAAGGGAGGTAGGTATCAAAAGAAAGCTACGCGTCAACGAGCGAATTCGCGAACCCGAGGTTCGGGTTATCGATGATAAGGGGGAGAACCTGGGCACCATGGCGACCGCAGATGCGCTTGCCCTTGCTAAGGAACGGAACCTCGATCTGGTCGAGGTGGCCTCGCAGGCCCGGCCGATCGTCTGCAAGATCGTCGATTACGGAAAGTACCACTATCAACAGGAGAAGCGCGACCGAAAACAGAAGCACCGCTCCCGGTTGAAGGAGATGAAGTTCACGATCAAGATCGGGGAGCACGATTTCCAGACGAAGATGAAGCGGGTGCGTAAATTTCTGACCCAGGGAGATACGGTCCGGGTTTCGATCTTCTTCCGCGGTCGTGAGATCGTTCACAAGTCTCGGGGGCAGGAGCTGTTGAAGCGAGTCGCTACGGAACTTGCCGACATTGCTCGGGTGGATGATCCTCCGAAAGCGAGAGGAAAGATACTGCAGATGTTGCTCGTTCCAACAGGGCAGCAGCAAGGATAAGGAGAGGTTAAGATGCCCAAACAGAAGACACACCGGGCAGCAAGTAAACGGTTCAAGCTGTCAAAGAGCGGGAAGCTCTTCCATCATATGTCCAATTACTTCCACAAGAACGTGAAGAAACGCTCGAAGTCGATCCGTCAAGCACGTCAAGGGAAGGAGCTTACAGGCGGTCCGGCAAAGAACATCAAACGGATGATCGGAAGCTAAGGTTATTAGATAGAAGGAGAGGAAGATGCCACGAGCACGTGGAGGAAATAAACGAAAAGAGAGCCGCAAGAAGATCATGACCCTCGCCAAGGGGTTCCGGGGGAAACGTGGGACGTCGCACCGCATCGCGAAACAGGCGGTTATGAAGGCCCTACGCAACAGTTACATCGACCGTCGTCGTCGCAAGCGCGACTTCCGACGGCTGTGGATCGTGAGAATCGGTGCCGCGGCGAAGCAGAACGGGCTCTCCTACTCGGCATTGATCGGCGGACTTGAACGGCGTGGGATCGCTCTCAATAGGAAGATGCTATCGGAGATCGCGATTCGCGACCCTGAAACCTTTGCCGTCATCGCGGGGATGGCCAAGGAGGAAGCGGTCAAGGGGTAGGATGAACTTTCAAGAGCTCATCCTTCGGCTGCACACGTTCTGGCAGCGCGAGGGGTGCCTGATCCTTCACCCCTACGACGTGGAGACAGGGGCGGGGACATTCAACCCTGCCACCTTCTTTGGGGCGTTGGGACCGGAACCTCGCCGAATTGGCTACGTAGAACCGAGCCGGCGGCCGACCGACGGTCGCTACGGGGAGAACCCGATCCGACTGCGACTGCACCACCAGTACCAAGCCGTGTTGAAACCCCCGCCAGCGACGATCCAGGAGATATTCCTGGCGAGTCTGGAAGAGGTGGGGCTGAAGCTGGCCGAACACGACGTCAAGTTCGCGGAGGATGACTGGGAATCGCCTACGCTTGCCGCGTGGGGGGTCGGGTGGCAGGTCTGGCTCGATGAAATGGAGATCACTCAGTTCACCTACTTCCAGCAGATGGGCGGGATCGCCCTCGATCCGATCTCGGTCGAGATCACCTACGGGTTGGAGCGGATCGCCCTTTTCCTGCAGGGGAAAGAGAGCGTGTACGACATTGATTGGAACGATGAGATCTCCTACCAAAGGTTGTGGTGGGAGAAGGAGCGCCAGTTCTCGGTTTATAATTTCGAGCGTGCGACGGTCGAGCGTATCCACACCATCTTCTCGCTCTGCGCCGAGGAGTGCCGCGATAGCCTCACCACCGGCCTGATCTTTCCGGCATACGATTACGCGCTCAAGTGCTCGCACCTATTCAACGTGCTCGACGCGCGAGGAGCGATCAGCGTGACGGAGAGGGAGAGCTTCATCGGTCGCATCCGTGATCTAACGAAAGAGTGTGCGAGTGGATACCTGAAGATGGGAGAAGACAATGCCTGACCTGCTCTTTGAGATCGGGACAGAAGAGATGCCGGCGCTGGAAGTGCCCACCCTCGCGACCCAGCTGGAAGAGGCAGCGAACGACGCCTTCACTTCAAAGCGCCTCCCGCATAGTAAGATCGAGGTGCGTTACACGCCGCGCCGGTTGGCACTCCTCGTGCGTGACCTCGCTACGGATCAGGAGGATCGCGTGGAAGAGGTAAAAGGTCCTCCTGCGGCAATCGCGTTCGATGTGCAGGGGCGACCGACCGAGGCGGCGATCGGGTTTGCTCAACGTCAAGGGGTGAGCGTAGATTCCCTGACCCAGATTGAGGAAAAAGGGAGGCGTTACGCCTTCCTCCGCCTAAAGATCCCTGGCCGCCAAACGGTCAAAATCCTCCCCGAGATCCTTCCCGCATTGGTAAAGGGACTCCGCCTGAGCAAGGCGATGCGCTGGGACGCATCGGGACTCAGCTTCGTCCGTCCGATACGGTGGCTTGTCTGCCTCTTCGGAGACGAGGTCGTTCCCCTATTGCTGGGATCACTGCAGGCAGATCGTATCACCCGTCCCCATCGATTCCTTTCTCAGGAGAAACTGACCCTCGCTGAGGCGTCGACGTACGAAGAGGCGTTAAAGAAAGGCCTCGTCATCGTGGACGCGGAGGCAAGGCAGCAGTTGGTGGAGACAGCTCTTTCTGAGGCGGCACAAGAGCTTGGCGGGAAGATCCTCCTCGACCCGAACCTCTTGGGACGAATCGTCAACGGGGCCGAGCACCCCACCCCAGTACTGGGACGTGTTCCTGCGGCCTTCCTCGATCTCCCGGCTGAGGTGGTACAGGCGACGTTGCGCGAGGAGGGGAAGTTCGTTCCCTTCCTCCTTCCCGACGGAACGACCCCGTTGTTCATGGGGTTCCGCGACGGCCTTCCCGATGAGAAGGGGATCGTCCGTGCCGGGTACGAGCGGGTCGTCCTCGCGCGGCTGCGCGATTCGCGTTTCTTCTTCAACAAGGATCGCAAGCATCCGTTCGCTGAGCGGGTTCGTGAGCTGCGCGATATGACATACGACGTTCGCCTCGGTTCGTTGTGGGAGAAGATGGAACGGGTTCGCGCCCTGGCCGGTGAGATCGCTAAGACGACAGGTAGAGGTTCCCTCGACCTCGTTGACCGCGCCGCGTTCCTGTGCAAGGCGGACCTCGTGACCGAGATGGTGAAGGCCTTCCCCGAGCTGCAAGGAGTGGCAGGCGGGATCTATGCGCAGTTGGATAAGGAACCAGAGGAAGTCGCTGTGGCAATCCGTGAGCACTACCTCCCTGCCACGTGCGATGGTGCGCTGCCGCAGAGCAATGCCGGAGTCGTGATCAGCCTCGCCGATAAGCTTGACACAGTGACCGGGGCCCTCCTCGTAGGGGAGGAACCGACCGGGTCCCGCGATCCTTACGGGATCAAACGTCAGGCGAACAACCTCATACGCCTGGCGATGGAAAAGAAGATCGATCTGGATCTCTTTACCCTCCTCGATCGTGTGACCGAGAGCTATACCACAGTGGAACAGAAGATGGAGATGAATGACGTAAAGAGGTTCCTGGCCGATCGGACCAACCAGATTCTCAAGCAACGTTACAGGATCCCAAACGAGATCATCCTCGCTGTCTCCGCAGGGAAGATGGGGAACGTCTACCGCCTCCTGCGGCGTGCGCAGGTCCTCGACACCTGGCGTAGTCAAGAGGAATTTCAGGGGCTCTCGGTCGCCTTTGCACGGGTGCGGAACATCACGAAAGCGATCGAGGAAGCCCGATTTGATCCCGCATTGTTTGCCGAGGAAGCCGAACGGATCTTGTGGCGGGAGTACCTGAAAGCAGAGGGGAACCTTGCCCGTCTCCTCGATGCAGGGAGGTACTCGGAAGCGATCGAACACCTGCTTCCTCTGAAGGAACCGATCGATCGCTACTTCGATGACGTCCTCGTGATGGCCAAGGAGGAGGATCTCAGGCGAAACCGCCTTGGATTCCTGCGTTCCTTGAGCGATCTCTTCCTTAGGATCGGGGATTTCGGGGTTATTGGGGTGGAGAAACCTACATAGTAGGAACCTACATAGTAGGAACCTACGCAGTAGAAACCTACATCGTAGAAACCTCCGACGTAGGATGTATTTCCCGCGCGGAACGCGAAGGGGAGAAATTGAAGATAAAGAGTGCGCGCCTGATCGTATCAGGGATCGAGCTCCTTGGGTTTCATGGGTACTATGGCGCAGAACGAGTGAAGGGGAACCATTTCTTAATCGACCTTTCTGTGGAGGGGGCTTTTCACAAGGCGTTTTCCACGGACTCTCTGGAGGAGAGTGTCGATTATGCTCAATTGGTGAGTGTCGTTCGCGAGATCAACCGGCAGCGAAAATATTTTCTCATCGAGTCTTTTGCCGATGCGATCGCAAACGGCCTTCTTGAACGGTTTCCCAAGATAAATATGGTGATTGTTCGGGTGGAGAAGCTAAACCCACCTGGCTTAGGGAAGGTGAGATGTACGGCGGTCGAGCTGGAGAAGGAGAGGGGATAGATAGACGGGTCTACCTCTCCCTCGGAGCGAACCTGGGAGAGCCACGGTCGCAGATAGAACAGGGGATCGTCTCGTTGGAGAAGGGTGGATTCACCGTTGTGTGCCGTTCTTCCTTCTATGAGACAGAACCGGTCGATCTCGTGGACCAGCCGTGGTTCTTGAACCTGGTGATCGCGGGGGAGACGGATCTTCCACCGCGGGATCTCCTCGCTCTCTGCCAACGGATCGAGAAGGACGCGGGTAGAGAGAGGACGGTCCGCTTCGG
>JAUWNS010000021.1 GCA_030612485.1 Candidatus Bipolaricaulota bacterium
GGCGAGAAGACGATCAGCATTCCGATGAGTGCCCGCTTTCCGATCCTCGTTCGAGGGACGGACCTATCCTATTCCCTATTCGCTGCGGTCCTCTTTGCTATCGTCATCTACTTTGTCTTGTGGCATACGACCATGGGGTACGAGGTCCGTGCCTCCGGATTGAATCCAGCAGCAGCACGTTACGGTGGGATAAAGAGTAAGCGGACGATGCTCATGAGCTTCATCCTCGGAGGGTTGGCTGCGGGGCTCGCTGGTGCGACGGTAGTGATGGGAAACCCTCCCACATACGCGGTTATCAGTGGTCTTCCGCAGCTTATGAACGTTGGCTTCGACGGCATGGCGGTCGCCATGGTCGGACGGAACCACCCGATCGGGATCATCGTCGCGGCGCTCTTCTTTGGCGGGCTGACGGCTGGCGGACGTGTGATGCAGTTCTACGGGTCAAACCCGGTTCCGTTGGAGATGGTTCGCATCGTGATGGGAGCGATTGTCCTTGCTATGTCCATCCCCGAGCTCTTTCGCATCTTCCCTGCGATCAAGAAACAGGGAACGGAGTTGTGCGGTCTGCTACGGCGATTGACGAGCCGCGTCTCTAACGAGGAGGGATCTGCATGAGCTGGAACGACATTCTCAGCCTGCTTCGTATCTCGCTTCATGCCATGGTTCCCATCACCCTGACCGCTGTGGGTGAGATCATCGGGGAGACGGCCGGACTGTTCAATATCGGTCTGGAAGGAGCCCTGTTGTTGAGTGCGTTTGCCGGGGCAATCGGAGCGGAGTTCGGTGGCCCCCTGTTTGGGTTGTTCGTTGGAATGGTGGTCGGTTCCGGCCTTGGTCTCCTCTTCTCGGTGATCAACACCTACTGGAAGGGGACCCAAATGATCACCGGGATCGGAATCAACCTGTTTGCGGTGGGGATCGTCGCCTTCGGTCTGATCAAGCTTGGCGCACCGGGATTCCACGACGTTCCCAAGGCGGCCGAACTGGCGAAGCTCCAAACACCGATCGGAGCCATCAGCCCGATGATCTTTGTCGCTCTTATAGTGCCGTTTATCGCGTATTGGTTCCTCAAACGGACGCGGGCCGGACTGATCCTGAGGGCGGTCGGCGAGGCTCCGGAGGCGGCGGACGTCGCCGGGATCAATATCAACCTTGTCCGTCTGTTGGCGACGACCTTTGGTGGCGCCCTTGCCGGCCTTGGAGGGGCGTACATGAGCGTCTGCTGGATCGGATCGGTGACCAAGGACATCTCTGCTGGGAGAGGGTTTATCGCCCTGGCAACGGTCGTCTTCAGTGGGTTGAATCCCCTCCTCGCGCTCCTCGGTGGGTTCATCTTCGGTTTCTTCCAGAGCCTGGCAACGTGGATCAAGACACTCCCGTCCAAGCCGATTCCCTGGCAGTTTGTCGAGATGCTCCCCTACATCGTGACCCTTCTGGTGGTCTCGGGAGTGATCGGACGGGTGCGTTTTCCAAAAGCGCTCGGCCAGCCGTATAAGCGGGAGTAAACAGGGCCTGACAGAGTTGACTTGTCGTTCGATAGAACCTATGATAGAGGTGTAAGCAACAAAGCTGGGGGTGTGGTATCACGAGAGACGAAGAAGAGCGATTATCGCGTCCCCGGAGGGCGTTTCCAAACCTATAGGAGGTGGCAGGATGCGTAGGATTATGGTTTTGGCCTTAGCGGTCATTTTGGCTCTAGGGGTATTGGGTTTTGCACAGGAATTGGGAACACGGGGCAACCCGATTGTTTGGGTTTTCCCGCCATCCACAAGTCCAGGTGTCATCGAGACAATCGCCACAAGTATTGCGGCCGACATCAGTGTGGCCACAGGTTTGTTTATCGAAGTCAGCGTCATGCCCGACTATGCCGCTCTAATCGAAGCATTCAAAGCCGCCGACGGCAACCTGATGGGTGTTCCGACGACGGATCAGTATGCACGCATTTCGGTGGAAACGAACTTCGAGACCACGCCTCGCCTGGCTGCTTCGCGTTACGGGTTCAACTACTATTACTCCAGCATTTATGCGTGGCGTGATTCCGGTATTAACTCGATCGCCGATCTCGAAGGAAAAACGTGGATCTACAACGACGAAGGCTCCACATCCGGCTACATTCTCCCGAATATGCTGTTCGAGCAGTTGGGACTCTCGTTCGCCGGTGTCGTGAAGACGGGTGGACACACCAACTCCATCACCGCACTCCTCGATAAGCAGGGAGACTTCTGCACGTCCTATGGCTCCCCGCCGGTCCCGCCGTCTGGTTGGGAAGGCCCGAGCTGGGATTATGGTATGGACCCGGAAATGTGGCTATTTGATCGCTACAACAACAAGCTCTATGGCGACGGCTTCTACGGGTATTGCGTTGATGTTCGAGGCGCTGCTGCGAAGACAGAACTCTATGGCACGCTCGACTTCATCGTCCAGAACATCGCTGTTGTCGGAACCGTCGGCCCTGTGCCGAACGACTGCATCGCGTTCTGCCCGAATTTCCCGGAGGCGACAGCAGACATTCTCGTGGACGCCATTACCGCCCACATCGCTACGGATGAAGGCGCGGCCCTTTGGGGCGACCCTGAGTTCTACGAGTGGACTGACGTTACTCCGATCAATGATTCCTACTACGTGAACTACCGTTCGCTGGTCGGATTAGCGAACCCGTAATAGCATCTGAAAGCACAAATCATGTTGCGGGGAGGCTTCAGTCTCCCCGCTACCTTACCTCCATGAGCCAGCCATATCTAAGATTTGAGAATCTAACGAAGGTTTATGAAAGAGGCCAAGTCGTTGCCTTGAAAAACGTCTCTTTTTCCGTGGAGAAAGGTGAATTCCTGGTCATCATCGGGCTGTCCGGATCGGGAAAATCCACGTTACTACGGTGTATCAACCGCCTCATCGAGCCTTCTGCCGGCCGGATTTTCGTTGATGGGGTTGACGTAACCGAGCTTTCCAGCGCTCGAATGCGGCGCGTACGAAGGAAGATCGGGATGATTTTCCAGCATTTCAACCTCATCAAGCGCTCAACCGTGCTGACAAACACATTGTCTGGGCGATTGGGATACATGCCCGTGTGGCGCTCCCTGCTCGGACTGTTCACAAGAGCGGACAGAAGACTGGCTATCCAGAATCTGGCCCGCGTAGGATTGGAAGACAAAGCCTATGCACGAGCCGACGAATTGTCGGGCGGTCAGCAACAACGTGTGGGCATTGCCCGCGCCTTGATGCAGAACCCCGATCTTCTGCTTACCGATGAGCCAGTTTCCGCCCTTGATCCCGCCACATCCCACTCTGTCATGCAGTATTTGGAGCAGATGAATCAAGAAGACGGGGTGACAGTATTGGCAAGCCTACACTTCTTGTCGCTGGCTCGTCGTTATGGCACGCGGATCATCGCTTTGAAAGGTGGCGAATTGATGTTTGATGGATCTCCTTCCGAAGTTGATGACGCGAAGTTCAAGGAGATCTATGGAGATGAGGCCGAGGAAGTCGAGGTTCGGTAGTCACTCATGAGTGCCAAGGATTTAGGCGATCGTTCGCAGTCTGTTCCATCGTTCCGCAGTCTATGGAAGCGTTTCTTAGGCTTCATGATGGATTGGGCCATCTTATACTACTTCCTTCACGCTTCCATGTATCTCTATCTCGTGTTTTGGGGAAGTCAAACCATTGCTGGATGGAACTACTACAAGAACGACGCGTATACTGCTTTCTTCAACCCTCTTCGGCTGCATTCATGGATGTGGTGGCCCATTCTTGGAGGAACGTTGCTGTTTGTCGTGCTTCTTCGCAGCTTCGGTCGAACCTTGGGGCAACGAGCGTTCGGATTTTCACTACAAGGATATGAACACGGTTCAGCTCGCGCAGTTCAGCGCTTGACAAGAGTCATTGTGTTTCCAATTTCAGTACTCTTCTCGCCCTTTCAGTTGCTTGCCTCTGCCTTTCGCAAGCGACCGCCCAGGAGAGGGCTCTTGCACGATTATGCGTCCAATTCATCCATTCGAACCTACATTCATCCCTCAGGTCTTCCCCGGAAACGTATCTGGTTTACCCAATGGGGATGGATTGCCATTGCACTACTTGCTCTAACGATATTCCTTGGCTGGGTCATCATTGATGCGAATATCGGGGTGTTGATCAGCAGAACTGATGAAGCGCGCAGGGTGTTCTTGGATATCGCCACCCCGGATTTCTCACACTTCACGGTTCCGGATCCCGTATTCTACCAACGGGCCTACCCGCAGATGTTCTCCATCGTCAATCTGATGGTCCTGACAGTCCTCATGGCATTAGCCGCCACCTTGATCGGCGCGCTCTTTGCTTTCCCGCTCAGCTTCCTCGGGGCGCGGAATCTGATGTGCCAGAATCGCACGGGGTGGATTGTCTACTCGGTCATTCGCGGGTTCTTCAACCTGTTCCGCTCCATTGAAACGTTGATTTGGGTCGTGGTTTTTGCCGTCTGGATCGGCTATGGAAATCCTTTCGCTGGAGTTATGGCTCTTGTCATCCATACCATTGCCGCTCTCGGGAAGCTGTACTCTGAGCAGGTGGAATCGATCGACTCTGGCCCAATTGAAGCCATCCTGGCTACCGGAGGTTCGCGACTCCAGATTATCCGCTACGGCGTCATCCCGCAGATCATCCCTTCGTTCTTGGCGTTTACCCTCTATCGATGGGACATCAACGTTCGGATGGCCACCATCATTGCCCTGGTCGGCGGGGGGGGAATCGGAGATCTGTTGTTCTACTACAGAAACCAAGGCGATTGGTCTCAGGTAGGTGCCGTGGTGTTGGCAATGATTGCCGTCGTATGGACGCTTGACTACATCAGTGGTCGAGTTAGAGAGAGGATTGCATAATGCGAAGCCCTGCAGACGACTTCCAATATCAGCCACCCAGCCTGCTCTCCGGAAGAGGTATCAGTGAAGCCCTAGGCATGTTGCGCAAGAGATTGGCTGAACGGCTGTCCCCGTTCTTTCTGGATCTCGTTCTCGTTGCGTTTCTCTGGGTACTCATCACCTATGGCGTCAGTTGGATCGTCTGGAAGGAAGTGCATTACTCCCTCGTTCCGATTTGGGTGTTCGTCATCGGGATCCTTGAAACTGTCGCCCTCTGGGAGTCCTTCGGACAGTCCCTGGGCTACCGTGTAGCACGAAAGACTTTGTTGGGAGAGTCAAGGACCAAACCAACGCTTCGTCAACGGATCGTGTACTACCTGCTTTTTCACATTTCGGTCTTCCCGATCATTGCACTGGCTTGGAAGCACCCCTTGCATGAGAGAATCTCGGGCCTTTCAGTCGCTCATGACGTCCGGGGAGGCGAGAAACCGGCACCCTGGTATCGGACGAGCTCCGGAATCTTGGTGGCTTTGTTGGTGGTAACGATCCTTGTTACCACCTTCTCAGTCACCATCGAAAGCGATACGTGGAGGAGATTCCTGGCGAATCCAAGCAAGGCGGGCCGTATCTTCAGAGCGATGCTCTCACCAGATTTCGATTTCTGGCGAGATGCGGTGTTCAAACTCATCGAGACTATTTACATGGCCATTATGGCTACATTGATCGGTGTTCTGGTTGCCGCACCGTTAAGTTTCTTCGCGGCACGAAACCTAACACGAACCCCAATCGCCCGCCTTTTCTACACGCTCATTCGGGGTGTTCTCAGCTTCTTCCGATCTATTGAGCCGATCGTGTGGGCGATCGTATTCCTCGTATGGGTCGGTCCTGGACGCAATCCCTTTGCCGGGTTCCTTGCGCTACTCATTCATTCAATTGCGGATTTAACTAAGTTGTATTCTGAGCGCTTGGAATCAATCGAAACGGGTCCTGTTGAAGCCATCACCGCTACGGGAGGGAGCTGGTTAGATGTGCTTCGCTACGCCGTGATCCCTCAAATTATCAATCCCTACATTTCGTTCTCGCTTTACCGATGGGACATCAACATTCGCATGTCAACAATCGTGGGATTGGTAGGTGGTGGTGGAATCGGACAGCTCTTGCTGCTCCTGCTGCGCGCACAAAGATTCAGCCAGGCAGCGGTTTGCGTATATCTTATCGCTTTGCTAGTTTGGGGAATCGATACGTTATCCAGCAGGCTTCGGAGATATTACGAACATGGCCGCATCATCCAGAAGGAAGTTATTGAAGAGTCAGCTTAGCTCCCGCAAGTTCTTCCATATATCGCGGATGTCCATCCCGAACGCCTGGAGTCGATCGATCCAGGGCCTGTTGAGGCGATTCGTTCGACGGGCGCCAACAATCTTCAAGTCATCCTCTACGGTGTCGTGCCTCAGATTATTAACCCCTATCTCTCGTTTACGATCTACCGCTGGGACATCAACGTCCGCATGGCCACGATCATCGGCCTAGTCGGAGGAGGCGGGATTGGCCAGAGGCTTCTTCAGTTGACAAGAAATTGGGTTTGGGACCAGGCCATCGTGCTTATGCTCCTGATCATGTTCGCCGTCATGGTGATGGATTACAGCTCCTCGCGACTGCGCGAACGACTCAACTAACAGCGATTGAATGATCGTGAGATTGGGAGGTTAAATCACTCACTCGCTTAATCATTCAATCTCTCAACCCTGCTTCGCCTCTCTGCGTACTCCGCGCCTGCTTGTGCCAGTGAGGCAGATAGGTTCTCGGCGGTGAAAGCTTCTGTTTCGCAAGGAGCAAAGGTTTGTGCAACAGTCTGAGTTCCCTTAGTATCTAACCATCAACCCCGGAGGAGGCCGTGAACAATGGGAAAACATGAATTCATTGAACAGGCCCTGCAAAACCTGCATGAACAAGGGCTTTACAACACCATCCGTACGATCGAAAGCTCGGTCGGAGCGTGGGTGGTAGTGGAAGGGAAGCGTGTGCTCAACATGTGCTCGAACAACTACCTCGGGTTTGCCAACGACGAGCGGTTGTGCACGGCGGCGAAGAAGGCAATCGATGACTATGGTGTGGGGCCAGGCGCTGTCCGCTCGATCGCCGGGACGATGAGCCTGCATATCGAGTTAGAGGAGAAGCTAGCCGAGTTCAAGGGAACGGAATCAGCTCTCTCTGTCCAATCCGGCCTTAACACCAACCTGGCGACGATCCCCCTTCTCATGGGGAAGGAGGATGTAATCTTCACAGATGAGCTGAATCACGCTTCGATCATCGACGGCTGTCGGCTCACCAAGGCGAAGCGCGTGATCTTCCCCCACCGCGATGTCGCTGCACTGCGGCGGCTCCTTGAGGAGAACAAGGAGATTGAGAAGAAGCTGATCATTACCGACGGGGTCTTCTCGATGGACGGCGACCTCGCTCCGCTCCCTGGGATCGTGGACGCGGCCGAGGAGTACGAAGCAATGGTGATGGTCGACGATGCGCACGGCGAGGGAGTACTGGGGAGCCACGGCCGGGGGATCGTCGATCACTTCGGACTGCACGGCCGGGTCGACATCGAGGCGGGGACGATGTCCAAGGCGTTCGGGGTGATGGGGGGCTACGTCGCCGGAGGCGCGGATATCGTGGAGTACCTCCGGCAACGGGCGCGACCGTTCCTCTTCTCCTCCGCTGCTACACCTCCAGATGTCGCGGCGTGCATCGCGGCGATCGATATCCTGCAACAGACCGACGAGCCGGTGAAGAAGCTGTGGGAGAACGCGCGTTACTTCAAGGAGAATATGGTAGCCCTCGGGTTCGACACCGGGGCGAGCGAGACCCCGATCACGCCGGTGATGCTCGGCGAGGCCAAGACGGCGTGGGACTTCTCCAAGCGGCTCTTTTCAGAAGGGGTCTTTGGTACGGCAATCGCCTTCCCTACCGTTCCCCGCGGCAAGGCCCGCATCCGGGTGATGCTCTCCGCGGCCCATTCCAAGGACGACCTCGACTTCGCACTCGAGAAGTTCGGGAAAGTAGGGAAGGAATTAGGGGTGATCTCGTGATGGCAAAGAAAGCGATCGAAACAAGCAAAGCTCCTGGCGCAGTGGGCCCTTACTCCCAGGGGATACGTGCCGGTGACCTTGTCTTCGTCTCCGGGCAGCTCCCTGCCAACGCAGAAGGGGTACTGATTATCGACGACATCGCTGCGGCAACGCGCCAGAGCCTGGAGAACGTCAATGCTGTACTGAGCGCAGCCGGGGCGCAGATGAGCGACGTGGTCAAGGCGACCGTCTTCCTCACCGATATGGGGGATTTTAGCGCGATGAACAAGGTCTACGGGGAATTCTTCTCCGATCCATTTCCTGCTCGTGCGTGTATTGAGGTCGCTGCGCTACCGAAGGGAGCGAAGGTGGAAATAGAAGTGATCGCTTCATTACACGGATGAAGTTCTTCGATACGCACTGCGATACCGTGATTAAGGTCCTCGACGGATCGCTCGACTTTCAGGCCGGGGAGGGGAGTGGGCACCTCTCCCTCCCTGGGATGCTCTCGGCTGGAAGCTGTGCCCAGGTATTCGCCTGCTTCGTGTTGAGCGAGCGCCATCCCGAGAAGGAACGCGAGACGGCCGAGGCGATGATCCGCACCATCAACGAGATGGCCACAAAGAGTGAGGGCAAGATGGAGGTCGTACGCACCGCATCCGAACTGCGTGCGGCGTGCGATGGCGGCCCGATCGCTGCCCTGATCGGCCTGGAGGGGGCCGACCCACTGGAAGGTCGTGCGGAGAACTTGCACCATTTCTACGAGCTCGGAGTGCGTGATCTGATCCTCGCTTGGAAGGATAACCCCTTCTCCGGAACGGCCTTTGGAACGAACACCCCCCTTAGCAAAGAGGGGAGAAAACTAATCGCGCTTACAGAGGAACTAGGAGTAATGGTCGATGTTTCCCACCTCTCCGATTCCGCGTTTAAGGACGTCTGCGAAATCACTAAGCGGCCGTTCATTGCCAGCCACTCCAACTGTCGCGCCATCTGCCCGAGCAAGCGCAACCTGACCAATGCAATGATCCGCACCCTAGCCGATCGCGGCGGGGTGATGGGGATCAACCTCGCATCAGGATTCCTCGACCCCGAGATCTACCAACAGGAGATGGCCTACCGGAGGGCGTTTCGCTCTGAAGGAGAAACGCCCGAGGCGACGAAGCGGATGCGTGAGCAGATTGCCACGATTCCGCGTCCATCGATCGACTGGGTCGCAAAGCACATCCGCCACGCGATCGATATCGGTGGAGAGGACGTCATCGGCCTCGGCGGTGACCTCGATGGAGACGTAACCTTGCCGCTTGAGATAAACGGGATTGCCGACTATGTGAAGATTCCCGATCTGCTCTGTCGAGTCGGGCTTCGCATCCGTCAGGTGGAGAAGGTTTGCTACCAGAACCTCGAGCGCGTCTTCACTGAAGTTCTTTGGTAGCGGTTCACCCCGTTTCCCGCGTTAAGATTGGAAAGAGCTGATCAGGGATTTGCCATCGGTCGGTCGAACGCTGAGAAGAGCATCTTCTCGACGAGGTGAGGGAAGTCGAGGCCGACGACAGCGGCGGACTTGTACATTGCGCTGTGTGGGGTCATCCCGGGCAGGGTATTGGTCTCGAGTACGTAGGGAGTTCCTTCCTCGGTTAGAAGTATATCCACGCGCGAAAATCCCCAACAACCGAGGATTTGATGCGTCTTGACACTAACATCTTGGATAACCTTTGTGAACCGATCACCAAGCGGAGCAGGAACGACCATTTTGTTCAATCCCTCAGTGTATTTCGCCTCGTAGCTAAAGAAATCCGTCTTGATGTGGACCTCGATGATTGGGAGGGCTTCGTCCTTTCCATCTATCCGAAGAACAGGAACCGTAAGCTCTCGTCCAGAGATGAACTCCTCAGCAAAGAAGGGGCCGAGTTTTTCACGAATGGCCTCGCATGTGGGGATCAGCGCTTCAGCGGTGTCGACGCGCTTCACCCCGATGCTTGCTCCTTGGCTGCTAGATTTGATAATGACAGGCAAAGAGAACTGCATGAGAACCGTGTCCGCAAAGCTTCCCAGATCCTCGTCTTGATAGGGAAGTGCTCGTGGGACGGGAACGCCTACGGAGCGAAGGACGCGCTTGCACGCAAGCTTGTCCATACCCAATGCACTCGCATTTGGCCCAGAACCGGTATAAGGGATCCCATACTCCTCAAGAACCTGTTGAACCGTGCCGTTTTCCCCGTCACCGCCATGGAGACAAATAAAAGCCACATCAATTTCATCGAGCTTTGACACCAGATCACTCAAATCAGTAATTCTCAGTAATTTTGTCTGGATATCCAGTTCCACAAGCGCCTGGTAAACGCACTGACCTGAGACCAGCGATACATCTCGTTCCGATGAGTTCCCTCCGGTAATAACTGTCACACATTTGCCGCTGAACATTGTACCTCCTTACACCAGGAGATTGTACGGATTGCGTGCACGAGGAGCAATTGACAAGTCACGCGGAATGTGATATCCTGGCGATATAATCTCGATATGAATAATATACATGCCGACACAAAAGTGGTTAGGATTCTAAGAGACCGGATCATCTTTGCGGAGTATTACCCGGGGCAAGTCCTTCCGATCAGTGAATTGGCAGAAGACCTTGGGGTGAGTGCCACTCCAATTAGGGAAGCACTTGTCTGCCTCGAGAATGAGGGGCTCGTTCACCGAGTTCCGAACAGCAGCGCGCGTGTCAAAGAGATTAGCCTCCAAGATCTGAGAGACATCTTTGAGCTCAGATTGATTCTAGTTGAACAAGTAGGAATTCTTGCAGCACAGCGGATTGACAAGGGAGAGCTTGCAAAGCTTCAAGATCTACTCAGGAAGTTTGCTGACGTAAGGGAATCGATAAACGTGATGCAACTAGATGCTCAGCTACACGATGTCGTCTATGATGCCACTAAGAACCGTGCCTTGGCAAAGGTTGCTAAAATGGTGCGCAATCAGATAATAAGACTGTGGTTTATCGTTAAGGGAGATGAGCATGTTTTCTCTGCTATGATAGAGGACTGGAAGCAATTATATAAAGCATTGAAGGATCGAAACGGGCCCGAGTGCGCTACTGTATTGCGGGAGCATGTTCTTAAGTTTATCGATGAAGTAAAAAAGCCAATCGGAAGTGGCGGATGATGAGTACCAGGGCACCGATTGCAGCATCTGAAACTAATCCCCGTGCATACCGCACAGACCAAGGCGAGGTGGTTCCTCAGGATGTAGAGCAAAACCGCTGATTCGCTTGTATCGTTTTGTGATGTTGAAATCAGCGAAGCCTTGATGTGAGGAGATGCACCGGGAATGGTGAATTTGCAGAAAGGAGGTGGTGCATATCAAGTGTGTTTTTAAGTACAGTACACATTCACCTACGTTAAGGAGGTACTATCTATGAAAGCCAGGGTAGTGTTATTGCTGTTGGTAGGGTTTCTTTTGGTAATAGGCGCTAGTGCGTTTGCAAATGGTGATGATGTTCTAACCTTTGGTGTTACTGCTGAAGCGGAGACACTCGATCCGCACATCAGCATGGATAACAACACATGGAGAGCAATCTACTACTGCTATGACCGTCTAGTCGAGTATAAGGGAGCCACGACCGAGTTGCTTCCTGGGCTTGCTATCACATGGAATGTCTCTGAGGACGGATTGTCGTATACGTTCCGTCTACGGGAAGGGGTGGAGTTTATCGATGGCACACCTTTTAATGCAGAGGCTGTCCGGTTTAGTTTTGAACGCCTGTTTGCCATTGGTAAGGGACCAGTTGGAACATTCGGCTTCATCAACTCTGTAGATATTGTCGATGAATACGTGATCCGTTTTACTCTGAAAGCACCCTTTGCTCCTGCCCTTTCAGCATTCGCTACGGATCAGGGATGCATTGTCAGTCCAGGTGTCATGGGACACGAGGTTAACGGCGATTACGGACAAGACTGGTTGGCGGAACATACGGCAGGGACTGGTCCGTTCTACGCGTCCGAATGGGCCCATGGGCTGAGGATGGTTCTTGCAAGAAACGACAACTACTGGCGGGGTTCTGCGAAGCTTGCTAAGGTTATTCTCAAGTACATTCCAGAGCCCGAAGACTTACGGATGTTGCTTGAGAAAGGCGAGATTGATATCGCTGAGAAGCTTACTGTTGATCAGATCAAGGCGCTGAAAGGCGTGCCGGGGATTCGTGTCTTTGAAGCGCCAAGTTTTGCCTGTCACTATGTCTACCTTAACTGCCAACGACCCTACCTGAATGACGTGCGTGTGCGCCAAGCAATCTCCTATGCCATCGATTACCAAGGGATACTGGATTACCTCTGGCAAGGGACGGCTGTGCAAATGGAAGGGCCGGTGCCGATCGGTTTTGCGGAACACATTCAGGTATATCAATATTCTCAGGATCTTGACCGTGCCCGCGCACTGCTTGAAGAAGCGGGTTACGGCGATGGGTTTACTCTAAAACTCATGCATTCACCTACCATTCCCGAGTGGCGTCCAATGGCCCTCGTAATCCAGGAGAATCTTGCTGAGATTGGGATTACTGTGGAAATCGAAAGCTACGCTTGGGCTACGTTGCGCGCGAAACTGGACCAGGGAGACTTCGATATGTCGCACGGATACTGGACCCCGGATTATGCCGATGCCGATATGTTCACATGGTATTGGTTCTTCTCCGAGAACTGGGGCCTCCCCGGGAATAGGGCTTGGTACAAGAACCAGATAATGGACGATCTAGTGACTCAAGAACGGCTGGAGGTTGACCCCGCGCGCCGCATGGAGCTCTTCCGGGGGATACAGTGGCTTGGGACGAGCGATGCGCCCTACCTCTACCTGCTTCAGACCAACTATCAACTTCCAATGCGAGATTGGGTCAAGGGATATGTCTTTAACCCAATGCTTCTTAATATGCCAAATTACTATGATATATCCATAGAAAAGTAGGCATTCCGGCTGGCTAGGGGCTTGTGAACGCAAGCCCCTAGCTTTTTCTGGGGGATGTATGAATCTGCTAGCCTTTATGGGACGAAGACTTGTATTCCTTGTTCCCACGCTTCTTGGCGTACTAGCTATTACGTTCCTTATCTCGCACATCGTCCCTGGCGATGCCGCTCAATTGATTGCAGGCCCTCGGGCGACGGCGGAGATCATTCAGCGTATCCGACAAGAGTACGGATTAGATAAGCCGGTGCACATTCAGTTTGGGATGTACGTCGTGCAGATATTTCGTGGTGATTTCGGTAAGTCAATTCTTACAAGACGCCCTGTTATTGCTGACATTCGAGATTTCTTTCCCGCAACTTTCGAGCTGACCACAATGGCTCTGTTTATCGCCGTTCTCCTTGGAATACCGTTGGGGATTATCTCAGCAGTGCACCGGAATAAAGCGGTAGATCACTTGAGTCGTGTGTTCTCTGTTACCGGAGTGTCCATGCCGATCTTCTGGCTGGGGCTCCTGATGATGATGGTCTTCTATATGCAACTCAGCATACTCCCTGGGCCCGGACGGATTAGTGGGGAACCTCCAACCTATGTGACTGGTCTTTATGTGCTAGACAGTGTGCTTACTCTAGACTGGCGCGCATTCGGCGACGCAGCGCTTCATCTCATTATGCCTGCTTCTGCCCTGGCATTTGCGGTTCTAGCAAGGGTGACCCGGATGACGCGATCGAGTATGCTAGAAGCCTTTGATCAAGATTTCGTCCGGACAGCGCGTGCAAAAGGCCTCTCGGAAGTATTGGTGGTCTCAAAACATGCTTTGCGGAATGCGCTAATCCCAACCTTAACGGTGGTTGGGCTTGCTTATGGCGAATTGTTGGGAGGGGCCGTGGCAACGGAGCTAATCTTTGCGTGGCCTGGGATGGCGCATTACGTCGTTGGCTCTATGACGTCCTTGGATTTTCCAGCTGTTATGGGAGTAACATTAGTCATTGCTTTTATTTATATTATGATGAATCTCTTAGTGGATGTGACATATGCTCTTATTGACCCGAGGATCCGATATTAAAGGAAAATCCCGTATGGAAAGTGAGTGGAATCGTTCTCTTCGCAAGATTCGGAAGAACCGGCTTGCGCTATTTGGCTTTTTTATTGTGGGGCTGTTGGTTTTTATGGCTGTGTTTGCTCCTCTTATTGCTCCTTACTCCCCTACAAAGATGAGTTTGCGAGATCGGCTGTCGCCACCAAGCGCGTCCCATTTATTCGGCACGGATGATACTGGCCGCGACATCCTGAGCCGCGTCATCTATGGAAGTAGAATTACGCTACGGATTTGCCTCGTGGTAGTCGGGCTAACTCTCGGGATTGGGACACTGTTGGGGGTGCTTTCCGGGTACATTGGTGGCTGGATTGACGAGATGATTATGAGATTAACCGATGTATTCCTTGCTTTTCCAGCGTTGATCCTGGCAATGGCCATTGCGGCTGCTCTTGGCCCAAGCCTGGAAAATGCCATCATCGCGATGGTGGTAATTTGGTGGCCGCGTTATGCGAGAGTAGCTCGTGGGCAAGTTCTAGCCATCCGGGAAATCGACTACGTAACAGCTGCGCGTGCTTTAGGAGCCTCTTCCTCTCGCATCATGCTCTATCATATCCTTCCCAACTGCACTTCGCCGATCGTAGTGCAGGCAACACTAGATTTGGGAGAGGTGGTTCTCACCGCAGCAACGTTGAGTTTTATCGGATTCGGTGCACAACCTCCTGTTCCTGAATGGGGAGCGATGATCAGTGTGGGGCGGAATTTCATTCGCGACTATTGGTGGTATCCGACGTTCCCCGGACTGGCTATTTTGGTAACTGTAATGGGGTTCAATCTCTTGGGGGACGCGGTGAGAGATGTCTTAGACCCGCATCTTCGGCGTGGACCATAAACACCGCAACGACAAAACCGTGTGAAAAGGGAAAAGCTATGATTGAGAAAAAAGAGTTGGTTCTCACTGGGCCCGTAGGGCCGAAAGCTTGTTTTAATGGTAAAGAATACCTCTATTTCGGCGGAACCAATTACCTCGGATATGCCAATCGGTCTGAGCTTCAACAAGGAGCGGTTGAAGCCGTTAGGCAATACGGGACAAGCTTTTCAGCATCGCGTGAAACAAGTGGAACCAATATATTGCACCTTGAGCTTGAGCGGAAGCTTGCAGAGTTTAAGGGAGCCGAAGACGTCTGCACCTACGCTTCGGGATACCTTGGTAATCAGACCCTGTTAAGCGTGCTCGCCCAACCAACAGATGTTGTCGTCTGTGATAAATGGGCTCACCCGAGCATTCTCGAAGCGATTCCCCATTCGGTTAGAGAAGTACGATTCTACGCCCATCATGACATCGAGGAGTTGAGAAAGGTTCTAACCGGGCTCGACCGCGCAATTATTGCAGTGAACGGTGTAGAAACAGGCACGGGGGAAATCGCCCCGTTGGAGGAGATACTTGAGATACTCCCTGATGGTGAGTTCCGAGTTTTGGTTGATGATTGCCATGCGACCGGTGTGTTGGGGGAGAATGGACGTGGAACCCCCGAACATTATGGTATTATCTCGCACAAGATCTATCAGACGGAAACGATGAGCAAAGCACTGGGCAGCTTTGGGGGGTTCATCGCGGGGACAAAGGAGCTTTGTGATAGGATCCGTAAGATGGCGACCACCTATATCGGATCGACTCCACTTCCTCCAGCTGTACTTGGTGCTTCTCTAGCAGCTGTGAACCTGGTAATGCGAGAGCCCCATTTGCGACAAACGCTTAGGGAGAACGCCAAATATGCTATTGCTAAGTTGGTGGATCTTGGCTTTGAAGCTGTTTTTCGTGGAACCCCGATCATCTTCATCTCCAATCTCGATGAAAGCAGCGCCGAGGAACTCCACCTGCGACTGCGTAAAGCCGGCATTATCGTCCCGTTCGTGCACTATCCTACAGCCGATAGTCCTGGTCGCTTGCGTTTGGTTGTCACCGCAACCCATACAAGGGATGATATCGACCGACTATGCGATGTCAGTCAACGACACGGATGATCGGGAATCGAAGGGTGAGTGGTGTTTGGATTGAAGCGCGGACGGTACTTACACACATCGATTACGTAGATGTTATAGTAATATGTTAAGTAAGGGGGGAAACTAGGATATGAGGATTGAGAGTGTAGACGTGTATAAGGCCGATATTTTCTTGAAAGAACCGTTTCGCATTTCTCTTGACGAAGTTGAGGTTGCCAAAAACGTCTTTATCAAGATAAACACCGACGAGCAGGTATACGGTATGGGGGAGGCCAGTCCGTTTACCGCGATCGTTGGTGAGACACAAGCGACCGTACTAGCGGCTGCGCGGGATTTGGCACGGCTCCTGATTGGCAAGGATCCACTGGAAATTGAGGAGCGGTTGGGAGAGCTGATGGCCTACCTCCCCAAGAACCCAACTGTAATATCTGCCTTTGACATGGCACTATATGACCTTCTCGGCAAGGTAGCGGATCTGCCCTTGTATAGACTGCTGGGAGGTGGGAAACGCACGTTACTGACAGATCGTACTGTTGGTATCAATACTCCCGACAAGATGGTGCAAGATGCGCTCGATTTCAAGAACCGTGGTTTCCCGGCGATTAAGGTGAAATTGGGTACCACCGCTACAGAGGACATCGATCGCATTCGACGCATTCGGGAGGCACTGGGGCCGGAGATACCGTTACGCATCGATGCCAATCAAGGATGGGACTATGTTACCGCACTAAAGGCCCTGAAAGGTATGGAAGACCAGGGCATTCAATACTGTGAGCAGCCTGTGGCTGTTTGGGACTTTGAATCGATGGGCAAGATTAACTCTCAGACCACGATTCCTATCATGGCCGATGAATCGGTCTTTGATGATCATGACGCCTATAGATTAGTCTCGATGGGGGCCTGTGACTACCTCAATATTAAGCTTTCCAAGTCGGGCGGTATCCACGTTGCTCTCAAGATCAACGCGGTAGCTGAGGCTGCTGGTATACCTTGCATGGTGGGATGCATGAATGAAACCCGTCTCGGCCTGAGCGCGGCCGCCCATGTCATCTCAGCCCGACTCAATATCCGGTTTGCCGACCTTGACAGCGCTGACATGCAGACGATAGATCCGGTCATTGGAGGGATTAGCTACGGCGAGGGAGGGAAAGTGATTCTCCCTGATGGCCCTGGCTTGGGGGCGGATATCGATCCATCGTTCTTAAATAACCTAGAGTTATTTACTGTAAAGTGAAGGAATTGGGATAACGCAGGGTGTTGTTCTGCCAGCTTTTTCAGACGGTTCAAGCGCGTTCAAGGAGCGCAGAGCGGGAAAATGAAATCACACATCAAAACGATGGGATCTGCGCTTGGCCCCAGAATGGTGATCGACGGGAGCGAGGTGGATTACTTTTGCGGAACCAGTTACTACACCTTGCACGGGGACCCCAGAGTGATCGAGGCGGCGTGCGAGGCAACCCGTCAGTACGGCACTGGTCCGGGAACCTCAATGGCAAGCCCACCTCTTCTTGAGGTGGTGAAGAGAGCAACTGAGTTCTTCCAGACAGAGAGCGCTCAGTACATCATCTCGGGATATCTCGGAGACATGTTGCTTGTTCAATCGTTGAGCGATGATTACGACGTGGTATTTGTCGATGCCGCTTCGCACTACAGTGTCTTTGATGGAATCCGTTCGACGGGAAAGCGTGTTATCCCTTTTTATCATTTGGATGCAGATGATTTGGCGCGGAACTTACGGGATAATCTGAAACCTAAACAAATCCCCTTGGTTATGTCGGATGGTATTTTCCCAGTAACGGGGGTTGTTGCTCCTTTGAGGGAGTATGTGAAAGTCTTGGCCCCTTACGACGGCGCCCTATTGTGTGTGGATGATTCCCATGCAGTTGGCGTGATCGGGAAAAAAGGACAGGGAAGCCTTGAGTACTGCGGAGTACAGGGGAAGAACCGTTACTTTACCGGCACTCTCAGCAAGGCATTCGGCGGGCTGGGAGGAATCATCCCTGGTAATCGTGATCTGATGGACAAGATCACCCGCAACGTGAGAATCCCGGTTGGGGCCAGCCCTCCTTCCACAGCAGCAGCAGCAGCCTCTGTAATGGGGTTAAAGATTCTATCGGAACATCCCGAAATGCGAATGCAGCTATGGTCCAATGTTGCCTACATGCGAACCGGCCTGAGAGAATTGGGAATAGATCTACCAGACTCACCAATTCCTATCGTTGCGGTCACCGCCCTTTCCGGAGTAGACTTGAAGCGAGTTCAGCAAGATTTGGAGAAGGAAGGTGTTCTCGTGGCCTATGTTCCGCCGCACGGCTATTCAGATGCCCCCAACATGGAATCCTTGCGAATCGCAGTCTTCTCTACGCATACGCAAGAACAGATCGACCGGCTCTTGAAATCACTGGGAAAACTGGTGTGAAAACCGTTCCTAAGGGCCAGGACTCCGCACCCGTCAAGTGGAGAAAGCCTGCTACCAGAACTTCGAGCGTGTCTTCTGCGACGTGTTACGTGACTAGCGAAAGGGATGAAGCTGCTAATTGGAGCCTTAGCTCAGCTGGGAGAGCGCTTGCATGGCATGCAAGAGGCCAGGGACTCGGGAAGAGTAGGCTTTTTGCTGTTTGAAGTGGGTAGCGAATCCTGACCTCAAATGATAGAATGTCGTTCTCTCGCCTGTTCGTTGCATTCACTCAAGACGCCAAGGTGTCGCGACACCAAGATCGCAAGACATGCCTGTGATCCTTGTTGTTCCCTCCTCTTCCTGGTGCTCTCTGCGTCGAGAGGATGCTCTTGCTCGCTCTCATTGCCCTTCACTCATTACGTATCACTGTTTCATGTCGGCGAATTCATCTGACGAAGACACCATCATGAAGTGACGGAGGCGACAGGCATATGCGCGAATTTGCCTGAGAACCAACACGCCTGTAAGCTGACTAGCGACAATCTTCGCGTCGAACTGAACTATCAGGAGGGAGGACGATCATGGCCATCAATGAGGAACTGCTGAGCTTTGTCAAGGAGGCCTTGGCGCGCGGCGTGTCGCGTGCGGATATTGAGAACGCCTTGCTGCAGGCGGGCTGGAAGCCCGACCAAGTGAAGGGTGCATTGGCTGCCTTCGCCCAGATCGACGAATTTCCGATTCCCGTACCGAGGCCCAAGCTGTATCTCTCAGCACGCGAAGCGTTTATGTACCTTGTTCTGTTCACGACCCTGTATCTCGCAACCTTCAACTTCGGGCGACTTATCTTCCAGTTCATCAACCTTGCCTTCCCCGACCCGGCTGCCTACGCCGAATTCGCCGACTCCGCGCGGCAGGCGATTCGCTTCTCAGTGTCCTCGCTGGTCATCGCATTTCCCATTTTCTTGTACCTGTCGCTGTTGATTGGCCGTGCCATCAAGCGCGATCCGAGCAAGCGTGCCTCGAAAGTTCGCAAGTGGCTGACGTACATGACCCTGTTTGTCGCCGCCGGTGTCATCATCGGTGACCTGACGACGCTTGTGTACAACTTCCTGGGCGGTGAACTCAGCCTGCGCGTCGCGCTGAAGGTGATCACCGTCGCTGTCATTGCCGGTGGCATCTTCGGCTACTACTTGTGGGATCTTCGGCAGGAAGAACAGGAGACGGAGGCATGAAGACGCCTCGCAAGGCCATGAGTGTCAGGGCCGTCATCGCCATCAGCCTTGTCGTTGCGGTTCTGACTGTAGTGATCGTCGGGGTCACGCTGCTTGACTCACCGGCACAAGAGCGGTTGCGACGGCTCGATGAACGACGCGTCGACGATCTGCGTAACATCGTCCGCAAACTGGATATCTACTGGACGCGCGAGGAAACACTTCCGGCTTCGCTGCAGGAGCTTGCAGGCGAGCCAGGTGTCTTCATAGAGCTGTACGACCCTGAAAGCGGTCGACCTTATGAATATCGAGTACTCAGCAGCAATACCTATGAGCTGTGCGCGCAGTTCTCGCGCGATACCGCAGAAGAGCGAGACCACTTCTACAGAGACTATTGGTCCCACAGTGCAGGCAGGCAATGCTTTGACCTCGAAGCGCAGGACGTTGAGCGCCCGTTGGAGCGATAGACTTCTTGTCTTTGCCGAAGGCTCTATTCATGTTAGCTGTTGGTGGCATAGATCAAGAGGATCCTACCGCAGTTAGGAACCAAGCTTGCGGGGTTAGCGCATTAGCATTACCGTCTAACCAACGGTACCAGCCAAGATAGTTAGGCAGGTACTTTGTC